>CAYUAG010000001.1:0-108270 GCA_964442615.1 uncultured bacterium
AATCCTGTAGATATTGTCGAAATTTTTGTGAAATGTATCATAACTTCTTTCGTGCTGCACCCAAAGCAGAATGATAATAAAACAAGCCAATCCAACAGCAAGACCGAGAATGTTGATAAAGGAATAAGCTTTTTGTTTTTTTAAATTTCTAATTGTTATTTTCAGATAATTTTTAAACATAATTTACTCCTTTTTTATCAGACGTCAAATGTGAGATGTGAAACGTGAGACGTGAGAAATGTTGGTGTGGATGGGCCGTCTGACTTCTCACATCTGACGTCTCACATTTTCATTCATACCTCAAACTATCTATCGGATTAGCAGTTGCAGCCTGTATTGTTTGCCAGCTTACAGTCAATAAAGCAATGATCAGTGCCAAGGAAGCAGCAAGCAAAAAAGTCCATACACTAATATCAATTCGATAGGCAAAATTCTGCAGCCATTTTGTCAGCACATACCATGCTACAGGCCATGCTATCAAATTGGCAAGAATAATCCATCGGATTAGTGTGCCGGATAATAATAAGGTCACGCTGCCTGTGGAAGCACCCATAACCTTGCGTATACCAATCTCCTTTGTTTTGACTTCAGCCATAAATGCCGCCAATCCCAGAATACCCAAAGAAGCGACAAATATGGAGAGCGCTGAGAATATTATAAAGATGTTCTGCATCTTCCTTTCCCGCTCATAAAGTTGTTGAATGCGTTCATCGAGGAAATTAAATTCAAATTGCTCACCGGGAAATGTGTTCTCCTAGGTGTTCCGGAGGTACGTTAGGGATTCCCGGATATCGCCTGGTTTGACTCGAACTGATATCGTGTTAATCCATTCAAAATTTAATATCAAAGCCATAGGTTCCACTATCGTATGCATGGACTTGAGGTGAAAATTTTTTACCACACCCACGACCCGGCCTATGTCGCCCCTGCCATACACCAGTTCCTTTCCGACTGCTTCATCGGGTGTCCAGCCAATACGACGTACTGCTGCTTCATTCAATATAAGTGTCCCGGAGGTATCAGAACTGAAATTTCTGGAAAAGGTGCGTCCCTTTTGCATCTCCATCCGGTATGTCTCAACAAAATCGTGATCCGCACCGAGAATAAGCATGCTGATGGTTTCTTCGGAATTCAGTCGAGTCTGAAAACCAGTCGTGCTGAAAAAAGTTTCCCCTGGTACATCTGAAGATCTGGCAACCGAAAGAACCTGTGGATTCTTTAATAATTCAGTACGATAGACTTCATAATTCTGAGCCATTTCTCGGCTTTGAACAGAGACCAGTACAATATTTTCTTTTTCAAAACCTAAAGACCGGTTCTGGATGTATTGCATTTGTCTGTACACTGTAAACATCCCGATAATTAACGCAATAGAAATGCCGAATTGAATAATCACCATGTTTCTTTTGAAGCCTGATCTTCCTTTACCCGAAACAGGAGTGCCTCGTAAAATATCTGCTGGTTCGTATCGCGTTAATTGAAAAGCGGGATAGATACCAGCAAGAAAACCAACGATAAGCGTTGTCACGATTAAAATGCAGATATTTTTTATTTGAAACAGATAAGAGAGTGATAGACTCTCATGAAAGATTCGTTCATAGGCTGGTATCAGCAGTATATCTAAAACAAGGGCTAACAGTAAGGCAAGGAAGGCTAAAAGCATGGATTCCTGAATGAACTGTCCCCTGAGCTGCATGAGCCCCGCACCCACGGTTTTACGCAGACTGACTTCCCTGGCCCGTTTGCTGGACCTGGCTGTTGAGAGATTCACAAAATTAATGCAGGCGATTATAAGGATGAGTAAAGCAACCGAAGAGAATATATAAACAGATGCTATGTTTCCTCCTGCCTCAATCTCCCAATTTTCACTGGGATTAAGATGAATACTGGTAATAGGGAAAAGATTCATCTTCAGCACTTCATGAATACCGAATCCCTGGGCCAATAGATCCCCGTAATGGGCTTCAAGATGACGAGTGACAAATGTTTTTAATTTACTCTCAAGGCTTGATCTCGAAGTGCCTTTCTGAGCCAGGACATAGGTGTATAGATAGTTACTTCTCCAACTGGTAAACCTGTCTTCCGGATAGGAAGAAATTGACATCAGCATATCGAAATGGATATGGGAGTTTTCCGGCACCTCTTTCAGAATGCCTGTCACTTTAAAATCCACTGGTTCTCCATTGAATTCAAGATTGAGGGATTTACCAATAACATTTTCGGTACCCAAAAATTTTAATGCCTTCTCTCGCGTGAGCACCACTGTTTTCGGTTCGGTTAGTGCTGTCTGTTCATCACCCTCCTCCAGATCGAAATCGAAAATGTCGAAGATGGCGTTATCCACTGCAAAAAGTTCCTGTCGATGATTGAAATTATTTTGATCCTTGATGTTTGTTACTCTTCGCCATACGCGTGTTGCATTTTCAATTTCAGAATAATCATCAATTAATGCCTGTTTGTATTGTCCACCAACGATAGGCCAACGGCTGTAAACATTATCACGGAACAGTTCCCGTTCAATGCGATAAATCCGTTGAGCATTATTATGGAAGCGGTCATAACTGGATTCTCTCTGTACCCAGAGACTGATGATGGTACAAATGGCCAGCCCGATAGCCAGACCGAAAAGATTTATGAAAGAAAATAATTTGTTTCTGACGAAATGACGATAGGCAATTTTTAAATAATTTTTAAACATGATTTCTCTCCTTAGAGCGTTCAGATTTCAGCATTCAGCTTCCGTGAAACGTCAAATGTGAAAAGTATAGGGGGTATGGGCTGTTTGACTTCTCACATTTGACATCTCACTTTTTCAATCTCCATTGTTCATTGATCACAGAACAATGATCATTGTTGATTAACTGCCATTACCGTTTTTTTACGAAACATGATGGGAATATTGGTGTCGGAAGGGGCTCCGATATTGATGAGCTCCCAGTTTTTATCATATTCTCTTATCACTCGTCTGAGAATATCAACTCTTTCTTCTGTATCTGGCTCTTTACTCTCCCATTCTACAATCTCAACCCGGTATTTCAAGGTTCTTTTTTTTCCATTAATCTTTACATCAATTTCGATATTTTGTTTGGCTTCAAGACTGGGAATTTGGAGAACAACTTCTCGCATGTTAGCCTCCTTTTTATATTTTTAGTGATCAGCCTTCAGTAGTCAGTAGTCAGCTTACTCAACCCCTCTGAATGCTGACGGCTGTTTTCATTCATACCTCAAACTCTCCACTGGATTGGCCCGGGCGGCTTTAAACGCTTGATACCAAACGGTCAGTAGAGCAACACACAAAGCGATAAGACCGGAAAGCAGAAAACTCACCACACCAATGTTGACCTGGTAGGCATAAGAGATCAGTACTTGTTTCATTAGAAAGTAGCCAAGCGGCCAGGCAATAAGGTTAGCAATCAGTACCCAGCGTATAAATTCCTGACTGAGAAGTAAAATTAGCTTTGATACAGGTGCGCCTAATACTTTCCGAACACCTATTTCCTTGGTTCTTCGCTCTATCATGAAAGATGACAGTCCGAAAAGTCCCAGGCAGGATATGACAATAGCCAACAGTGTAAAGGTGTTAAAAATCTGGCTGGCCTTCACTTCTTTGGCATACAGCTGGTCGTAGGTTTCATCCACAAAGTGAAACTCAAAAGGCGAAATGGGATTAACGGATTTCCACACGTTTCTAACAGCAGCGATACCCTTAGTGATTTTTCCGGATTGTATTCTAATCAGCACGATTCCGCCACTGGTGGCATGGGACATGTCTGTTATAAAAAAGATCCTGTTATTGATTTTTTGATGGAGTGATTGAAAATTGGCATCCTTAGCTATCCCAATGATTTTCGTAAGGCGGTCATCGGAAAGTTTAAACCATTTCCCCAGGGGTGATTCCAGTCCCATGTCCCGGATTGCTGATTGGTTCAGGATCACACTCTCTCTGGCATCCGAGGATATCTCTTCTGAGAAAGTTCGACCCTCTACAATATCGAGTCCAAGTGTCTTGAAAAAATCATACCCCACACCTGAAAGTACTAGATCGAGATGACGCTCCCGTTTTGGATCTCTGCCTTCCCATTCCCAGCCCGCTCCTCTCCAGGTATCTGTTAAACCCATGTATTGGGCAGATACAGAAACGATCTCAGGATGGGTGAGCAGTTCATTTTTCATGGTTTTGTATTGAGTGCCCACATTCTCCTTAATAGGCAGATAAATGACATTTTTTTTGTTGAATCCCAGGTTTTGGTTTTGAATATAATGAAATTGTTTATAGATGATCAAGGTTCCGAAAATGAGTAGGATGGATATAGCGAATTGAAAAACAACCAATATTTTCCGGAATAGAGATCCACGCTTATCGGATAATTGAGAGCCCCGAAATAAAACCAGAGGCTTAAATCCCGAGAGAAAAAAAGCGGGATAACATCCTGAGAGAAGTCCAGTTATAATAATTATAACTGCAAAACCTGTCAGAAAAGAAATATCGAGAGGATTTATTCTGAGTGATTTATCAGCCAGTTGATTGAAATAGGGGAGCAAAACCATGACCAGACCTAAAGCAATCAAACCGGCAATGAGTGTGAAAACCATTGATTCAGCAAAAAATTGCCGTACCAATTGAATACGATGGGCTCCTATAGTTTTTCTCATGCCAATTTCTTTTGATCGGAGAGCGGATCGGGCCGTAGACAGATTCATGAAATTTACACACGCAATGGCCAATACAAAACCGGCAATCACAGAGAACAGTAATACCATCTTTCGGTCACCTAAAATGCGCCATTGGATATTCCAATCCCGGGCAGTTAAATACACGTCCGACAGCGGTTGAAGCCAAAATGTAAGCCCCTTGGATATCTGCCAGCACTCATTACGTTTGCCGATTTCGGTCATTTTTTTTCCAAGTAATTGAAGGTCGCTGTTCTCCCAGAGGAGCACATAAGTGGTAAAGTTGAAAGCATTCCAGGAGGTACCATAATTATAGGTCCATTCACCCATGTCCTCCATGAATGTAAAGGAACTCACAAAGTCAAATTGCAGGTGTGAATTTCTGGGGATATCCTGAATCACACCGGTTATGGTAACCGGACGTCCCTCAACCAGTATTGTCTTACCCATGGGATCTTCATTTCCAAAATATTTACACCCAAAGGATTCCGTGATGACCATATCCGCAGGATTCTGAAAGGCTGATTCCAAATCACCTTTGATGAAGGGAAAAGTGAAAATCTCAAACAGGGATGGATCGGCCATAATGCCTTTTTCTTCATAAAAACGGGTATCCTTATATTTAAATACTAGTCGTGCATGGGAGGCAACCCGAGCCGCATGGACAATTTCAGGGAGTTCTTTTTGCATTGCGGGAGCCAGCGGTGCCGGGGTGATTTCCAGACCCTCCCATCCATTCCTCTTCCAGTCGCTCACCACGCGATAGATGTGATCTTTTTTTTCATGGAATTGATCAAAGCTAAGTTCGTCTTGAACCCAGATTAGGATAAAGATACAGACAGCTATTCCTACTCCCAAACCCAGGATATTGATAAAGGAATAGCCTTTGTGCCGCAGGAGGTTTCTTAAAGCAATTTTCAGATAATTTTTGAACATATTTTTTCCCTCATTAGCTCTCAGCTTTCAGCATTTAGCGGGCAGCTTTATTTAGTGAAATGTCAAACGTGAGACGTGAGAAGGATGGTAGCAGATGGGTCGTTTGACTTCTCACTTTTCACATTTCATCATTGATCATTCCTCCTTCTCAATCCACCCATCCTTCAAATGGATAATCCGGTTTCCATATTTTGCTTTTTCCTCGGAATGGGTAACCTGGAGGATGGTCATGCCTTCCTCTTTGTTTAATTTTTTTAAAAGCTCCATAATTTCTTTTCCCTGCTGGGAGTTAAGATTCCCGGTAGGCTCATCCGCCAGTAAAAGGTTTGGCCGGATAATCAAGGCCCGGGCTACAGCAGTCAACTGCTGCTGACCTCCAGAGAGCTGATTAGGGAAGAGATTTTTTTTAGCAACAATATTGAATCGGTCCAGCACCTCTGCTACCAATCCTTTTCTTTCCGAAGTTTTAACTTTTTTATATAACAGAGGAGTCTCCAGATTTTCATATACGGTCATCTCATCAATAAGATGGTACTGCTGAAAAATGAATCCTATATGCTGATGATGAAGACCGGTTCGCTGTTTTTCTTTTAAGGAATGGACAGGCTCATCAAAAAAATAGTATTCACCTTCTGAGGCAGTATCCAGCATACCCAGAATATATAAAAGTGTTGATTTTCCTGCACCTGACGGACCCATTATAGTGATAAACTCACCTTCCTTAATATCCAGATTGATTTGTCGTAAAACAAAGGTTTTAATAAATTTATTAGAATAATATTTGGTAATATCTCTTAATTTAATCATCTTTTACCTCAATTTTTATTTTTTTGATGTTACTTTAAATAAAACAGCTCCCAGATATCCAGATTCGTTTATTTCAGCTATGTATAAACCAGGTTGATAGTGAGCTTTTGTTTTTAATTTTGTTTCTGATAGAGTATTTAATAGACTTGCAGGTGTAAAAGAACCCTCAGTACTGCTTAACAGTAATCTTTGATGGTTTTTTACAAGTCCGGTTAATACATTTTTTAAGGTCATGGTGATTTCTCCTTTATGGTCGGGTGATTACATTGTTTTACAAATTTTAATTTTTTTTTGACCTTTAATGTCATAAGTGAAATGTGAGATGTGAGAAGTGAGAGATTTGCACTTCCCATTCAACTGAACTGGATCTTCTTGGATTTACTTTTTTTACATTTCATGTCTGACATTTCACTTCTCACTTATACATGAAATTTATCTTTGAAATTCTCAGTTACAATATGCCCATCAAAAAGATGAATCAATCTTTGGGCATAATCTGCATAGGCTGGTGAGTGGGTTACCATAAGAATCGTAGTTCCTTCTTTATGAAGATCAGTTACCAATTTCATAACTTCTTCTCCATGGGAGGAATCCAGGTTTCCGGTCGGTTCATCAGCAAGTATAAGTTTGGGGTCGCTGACAATTGCTCTGCTTACCGCTACCCGTTGCTGCTGTCCCCCGGAGAGCTGCTGAGGAAAGTGGCTTCTTCGGTGCATCATTTTCATTCTTTCTAGGACATTATGTACTTTTTTCTTTCTTTCTGAAGCTGAAACTCCAAGATAGAGAAGAGGAAGTTCAACATTTTCATACACAGTGAGTTCATCGATGAGGTTAAAACTCTGGAATACAAATCCGATGTTGTTTTTCCTCAGATTGGCCCGTTTTCTCTCATTATATCCGGATATTTCCTCTCCCAGAAAATGGTATTCCCCTTCTGTCGGATTGTCCAGCATTCCCAACACATTCAGAAGTGTGGATTTGCCGCATCCCGAGGGTCCCATAATGGATACAAATTCGCCCTCTTTGATCTCAAGATTCACATTATTCAAAGCAGTTGTTTCTACTTCTTCAGTCAGGTATACTTTTTTTAAGTTTTTGGTTTTAATCATTTTGTGATCCTTTCATTTATTATTAATTTTATATGATTTATATTGTGAAACGTCAAAAGTTATAAGTCAAAAGTCAAATGTCAAACGTGAGAAAAAACCGTAACACCTCATTATATAGTACTTTTTATTAGTTTTGAAAGTGAAGCAAAAAGATGATTCATTTGTTTACTAATTTTATCTAAATCTTCCTGTCTACAATAGGTTAAATCAAGTGCAATTTCTAATTGTGTATCCAGTTCCGCTAATGATGATCTTGAAATTTCATAAAACCTTCTCCGTTCATTGCTGGAACTTCTTGCTGAGCCCTCTGCGATATTCGAAGGAATGGAAACAGCGCTTCTCCTGATTTGTGAAATTAAATTGTACATTTCTTTTGTTGGAAATTTTTCAGTTAATTCATATATTTTTATGACAAACTCCATTGCTAACTTCCAAACCTTTAATTTTTTATGTTTTAATTCGAGCATCTCATCTCCTGTAAAAACATTTTTCTGTTTTTGTTTATATACTTGCTGTCTTTTACCACTCACTTCTCACATCTCACATTTGACCTTTTACTTCAAAATCAACTTATCAACATCCCCGAAAGTGTCATAAGAAGAGGTGATAACTTTATCACCAGGTTTCAGTCCTTCCAAAACAGTAAATACTTCCGGGTTTTTCCGCCCTAGCCGGAGGGGATGTTTTACAGCAAATGATTCTGATTCATCCAGAATGTATACCCATTGACCTCCTGTAGTTTGGTAAAATCCCCCTTGAGGAAGAAGAATTGCTTCTTCTAGATTCCCAAGTTCAAGTCGAATATGTAAAGTTTGACCTCTGCGAATTCCTTCAGCTAATTCGTTTAGAAAAACCAGATCAACATCAAAGCGTCCTTCGCTGACTTCTGGAAAAACCTTGTTAACTTTAAGCTTATATGTGTTTCCTGCAAAGGAAAAACTTCCGTATTTCCCTTCTTCCACTCTGGCAATGTAGTGCTCATCAATCTCACACCTGACTTTTAAACTGTCAAGTACATCAATACGACCCAGTGATTCTCCGCGACTTTTGGTAGAGCCAATCTCAGCATCCAGAGATGTAAGCATGCCGTCAATAGGAGTTCGAATGGTTAAAGCTTCCTCTCTTTTTTGAACAATGGTCAAATTCTTTTCCATTTGTGCAACAGATAATTCCAGCTGTTTTATTTGATTTTCTCTAAACAAGGAGTCCTGTTGCATAGATTCAAGAGTAAGTTCCTTAGATTTCAGGGAATATTCATACTCATCTTTTATTAATTCATATTCTTCTTTGGATATAAGATTTTGTTCATAAAGCTTTTGTGCTCTTTTGTATTCTCTTTCTTGTTTTAGGAGATTAAATTTAATTTCTATGAGTTGTCTTTTAAGCAGTAATTTATTTTGTTCCATATAAAGACGAGTGGAACGTAAATCATTAGCAGCCCTGTTCACCTGGGCTTGATTGTTTAATATGGTCAGAAGTAGATTTGTATTGGACATTCTTACAATGGGATCACCTTTTTTCACCGATGTACCTGCTTCGATAATTCTTTCTTCCACTACACCTCCTTCCGTGGCGCTCAGAGTATATCTTTTAATAGGAACAACTGTACCCTGAGTTGGAATATATTCCTGGAATTCGCCTTTATAAACGGTTGATATAGTAATTCTTTCAGTATTTATATTATATTTAGAACTTTTATCTCCAAATATAATCATATAGAGAATCAAGAGAAAAAATGCGGAGGGTATGACGACCTTTGCTATGTTTTTTAAGGTAAACCGTTTTTTTTCAATTTTTTTATCCATTCATTTCTCCCATAAAAATTGTGAACTTATAATTATTTTCTCACTCTTTATTACGCAAGAAGCATACCATTATTGTTTTTATTGAATTTATCGTTATATGCTAAACACCAACTTTAATAATGTGTGCGCTGACATTACAGTTGGTGTACGTATTCGTACACTTTAATAAGGTTGAAGTAACTTTATGACTTAGTTTTCAGAGGAACATAGTATTGCAGAATTATCGGTACAATGATTGCTATAAAGTAGTTGAATTTGTTGATTACAGAGTGTATCTTTTAATATAGTTTCATAAAAAATGGATAACTAGTTAATGAGTGAAAAGATTGGTAAAATTCTTTTTATCGATGATAATGAGGATATACTGCAGGCTGCTCGGCTCTTTTTAAGACAGCATATGGCTGTTGTCCATACTGAGAAGAATCCAGAAATGATTCCTTCCCTACTTAAACATGAGGATTATGATGTCATATTACTGGACATGAATTTTACTCAGGATGTTACCAGCGGTAAAGAGGGTTTTCTGTGGCTGGAGAAGATACTTGAAATTGATCCCTGGGCAGTTGTTGTTATGATAACAGCCTATGGAGATGTTGAGATGGCTGTACGTGCCATTAAAGCTGGAGCAATAGATTTTGTCTTGAAACCTTGGCACAATGAAAAGCTGCTTGCAACTATCTCAGCAGCTGTGAAATTAAGGCATTCCCGTACCGAACTTGATAGTCTACGTTCTCTTCAAAAACAATTGAGCGCAGACATGGATCAACCTTTCCATGATTTCATTGGCCAAAGTCCAGCTATGGAAGATGTATTTAAAACCATAAGAAAAGTAGCAAAAACAGATGCCAATGTTCTTATTCTGGGAGAAAATGGAACTGGCAAGGAGTTGGTTGCCAGGGCACTCCACCGGGAATCAAAACGGTGTAATAAAGTATTTATCAGTGTGGATATGGGAGCTATTAGTGAAACTTTGTTTGAAAGTGAACTATTTGGTCATGTAAAGGGTGCTTTTACTGATGCCAAGTCAGATAGGGCTGGTCGTTTTGAAGTAGCCTCTGGGGGCACTCTTTTTCTTGATGAAATTGGAAATCTATCCAAGACTCTTCAAAGTAAACTTCTTACTGTATTGGAAAACAGAAAAGTAATACGGTTGGGTTCACATAAACCAATTTCAATTGATATACGTCTTGTTTGTGCTACTAATAAATCCATTAGTGAAATGGTTACCAGGCAGGAGTTCAGACAGGATTTGCTGTATCGGATAAATACAGTGGAAATAAATCTACCCCCACTTCGTCACCGGAGAGAGGATATTCTACTGCTTGCAGAACATTTTTTAAAGATTTACTGCGAAAAGTATGATATGCTACCCAAAAAAATAAATAGTGAGACAAGAAGAAAAATGGAACAATATAAATGGCCTGGAAATGTAAGGGAACTGCAGCATGCTATTGAAAGAGCAGTTATAATGAGTGAGAATAAGACCTTGAAACCCTCTGATATCCTGCTTTCTATACCCAACAGTAAGAGTGAGGAATTATCTCTGGATAACTTAAAAATTGAAGAGATTGAGAAATTAGCTATTCAAAGATCGATTAAAAAATACAAAGGCAACATTTCAAGAGCTGCCAAGGAATTAGGATTGACCAGGATTTCTCTCTATCGTAGACTGGAGAAATATGGAATATAAATATTTTAAAACATTTTTAGTCATACGGGTACTCAGCCTTTGTCTTTTTATTTGGATATTTTTTTTATTACTTTTCAAAACAGGGAATTATATATTTGTTGGTTTAATTGGATTTTTAATTTTTTACCAAACCTATAGCCTTATCCATTATGTAGAAAAGACAAATAGAGAGCTCGCCCGTTTTCTGGATGCCATACGATATGAAGATTTTTCCTGTTCTTTTAAGCAAAGTGGAAAAAAATCAACATTCAATATACTTTCTCGAGCGTTCTCAGGTATTATTGATGAAATAAAGAGATACCGAACTAAAACAGAAGAGCATTACCAATATTTACAAACAGTAGTTCAGCATATCGGTATAGGTATTATTTCTTTTCAGCAGGATGGAAAAGTAGGATTTATTAATAGTGCAGCTTTAAAACTGTTAGGCTTAAGCAAATTGAAAAATATTCATGATCTCAAAGAGTTAGAACCCAGCTTTACAGATATTCTTATTAAGTTAGAAAATGGTGAACACATACTTGTTCCGCTTTATATCGCTTCAAAAAATTTTTTGTTTTCAATTCATACCACCAAATTCCGCATGCAGGGAAAAAAGATAACATTAATATCAATACAAGATATAAAAATACAGTTAGAACAGGAACGCGCAGCCAAGGAACTGGAGGTTGCTCATCAGGTACAAACTGAACTCTTGCCTAAAGATCATCCTAATATCCCTAATATTGATATAGCTGGATTCTGTAAGCCCGCTCAGGAAATAGGGGGTGACTATTATGATTATATTTCAATTGATTCTGATAAAATTGGTATTGTCATTGCCGATGTTTCAGGAAAAGGGCTCCCTGCTGCAATCTACATGACTTTAACCAAAGGTATTCTTCAATCAAAAGCAGAGGAAATTAGCTCACCTAAAGCTGTGTTAACAAAAGTCAATAGATTGCTTTATCAATCACTATGGCGTGATTCTTTTGTTACCATGTTTTATGGTGTGCTTAATGTAAAAAATAACAAGTTTATCTATGCCCGAGCAGGTCATAATCCTCCCATCCATCTAAACAGTAAAAATGATTCATTCTCATTTCTGGAATCAAAAGGAATTGCTTTAGGTTTGACAGATGAAAGAGAGTTCACAAAAACAATTGAAGAAAAACAGTGCGATTTAAATTCAAATGATTTGATTGTTTTGTATACGGATGGTTTTACTGAAGCAATGGATAAGAATAGTAATGTATTTGGGGAAAAAAGATTGTTTGATTTAATTTTAAATAACCGGGATAAAACCTGTGAAGAATTGATAAAAATTATTTACAAGGAAGTCAGTCTATTCACCGGGGAATATCTTGAACATGATGATATGACCATGGTCTCAGTTAAAATAGCTTAATTAGTATATATGATTTTTAAAAAATTTCAAATTAATTGTATTTTAAGAGTTTTAATTTTATCCCTTAGCATATTTTTGTTTGTATATTTAGTTTTTCAGGTAAATCAATATCTGATAGCTGTGTTTGTTGGCAGTATCATTTTGTATCAAATATATTCTCTTATCCGTTACATTGAAAAAACTAACTATTATCTGATACGATTTTTTGAAGCTGTCAAATATGAAGATTTTTCTCAATCTTTTTCAGGACTGGGTTTAGGGAAATCATTCGATGAATTGAAAAGATCTTTTAAAGATGTTTTGGAGAAATTTCAACAAACACGTATGGAAAAAGAGGAGCATTTCCGCCGCCTTCAGATTGTACTCAATCATATAGGAACAGGATTGCTTTCTTTTCAGGAGGATGGTAGAGTAGATTTGATAAACAATGCTGCTAAACGGTTGTTTCATATGCCACATCTGAGGAATATATGTGACCTGTTTACTTTAAGCGAAGATCTCGTTAAGACCTTGATGAATTCGAAACCTGGGGATAAAACCCTGATTAAAGTACATAATAAGGATGAGGTGCTCAATTTAAATATTTATTCCACCGAGTTCATACTGAGTAAGAAGTGCTATAAGTTAATTTCCATCCAGAATATTCAAAGTGAATTGGAAGAGAAGGAAATGGAAGCCTGGCAGAACCTGATCAGGGTACTCACCCATGAAATTATGAATTCAGTAACACCCATTTCCTCTCTGGCCTCAACTGTTAATAGTATGTTGATTCAACAATCAGAGAATATACCTAGTAATCAAAATAAATCTATTTCAATAGAAGATATTCAAGCAGCTGTCCAGACTATTGAAAAACGAAGTGAGGGACTCATTCAGTTTGTGAAGTCGTATAGAAAATTGACACACATCCCTAAACCCGATTTTCAGATTATCTCAGTTTTCTCTTTATTTAAACGTATTGAACAGCTTATGGGAACTGATATCAAGAAAAATAGAATACAGTTTATTAAACAAATAAATCCTGAAACTCTTGAACTAACAGCAGACCCGGCTCTTATAGAACAGAGTCTAATCAACTTGATGATTAATTCTATGGATGCTCTACACACTGTTAACAAGCCGAAAATCACGCTTAATGCTCAATTAGATGGTAGAAGCCGAACTATTATTCAAGTCATAGACAATGGCCCTGGAATAGATCCCAATGTTCAAGACCGCATCTTTATTCCTTTCTTTACAACTAAGAAAAAAGGTTCAGGAATAGGTTTAAGTCTATGCCGTCAGATTATGCGTATACACAAAGGAACTATCAGCATTGATTCAAAACCCAATAGTGCAACCATGATTACTTTAAGATTTTAATTTCAAAAAATTTATAATTTTAATACTTGATATTTTAAAAAATGATAATTAGATTATTAATAATTAATAGAATTTTTATTTTGTAAGCATATTATGACATGTAATAGTTAAGATTAAATAGGAAATCATTTTTTGACAATTTCCAGATATTGGTGGAGTTTTCTTATGTTTTATAAGCCACTACGTGTTTTAATTTTTCTTATTTGTTTATTATCTGCATGTGCTTTTATAAGTAACGACAGTTACTACAAATTGGGTAGAGATTCTTTAGAAAATCAGGAATATGATGCAGCCATCCAAGCATTTTCCAGGCAGCTTGA
Organism: uncultured bacterium; assembly: GCA_964442615.1. Lineage (GTDB taxonomy): Bacteria > Zhuqueibacterota > QNDG01 > QNDG01 > CAYUAG01 > CAYUAG01. Next base: position 14,088 of record CAYUAG010000001.1, read on the forward strand.
ACAAAATAATAATGATTTGAGAAGTATTCGTGAGTTGGGGATAGCGTATTATAAAAAAGGAGAATTAAAGATTGCTTCCAGACTTTTGTTAAACTATATTCAGAAAAAACCATATGATGGTAGAGGTTTATTGTATTTAGCTTCTGTTTATGAAAGGATGAATGATTTTTCTAAAGCAATTTATGTATACAAAAGATTTAGTGAGGGCATATCAATAAAGGATGATATTGATATAATTAATGTTCATATTCAGAATTTATATAGAAAAAAAGTGAGAGCAAAGACAAGAATATTATTAAAGAATGATTCACTTAAGGTCCCTATTGCATCACAAAATAGAATAGTTGTACTAAATTTTTTGTATGCAGGTAAGAATCCACTTTTAAAACCTATTAATAAAGGTATAACTGATTTAATGATTTCAGATATGAGAAAACTGAAGGTGTTTAACATTGTTGATAGAATTGAAATGCAGGAATTGGTTTCTAAGATGGATTTTGGAGAATTTGGATATTTTAATAATGATAAGTGCTTGCAGATCGCAAAACTTCTGGGAGCCTCTATTCTGATCAAGGGAGTGTACAATGATATTGAGCATAAGAGGGTAACCACAGAAGTGAATATTTTGAAGGTTGATAGTGAAGAAATAATAACTGTTGAAAAAGTTGAGGGAAATTTTGCTGATATAACTTATTTGGAAAAAATTTTATTGTATAGAATTTTAAAAAAATTGGGAATAACAATTACAAAAGAAAAATGGGATTCTGTTAGCAAATTGCCTACAAAGAACTTTCTTGCTTTTGTTATGTATAGTGCAGGTCTTGATTATGAAAATAAAGGATTTTATGAAAAAGCAGCCCAATGTTTTGAAGTAGCGGTGAAGCTTGATGCTCATTTTTTTCAAGCAGTGAATGGTAAAAGAAGAAATGAGCTTAACCTTCTACTGAAAAGTAATATATTTGAAATTGAGGAGATGGCAAATAGAAGCATAGAGGTTAAAGAGCACATCTACCATCCTCAAACCCAGGAATATATGGGAGATATTGCCGATAAGCTTAACTCTTCTTTTTTACAGGGATTAGATTCCCGAAAACCTCTTCAGGATGGAGTTCAGACTAATTTCGGTCAATCTGCAATTATAACCATTCAGATTGTTCACCAATAGTTGAGTTTTCTATGGCTAGAAGAATATTTTTATCCCTCTATTTTTGGTCAATTTTTTTTCTCACCAGCATGTGCTTCAGTCAGGTATTTCAGCAGAAGAGTTCCATGAATTTTGGAGCAGAATTTTCCTGTCAGATTTGGAAAGCCGGAAAGGATAAAATTTCCGAATTTACTTTCCCTGTTATGTATATATATCCATTAAATAAAAAATGTCAGTTATATTCAATTTGTACTCCTCTGTATTCAACCCTATCTACAGGATTCAACTATCATTTAAGTTCAATTTCAGATATTAAACTGGGAGGTAAGTTATTTATTTTAAACAACCGCTGGACTCTAACCTTTGGTCTTAATTTTCCTTTGGGTAGGAATAGATTGAACAGTAAAGAGAGACAAACTGCACAAGTACTTGCCATTCCTGCCTTTAATTTCAGAGCTCCAGATCCTGGGCAGGGTTTTAATATTCAGGTTGGAATTTGTAGTGCTAGGAGGTTTGACAATTTTCTTATAGGTTGGGGAGTGGGTGTTATTCTAAGAGGAGGATATAATCCTTTTTTTGAAAGCTCTGGTATCTATAATCCGGGAGATGAGCTGTGTGTTAATATTGGTGTTAAGGCAGGAGGCTGGAAGGGCGATCTTCTCTTTATAGCTAATGGTAGTGATACTTGGGAGTCAAAAAGACATCTTAAACCTGGTAACAGAATTATTATGCAGCTTCAATATTTTCAGCAAATTAATAGGATGAATTTCACTTTTATAATTATTAATAGAATTAAAACAAAAGATACCTTGTTTTCAGATTCGGTTGTACTTCCTCAAAAGATTGTAGCTAACAGTGGTCAGTTTGAGATCAGGAGTATATTGGGATTCGAACTTTTAAATGGGAATTTACTCAGGGGAATTTTTAATATCAAACATTGTTCTAACTCCCAATTTGATACAGGGGGGGCTTCAATGATTGGGATTGGTATAGGGGGAGATTTCAAAATATTCCCTAATCTCTGGTATAGAGGTGAAGTTAGTTATTTTGCAGGTAATATACTTATAAATGATAGAAAAGTTAATGCTAATGGTTTTGATTTAAGGGGCGGTATTGAAATAAATTTTTAAAGAGTTGATCTATGAAGTGTTTGATACATTATATAATATCAATAATAATTTTTTTTATTGTGAGCTGTAATTTTATTTTGCTGGAGCCGGTTACAGAGGATTTTACAATAGGCTTATATTTTAATTTTCCTGAGGAAAGTGAAACATTAGATGTTACAACAGGTACTAATCCTTCTCCTCAATTTTCTCTCTATAAACAGAATCAGAAAAATGCTGACAATAAATTACATGCAGCAGCTGTTGATGTATCTGAATATCTTACTGATTCCCTTTTCAGGCAGAGTAGAGGATTTTCCAGGTATGATAGTCTGGATACAACCAATTCAGGGATATACTGGTCTAAAAGAGAAAAGGAGATAAGAAAATATTTTTATATTGAATCTTGTGTAGATATTAGGTATGATACATCTGAAACACATACTGAAACCACCTTAAGCGGTGTTAAAGGACTGAATTGGATTGTAGCTGTAGTGGAAGAGAATGATTCAATAAGATATCATGGCTTTAGTACTATTAAAGCAATTTCAGGAGCGACAGTCGTCGATACTTTAGAGATGGTACGGTACAGTCAATAAATAAAATTTTTATCCTGAAACTATGTAAGAATTTATAAAATTAGATATATAGAAAGATAGAAGATAGAATAACAGTTTTAATATTAGTTGTCATGGTATAAAGAAAGGTTGTTTGATCATTATGAAAAAAATATTTTTGATGATGTTCAGTATTTCTTTTTTAATGAGAAATATTGGGTATTCTCAGCAGATATCAGAACAGTCAATAAAATATAAACCTCATGATTGGATAAGTTAACCGGTAATGCGATTTGTAACGTCCATTGATCAAGGAGATGAATATATTTATTTTGGTACAACTAGAGGAATATGCAGATATAATCTTTATAAGGAAGAATGGGGAAATCCATTTACCCGAAGTAATGGAATGAAGAGCGACAGGATTTTTATTGTATTTTATGATTTCATTGCAGGAAATTTATGGTGTTTAACAGATCAAGGATTGAGTTATCGGCTTTCGACTACTGGAGAGTGGTATAATGTAGGTTTTCCTGCCAATATCAGAGGAGGCATAAGTGCCATAGGAAGCAGTGAGAATTATATATGGCTTAAAAAAGGAGAGATTTACTATAAAGGAGATAGATTCGGCACTATATTTACTAGATCAAATGAAGAGAGTGCTTTTCAGGATAATGTCCGCTGGAGTAGTGCGGGTGCAGTTGATTCACTTCCTTATTTTTTTATGAATAATGAAGAATACATATTTGATCCGGAAGGTTATATCAAACGTCTTGATTTGCGAAAATATCGTATAGCTTATGCATTTAAAGATAATTTCCGTTCAATATGGATAGGTACAGATGGACTGGGATGTGGAGTAGGAGATATTAGAACAGAACGTTTGAGCCTTCTTCCTTTTGGGCTTTATCACTCTGATGTTCAGACAATGACCTGGGATGGTTTCACCATGTGGATTGGAGGTCACAGCGGCAGAAACAGGGGAGGAATTACCAGGTGGAATCAAAAAGAGAATAGCTGGGAATATTTTGAAGCTCTCTATTTGAGTGAGTTAAGAAGTGATAATGTTAATGATATATTAGTTGAGAAGGATACTTCTTTAGTTTGGTTTGCTACAGATGATGGTTTGGGGTGTTATAATAAACTGAGAGATACATGGAAAGTATATGATGTGTTTGATAATCTTTGGGATGATTATATAACTTCTCTGGCTCAAACAGGTGATATACTTTGGATCGGTACGGCTGCAGGGATTAATAGAATGCAGGAAGGCATAATAAAAAAGGCGGACATACGATCTCTTAGCAAGAGAATGATTTATCGTTTAGCAAGTGATGGCAAAAATCTCTGGGCTGGAACAGATAGGGGAAAATATTTCTTTAATGGTGAAAACAGTAGATGGGATTTTATTAAAGGCGCTTCAAATGTGTTGAGTGTAGATATTAAAGCCATTGATATTTATAATAGAGAAGTTTGGTTTGCTGGTAATGGGGGAGTGGAGATGTATGATATAAAGAATAAAAAATGGCAGGGATATACTTCTGAACATTATCCAGTTTTTGTTGAGATTAACTCTATACTTAATACAGAAGATATTGTATGGATGGCTTCTGAAAGAGGTTTGATTAAATATATAAAGAAAGAGAATCGCTGGCGTCGTTTTACTATAAAGGATGGATTATTACATAATTCGATAAAATGGATTGTTCCAGATGGGGATTATATTTGGCTTGGTACTCCCTCTGGAATCACACGTTTTTACTGGAATGCTCCTTATAGGATTGATTAATAGGTCTCCTGAATTTATTGAGTAATCTCAGGAGCACCAAGAAAGTAGAAAAGAAGTAAGGTAATATTTATTGTCTATAGGGTAGAATTGTTAATAAGAAAATTTTTTTGAAATAAAAAAGTTAAATTTTTTACATTTTTTCAGTCCATGCCCTTGACAGACCGTATTTTTTTTTGCACATTATATTATTAGTTCTGTAAATGATCAAACATAATGGAGAATAATAAGGTAAAGAAAGATAATAAGAAACGGGTGATAAATTTATATGGCAAAGAAAAAAGATGATCGAGCCCAACAAACACTTGATCAGTATTTTAAAGAAATTGGTGAAGTATCTTTACTGAAGCCTGAAGAAGAGATTGAACTAACCAAACGTATTAAGAAAAATGACCAAAAGGCTATGGAAAAATTGGTCCAGGCAAATCTTCGTTTTGTGGTTAGTGTGGCAAAAGAGTATCAACATCAGGGACTTTTTCTGAGTGATTTAATAAGTGAGGGAAATATTGGTTTGATTAAAGCTGCTAAACGATTTGATGAAACCAGAGGATTTAAATTTATTTCTTATGCAGTTTGGTGGATACGTCAATCTATACTACAGTCTCTTGCAGAACATTCAAGAGTTGTAAGACTTCCTTTAAATAAAGTTGGAGTATTAAATAAAATTGGGCGTGTACATGAAAAGCTGGAAAAAAAATTAGAAAGAAAACCCAATACTCAGGAAGTGGCTGAATTTATGGAAATGAATGGACGTGATGTGTATGAGACTTTAAAAATGTCAGGCAGACATCTTTCTCTTGAAGCTCCACTTAATGAGGAGGATGGTAACAGATTGGTAGATGTTCTTCAAAACAGTGGACAACCTTTACCTGATGATGTTTTAAATAGTGATTCATTAAAAATTGAGATAGAAGATGTGTTAAATACTCTTTCTGAAAAAGAGGCAAAAGTCATAAAACTTTATTATGGACTTGAAGGTGAGAGACCGTTAACTCTGGAAGAGATAGGAGAGGTTTTTAATTTGACCAGGGAGAGGGTCAGACAAATAAAAAAGAAGGCGATTCGCAGGCTTCGACATGCTTCCCGAAGTCAGTATTTACGAAAATATCTTGATTAATTTTAAATGTATGGATTTAGAGTATAATTCAGTGAAATTAATAAATGAGGTTTACTTAAGAAGGTAACTTTTTCATAAAAAGTTACCTTCTTTTAATAGTATAGATTCATATTTTATCAAAAATAGGGAAAAGATCACAGAACAAGTAGAATAATTCAACAGATGTTTAGAAAATTTTATATTCAGGGATAGAGCTTAGTGGTTTTTTACGGGTGGAAGTTGAAAAATTTTATGGTTTTATAAAATCGATTTATAAAAAAGCATTACAATAAATGAGGAAAAAAATGAAAAGAATACTGTTTTTGATATTGGTTTTACTAGTTTTAGGGAATACAATAGTATTTCCCTGTTCCACTATCATTGTTGGTAAAAAGGCAAGTATTGATGGCACGGTTCTTTTTGGACATAATGAAGATGACGGTGGAAGAAGGGTGGTAAATGTGTGGAGAGTTCCCAGAATCACCTATAAACCTGGAGAGGTGGTTATACTAAAGGGAGGAGCTGAAATTCCTCAGGTGGAACAAACCTGGTCTTTATTATGGTTTCAGGTAAATGATCTCCCTTTTTCAGATTATTATCTAAATGAATGGGGAGTTGCTGTAGCCAGTGATGCCTGTGCTTCCAGGGAGGATCAAAAAGAATTAACCGATGGTGGTATTGGATTTATGCTTAGACGAATTGTAGCAGAAAGGGCAAAATCAGCACGAGAGGGAGTTGAAATTGCAGGAAAATTGCTTGATACTTATGGCTATAATTCCTCAGGAAGAACCCTGATAATCTGTGATTCTCAGGAAGGATGGATACTTTCAATTGTGGGGGGGAAACATTGGGTTGCTCAGAGAGTGCCGGATGATGGTGTAGTTTTTGTTCCTAACACCTATATTATAAGAGAAGTTGATTTTGATGATCAAAGAAATTTTATAGTATCCAGTAATGATGTCCGTGATTATGCTATAAAGAGAGGATGGTATAATCCCCAGAGTGGAGATTCATTTGATTTTGCCTACTCTTATATGCGAGTCCCTTCTCCTAATGGAAATTTTGTCAAACGCGGTTATGATACTCGTCAGTGGCGGGCACAGCAATTAATTAGTGGTAAGACAATTTCAATTGAAGAAGCAAAGAAAAGCGGACTTCCTTTTACAGTTAAACCCAAGAAAAGGATGGCTGTATCAGATATAATGGATATTCTTCGTGACCATAATGAAGGAACAATATACGCACCAGTAACAGAAAAAGTACTATCAGGGATTACAAATCAAATTACCGGAGCATTGCCAAATAATTTTGTTGTTAATCCTAATGGGACCAGAGAAAGAACAATATGTACAATCACAACCATACATTCAACAGTTGTTCAGTATAGAAATAACCTGTTTGAAAATATCGGTTGTGTACTCTGGACATGCTTTGGCCGTCCTGATTTCAATGTGTATGTTCCCTGGTATGGGTGTATTACTGATATTCCTAAAGAATATTCCAACACTCCAGGAATCGATGATCCTGGCAAAGCATTGAAACACCATTTTAATCCTGTTCCCGGAACCTTTGAATACGATCCTGGTGCAGCTTTTTGGATTATTAATGATTTAGAGAACTTAGCTGATGCTCACTATTCTGAAGCTTCAGAGATAATAAAACCTGTATTATTGGAATTTGAAAAGTATCAATTTCAGATTCAAAAACAGATAGAAAAAATAGCTTTGAACCTCTATAAAAAGAATCAGAAATTAGCAGTTGAGTATTTAACTGAATATACCAAATCCAGGACTGGTAAATCTTTAAGAATAACAAAAAGACTAACTGATACATTAAAGACGAAATTCTATCATTGATCAGATTATTATCAGAAATGAATTATATTTTTAGGATATTGACTAGTTAAGGGCCTTTTTTTATTTTATTCTCCTGAGCCTGATCAAAAAATTAACTAAACTAATTGAGAAACACATTTAGTGTAAACTCACTAAAGATATATAATTTTATGGTGTTTTTTTAGTGAAAACACCATTTTTTTTGGTAACCTCTAAACTTTTTTAATTGAAATCAATTCAAGGAATTGGTACATTTCAGAAAAAAATTTTGATTATTAATTTAGGCAACAAATAAAAAGGTATTAATGTTCTGGAAAAGTAAAGACAGTATTCAGAAAAAGAAAATGTTAATTGGATTGATATCACTTGCTTTACCAGTGGTAGTTTCAAATCTGTTTATGATGATTTTTGAGATAGTTGATATGTTCTGGGTGGGGAGATTGGGTAAAAGAGCAGTTGCAGCACTTAGCACCGGAAGTTTTTTTGTCTGGATGATAAGAGCATTAGCCTTAACTATTGCAATAGGGGCATTGGCAATGGTAGCAAGAAGAAGTGGAGAGAAAAATAGAAAAGCCTTACTGGAAACAGCTGGATATGCATTGGTGGTTTCTATTTTTTTTACTGTTATCTTACTTCTGATTCTTTTTCCCGTTTCTTTTCGGGTGTTTTACTGGTTAGGATTGGATACAGATATTGCTCTACTTTCTAAAGAGTATATAATAATTTTCCTGAGTGGTCTTTTTTTTGTTAATGTGATGGTAACTAGTGAGCATATTCTGCGAGGTATTGGTAATACCGTAAAACCTATGCTTGTGACTGGTTTTTCCCTTGCTTTAAATATAGTTTTGGATCCAGTTTTTATTTTTTATTACGACTTGGGATTACCAGGAGCAGCAGTTGCAACAATTTTATCACAATTTATTGGATGCGTTTTAATGCTTGGAATGCTTTTTAAATATTTTCCCGAGAAAAATTTTTTTAAAATGAAGATTAATAAGAGATTATCAGTAAATTATCTAGTCAAGATGGCTAGAATTGGATTACCAGTTTCTTTCAGCGGAGCCATGTTTTCAGTAATATACTTAATTCTTACTGGTATTCTGGCTACCTTTGGAAGTGAACCAATTGCTGCCCTGGGTATAGGACATAGAATAGAAGCCTTTCCATATTTTTTTGCTCTGGGATTTTCCAGAGCAACGAGTACCATTGTGGGTCAAAATTTAGGTGCAGGTAATCCGGAAAGAGCAAGAGTTTCAGTATTAGTGTCCCTTCAAGTTGTATCAGCTGTACTACTGATAGTTTCTTTTGGATTCTATTTTTTTTCTCCCCAATTGTATTCAATTTTTATTTCAAATGCTGAAGTTATCAGTTATGGTGAACAATATTTGAAAATCATAGCTATATTTGAAGTATTTCTGGCATTTGAAGTGATCCTGGAAGGAGCATTTTCTGGGGCTGGAGATACAAAGCCACCTTTTTTGATTATTTTTACCTTTACTTTTTTGAGGATACCGCTTTCCTATTTACTTGGTATATATTTTAATTTAGGTACAGATGGAGTGTGGTTTGTCATTAGTGTTACTACATTTTTAAAAGGGATTTCACTCTACTACTGGTTTAGTAAAAATAGATGGATGAGTAAAAAAGTTTAATTTTTTATTATTTGTTGACATATTGAAGAATATTTATTATTATTTTTATTAAATGACAAAATTGCCACCAATAAAAATTAACCAGGAAACTTTTTTTAAAAAAAATTTTACTTTACCTCCTCTCCCTTCTGTAGTGAACCGCATGCAAGAGATTATACAATCTGAAGATGTCAATATAAAAGAAGTTTCACGATTATTAAATGAGGATCCTGCTTTAGCAGTTCGTGTTTTAAGAGTTTTTAACTCTGATGAGTATACCTTTCCTAAGAGAATTGTGGATATTAGTTTTGCAGTTGCATATTTGGGGATCAATGAGGTTTATAGAATCGTTTTACCTTATGCTGTAGTTAAAACTTTGGATATTAAAGATAGAACATCTTTCGATATAATTTGGAAACATTCTGTTTATACTGCGTTATGTGTACGATATCTTGCTAAAAAGTATGAACCATTGTTATCTCCGGATATACTATGGTCAGCAGCTCTATTGCATGATATTGGTAAGTTTGTATATTTAAAGTTTTTTCCAAAGCACTATAAAGCCATTTATAAAATAAAGAGAGAGAAGAGATACTTTTTTTGTGAAGCTGAGGAAGAATTATCCTTACCTTCCAGCTCCTATTTTGGAGTTCTTCTTTGTGAACACTGGCAACTTTCTAAGAAAATAAAAATGGTTTGTAAATCACATAGTATTAAGGAGTTGGTAAAAATAAAAAAAGAAAATTCTGTTCGTGCTTTTATTAAAATTGTGACTCTTGGAAATTTAATGGCTATTCTTGCAAAAAATACCCTTGAGGAGAGAAACAAGGAGTGTATCGTAAAATTGACATGTAAGGAACTGGATTGTTCCAAATCTGATTTTTTAGTTTTGATGGGTGATATATATGATTTGGAATACAAGGTAGATATGTTTTTATAATTTATTTTTTGGAGTGTAAAGAATGGCAAATCTACTTTTAAAAGATTTAAATCAAGTTTATGGGAGTGAGACTAGAGAAGAAAAGATAAAGTTGAGTATTTTTATTGAGGATGGATTTATTAAGTATATTTTACCTTTTGGTGAAATACTTCTGAAGGTTCATAAAGAAAAAATTCGAAACACCAAAATTATTAACTGTAGTAATATGATCGCATTACCTGGATATGTGGATTCCCATACACATCTGTTATTTTATGGAACAAGGGAGAATGAACTTTACATGCGAGCTGAAGGTAGATCTTATTTGGAGATTTTACAAAAGGGAGGAGGGATTTATAATACTGTTGCGGCAGTAAGGGCAGCTTCTGAAGACGAGCTTTTAAAAAATGGATTGAAATATCTCAATAGAGCATTAATGTCTGGCATAACAACAATTGAAATAAAATCAGGGTATGGACTTGATTATGAAAATGAAAAAAAGATGCTGAAGGTAATAAATCAGCTTAATGATCTTCATCCTGTGGATATAATACCAAGTTTTCTTGTGCATTTGGTTCCTAAAGGAGTGGATAGAAAAAAATATATTGATCTTGTTTGTGAAAAGATGATACCAGAGTTTAAACAATATACTGATTGGATTGATATATTTGTTGAAAAAGATGTATTCAATATTAAAGAGAGTGAAAAGATTTTAAAAAAGGCCTTAAACAGTGGTTATCATGCCTGTCTGCATACCAATCAGATTAGTGATATAGGAGGCGTTAAGCTGGCTACAGAGCTTGGAGTAAGACATATTGATCATTTAGAGGTATTATCTGCAAGAGATGCTCAAAGAATAATTGATGATGAGAGTCTTTATTCTGTATTCTTACCAGGTGCCGAGATGTTTGTTTTTTCAGAAAATATTGGTCAGATAAAACAGCTTTTAGAAATTCCTGAGCGTATAGTTCTTTCCACAGATTTTAATCCGGGATCTTCACCAGTTCTTTCTCCAATATTTATTCAATCTCTGGCACTTCTTAGATACCGTATTGGGAATCCATCCTTACTTGTAGATTTTTTTACTGTTAATCCTGCTAAAATGTTGTTTCTGGATGATAGAGGAATATTACAATCTGGCAAACGTGGAGATGTTTTTTGTCTTGAACTGGATAATTTTAGGCAGATTCCATATTTAGGAAACATGAAAATAAAAAGTTTGGTTATTAAATCTGGAGAAGCTATAACAGATTTGGTTTGATTGTATTAATAGTTCCATATTAAATTTATAATTGTGAAATTTGAAAAAAAATTTAAAAAAACACTTGACAAACTCTTAAAAATTATATATACTATGTATACTCTAAATTTAATGTAGATAAAATAGTCAGCAATGGATGGAAATGATAGAAAAATTACTATTATATTCCTGAAATGAAAAGTGATTTGTTTTTAAGGAATGTTTCATATCTTAATAAATTATAATTTTTTAATGATTAAAAGGAGGTGATAAGATAAAAATATTTATTGTTATTATGCAGGAGGTGATGAAGGGATTTAAGAGTTTTAATGAGTAATTATATGGAAAGGAGGTGAAGTGATAAAGATTTTTAGGTTCATATATGTGGTGATCAAAAGAAAAGATTGGAATGGGTATTTTGTTTGAGTTATTTATTATCAAAGAAAAAGGAGTTGAGAAAATGAAAAAAATAGTAAATATTTTTACAATCATTACATTAGTTTTGACAGCGGGTTGCTTATTTGCTCAGCAGGTTACAATTAGTGGTTCTGTAATAGATGCAACAACAGGTGAGCCTCTTTCATTTGCTAATGTATCAGTAGAAGGAAAACAAGTAGGTGCTGCTACAGATGAAGATGGATATTTTGCATTTACTATGTCCTTGACTGAAGAGGTTAAATTAATAGTAAGTTATATGGGTTATAAAAAGCAGGAGCTTATTTTACAGCCTGGAGATCCGCGTTTGACTACAGATCTTTTATTTGAACTGGAACCCGATGTAATTGGACTTGAGAAGATAGTAGTTACAGCCTTGGGTATAACCAAAGAAGAGAAAGCCATAGGATATGCCCAGCAATCAATAGGATCTGATGAATTGACAGAAGTAGGCGAACCAAATATTGTAAGTAATTTATCCGGGAAGGCAGCTGGAGTGCAAGTTATAAATTCTACAGGTACAATAGGTTCTTCCGCCAGAATACAGATCCGTGGGATTAGTTCATTAACCGGGGATAACCAGCCCTTGTTTGTGGTTGATGGAGTACCTATTGATAATACCTCCAGAAATATTGGCCCATATGGTCAATCAGTTGATTTCGGAAATGCTGCTGCAGATATAAGTCCTAATGATATCAAAAGCATAAACATATTAAAAGGTGCAAATGCTGCTGCTTTGTATGGTAGCAGAGCTCTTAATGGGGTAGTAGAAATTACAACTAAAACTGGAAAAGGTGCTGGTTTAATACAGAAAAGAGGTCTTGGAATTTCTTATACTAATCATCTTACTTTCAGGGTGTATAATCCTATATATAAATTTCAGGATAAATACGGACAAGGCTCTTGGTTTGATTTTACCTATGGAGACGGTAATGGCGGAGGCTATTATGATAATGTAGATGAAAGCTATGGACCCCCCTTAGACGGATATCGGTCTGATGAGTACCAAGAATTGTATGGTGATCATCCTTATATCCAGATTCAGGGACCAGGAGAACCTCTACTTGTTCCCCAATTTGATTCACCACTTCCGGATGGAACTATAGATCCTAGTGTTAACAGTTTAGAGCGTACACCAACTCCCTGGATATCTCATCCTGACAATGTTAAGAATTTTTTCGAAACCGGATTTTCCCATCAACATAATGTTTCTGTTTACGGAGGAAGTCGGGGAGCAAATTTCCGTATTTCTTATACCTATCAAGATGATAAGGGAATAATTCCCAATACCGATCGGTTAAGAAATTCAATATATCTAAGTGGTAATATACAGGTAAATCCAAAGCTGTCTATATCAGGTGTAGCGAATTATATAAATACTGCAAGTGATAATCTAAGTGGTAATGGATATTCTACCACTAGTCCCATGCAGCAGTTTACCAGCTGGTTTGGTCGCCAGGTAGATCTTTCCTGGCTTAAAGATAATCTTGAATCCCCTGATGGTACTCCCTATAGATGGAATTATTCATATCATGATAATCCTTACTGGACTGCGTATAAAAATACAAATTCAATGTACAGGCACCGGATATTTGGTCATATTGATGTAGATTATAAATTTAACGATTGGATAAGTTTAACTGCTCGAGGCGGCACCGACGTTTACACAGAAAATAGAAAATATATAAGAGCAAAATTTTCCAATGACTTTCCAGATGGACGATTGAATGATAACAATGACGTTACCAGAGAAACTAACTTTGATGTATTTGTAAGAGCAAATCGATCCCTTACTGACGATATTTCTGTAAATGCTCTGGTTGGGGCAAATTACAGGTCAAATCGTTATACATACCAGCAGACATATGTTGATGGATTGATCATTCCTGACTTATACGCAGTTAGCAATGCCAGTGTAACGCCTACTACTGATACATATTTGCAAGAATCAGTACATAATAGTATCTACGGACGCCTTTCTGCTGGATACAAAGATTATCTCTTTCTGGAGGCTACTGGAAGAAATGATTGGTCTTCTTGCCTGCCTGAAGATAATAGAACTTATTTTTATCCATCTGTAACTACTTCTTTTCTTTTTTCCGAATTTTTTGATATAGATCCAAAAGATTTATTTGGAAAAATAAGAGCAAGCTGGGCAAAAGTAGGTAACACAGCTAATCCATATTCATTAATTACTACCTATTATTCTCAGGAAACGTTTATGGGTAAAGCAAATTTATCTTATGCCAATACCATGGCCAATGCAGACTTAAAGCCTGAAGAGAAGACCAGTATTGAATTAGGAACTGATTTGAAATTCTATAATAATCGTGTTGGTTTATCTTTTACCTGGTATAAAGAAAACACCATAAATCAGATTATGGATGTTTCTGTTTCAGGAGCCAGTGGCTTTACCAGAAAATGGATCAATGCTGGAGAAATTCAAAATACAGGTATCGAAATATTATTACATGGCACTCCTTTAGAAAAAGAAAAATTCAGATGGGATATTGATGTTAACTGGGCTCAAAATAACAATGAAGTAATTAAACTGTATGGAGATGTTAAATCTCTGGAACTCTGGCGGGCTGCCTGGGATCTAAAAGTTCTTGCCCGGGAAGGGGAACCATGGGGCCAGTTATATGGATGGCCAACAACAATGCATAAGGGTAAACCAGTTGTTTATTCTACTGGTTATTATGCAGGTTGTGGACAGACAACTGGTATTCCAGAAGTGTTGGGTAATGTTATACCGGATTGGACAGGCGGAGTCAGAAATACTTTTCGATATGGGGATTTTTCTCTCAGCGCTCTTATAGATATGAGCATGGGTGGAGATGTTTTTAGTATAACTAATAATTTTGGATGGGAAGCAGGAACCTTGATTGAGTCAGTAGAGGGTTATGATTATAAAAATGGAAATAAGACTTATAAAGCCACACCAGTAACTGGTAATGATATGAGAATAGATGGTGTGCTTGTCGATGGGTATAAATTGCAAGACGATGGTTCCTATGTAAAGAATGATATTGTTGCTGATTACAGAGCCTGGGCTTGGGCCTTTTGGCCGTCTGTAGGAGGTCATGATTTATCCATATTCGATGCTAGCTGGGTAAAATTGCGCAGTGTGATTCTATCCTATCGAATTCCTAAAAAATTTGTATCAAGATTTGGCTTAATGGGTGCAACAGTCAGCCTTGAAGGCAGGAATCTGCTTATTCTTTACAAAAATGTTCCCAATATAGATCCTGAAACATCCTATTCCGCAAGTATTGTACAGGGTATTGAGATGAATCAATTACCAAATACCAGAATATTTGGTATGGGTCTTAAGCTTGATCTATAAATGAGTACAATAAAAAAGTATAATCTGAAATAATGAAAGGGAGTAGACAATGAAAAACAATAAAATTAAAATAGTATTATTTGGTGTTTTAGTCCTGCTGTTTTTATCCTCTTCCTGTACCGAAGATTTTAGTACTATAAATACAAACCCAAATGAGCCATCAGATGTTCCTGCTGTTAACATTCTGGTTTACGCTAGCTATTGGGGAATATGGCGGGAACTGGGTGATGGCTGGATGAACCATACTTATCTTGGCGGCTGGTCTCAGTTATTTACTAAGATTCAGTATGTTGATGAAGATAGATATTTATTTAGAGGCACTAATATAAATGATGTTTGGAATAGAACATACGAAAGAGAATTAAAGGACCTTCAGATAGTTATCAAAAAGGCACAGGATAAAGGATTTGCATCACTTGAGGCAGCAGCCAGAATTATGAAAGCATATTTTTTCCAGAGAACCACTGATCTATTTGGTGATGTACCCTATTCAGAAGCTCTTGCTGGTGATACTGAAGGTGAATTAACCCCCAAATATGACACTCAACAGTCTATTTATACTGATTTAATCAGTGAACTTAAGGCAGCTGATAATATACTTGCCACTGCAGATGCAGGCCAATTACCTAATGGTGATGTTATCTATGGTGGAGACATTACAGGCTGGAGAAAGTTTGCAGGTTCTTTATTAGCGAGAATTTATATGCGTATGTCAGGAGTGGATGCAGCTACAGCCCAGGCTGGTATAGAAGCAGTGTATGCTGCTGGTAATTACATTCAGAGTAACGCTGACAATGCTACCTTGGCTGTGGATGGAACAAAGCCCTATAGAAATGGACTTATGGAGTGTCTGTCAACCCGTACGGATCAGGGATCAAGCAGAACCATGATTGATTTGCTGATAGAGAGAAATGACCCCAGACTTCCCATCTATGCTCAGGATATTGATGATAATTATGGTACAGGTGATTATGATGGTCCGGATGATGTTTTTGTAGGATGGATAAATGGAAGTACAACAAATCCCAATTTTGGTGAAGTATCCCTTCTGGGAGTTCCTATTGCTTATGATGCTTACAGAGCATATCAAATTTTGACCTATGCAGAAACATGTTTTCTATTTGCTGAAGCTGCTTTAAACGGATGGAATGTTGGAGATGATGCTCAGACCTGGTATGAAGCAGGTATAACAGCATCCTTAGAGCAGTGGTCTGCTTTGGCTCTGGCTTCACCAATGGCAGGTTTTGCAGCAGACGCTGCTACCATTACTCAAGCAGAAATTGATGCCTACTTAGATGAAGATATGGTTAAATGGGATGCAAGTAAAGGTAAGGAACTGGTATTAACCCAAAGATGGCTTGCTTTAATGCCTAATGGTCCACAGGCTTTCTCTCTGGTTAGAAGAACCGGTTATCCTGCGGTCATTGAATCCTATGAATTGCCAGGTACTCCCTATCCTGGATTAGGTGTACCTCTTCGCTTCCCATATCCTACTGATGAAGAAGCAAGAAATGGTGATAATTTAGCAACAGCCAGTGCAGGTATACATGATGATATGTTTGGTAAACCAGTATGGTGGGATGTTAGAACCACAAAAGCAGATGGTAGTGCTCGACCAGGAATTAATTAATTCAGTCTTAATTTTTTCTAAATAAGACGCAGTTTTAAAATCAGCAGAAGTTTTTGTGTTATGACTTCTGCTGATTTTTTTATTTTTTCATTTAAGTCCATTTTGAAATTTAACCTGTCTTCACCAAAAATAAAAAATAAATTAATATTTTAATAAATTATACCATTTTAATTTAAATTTTATAACTACAGATTTTTTTATTTTTCCATGACTGTTTTTTAAATTATTTTCAGGTCTTGTTTGATAGCTGACTAAATAAATAAGTGACAGTTTCTTTTGGTTTTATCTAGTTATAGAAAGATAGGTATGGTCTCAGGCACAGATTTCATAATCCTAACAGTCTGCTTAACCTGACAGAGCTTTTTGTACTAGAGGATGAGTTTTTTTTATGGATAATGTCTATTTAAGAAAAAAATCCTTAAGGCCAAGAGGAGCCCTACTATCTGAGCCTCTGTAACTATGCAATAATATTTTTAAATGAGACTCATTGATTATAAATTTTGAGTTGATTGAAAGGTTTTAAAAAAAGTATATTAAAATTACACTTGTCAGAATATTAAAAAACCTGCAACCCAACTTTTACTATGCAAGAACTCGTCCAGAAAGGGTGGGTACCCTCCTATACGCTTTTTGTGTCTCTATAACCTTTAGAGCTTGCAATCCACGCTAGAGCCGAGTTCCCTATTTATAAGTGTTAGCTCTTCATAGTTTCCAGTTGAGGCTGCAGGTTATTTATAAGATTTCTTATTTTAATTTGGTAATTTATTTTTTAAAAGTCAAGAGAAGATTTTTTTTGTTAAAAAATAGTTGATTTTTATTGAGAAATTAAGTAATCTTATAAAACAAGTAAATTTTTAAAAATATAAGTTTTTTTGAATTTGATTTACAAAAACAATCTGTAAAGAGGTAAAAGTAATGTTTACAATTTTTAAAAAAATATTTTTAAATCTAAATTTAAATAATATTTTTAGTAAAACTGTTTTATTATTGATAATGATGAATAGTGCTCTATTTGCTTCTCAAGTCGAAGTGATAACAATTGATGGGCCTATCACACCAGTAATTTTAAAATATATTAGAGATAGTATTAATCATGCAGAAAATAATAATGCAGAATGTTTAATTATTAAAATGGATACTCCAGGTGGATTAATGGAATCAACATTTTCAATTGACAAAAAAATACTTAATGCAGAAATTCCTGTTGTTGTTTACATTGCTCCAAGTGGGGGTCGGGCTGCCTCTGCTGGAGTTTATATTACATATTCTTCTCATATTGCTGCCATGGCCCCAAGTACGAATATAGGTTCTGCTCATCCAGTAACAATGCAGGGAAGAGGTGACTCTTCCCAAGTTATGATGGAGAAGATTACAAATGATGCTGTTGCCCACATCAAAGGACTGGCAGAAAAACAAGGTAGAAATATAGAGTGGGCTATTGAGGCAGTAGAAAAGAGTGTATCAATTACTGCCAGTGAGGCTTTGGAAAAGGGTGTTGTTGAAATCATTGCTGATGATTTAGATGATTTAATAAATCAGCTTGAGGGTAGAAGGATTACTGTAAATAAAAGAGAGGTAGTTTTATCTGTAAAAAATTCTAAAATTGAGAATATTCCAATGAGCTGGCAATATAAGATATTGGATAAAATCGCGAATCCAAATATTGCCTATCTTTTAATGCTGGCAGGAATTATGGGAATTTTCTTTGAGCTGCAGAATCCGGGAGCTTTATTCCCAGGAATTTTGGGAGGAATATCATTAATTCTCGCCTTTTTTGCTATGCAGGTACTGCCTATTAATGCAGCAGGTATTCTTTTAATCATATTAGCAATTGTATTTTTTATACTTGAAATAAATATCCCAAGTTTTGGTTTATTAACAATTGGAGGAGTAGTATCAATGATTTTAGGATCTTTAATGCTTTTCAAATCACCAGATATTAATGTTTCTCTTTGGATTATCATACCCAGTGTTTTGTTTATGGCTTTGTTTTTTCTTTTTGCTGTAAGTATGGGACTTTATGCCCAAAAGCGTAAAGCAGTAACAGGACAGCAAGGAATTATTGGAGAAAAAGGAGTTGTAGTGAAAATGCTAAATCCTGTAGGACAGGTAGAAGTCCATGGTGAAATTTGGAAAGCTGAAAGTAAGGAAAATTTAAAAAGAGGTGTTAAAGTAGAAGTTACTGGTGTAGATGGTTTGAAAATTGAAGTACGTCAGTTAAAAAAATAAATTAAAAGGAGGTTACTATGTCTGGAGGAGCTGTATTATTAATTATACTTGTATTTTTTGTTTTAGCAAGTGCAATAAGGATTTTAAAAGAGTATGAACGCGGAGTTATATTTAGATTGGGTCGTATGATTGGAGCAAGAGGACCTGGTTTAATATTAATTATTCCTGTTATTGATCGAGTAGTAAAAGTAAGTTTGAGAACAATTGTCATGGATGTCCCACCCCAGGATGTTATAACTAAGGATAATGTATCTGTTAAAGTAAATGCAGTTATATATTTTCGAGTCATGGATGCTGGAAAAGCAATTGTTGAAGTACAGGATTATCTTTATGCTACATCTCAACTTGCCCAGACTACCTTACGATCAGTTCTTGGTCAATTTGAACTTGATGGTCTTCTTTCCGAAAGGGAGAAAATTAATGCTGAGTTGCAGCAAATATTGGATAAGCATACTGATCCCTGGGGAATAAAAGTATCACTTGTAGAGGTAAAGCATATTGATCTACCGGAAGCGATGAAGCGAGCAATAGCGCGTCAGGCAGAAGCTGAGAGAGAGAGAAGAGCAAAGGTTATACATGCAAAAGGTGAATTGCAGGCTGCTGATCATCTTTCACAAGCAGCGGAAAAATTGCAGAAGCAGCCGGCTTCTATACAATTGCGATTTTTACAGACATTAGTAGAGATTGCAGCAGAAAATAATTCTACCACTATCTTCCCAGTTCCAATAGATTTATTGCAAAATTATATTGAGGGGAAAATCAAAGCATAGAAATAGGGGAGTGATTAATATTACATTTTAAAGGAGATTTGTACTATGACCATAGTAGGGCGACGGTTGCGTTCCGGAGTTGAATGGGGATTTTTCTATGGTATTATAACTTGGCTTTTAGCTACAGGTATAACTAATGATTACTCAAATCTGGCAGTATGGTCCATAATTCTTACAAGAACATTAATGGGAGCACTTATAGTACTCATACAAATTAACCTTATTTGGTGGATTAAGGCAGGATTAATTGGATTGGTATATAATATAATTATGGGGATTGTAATTGCAGTTCTGGGTTATGGATGGAATCCCTGGTTTTGGCCTCTTGTGATTTCTGGGATTATAATTGCAATTCTTATTGAACTTGCATTGCATATTAAATATGATAGATCTTCCCTCAATGAGGATGAACATCAGAAATAAGAATAATTTAGTCAGGAGGTTTTTTTGACATTTCAAGTACATCCTATTCAGACAAAAAGGGATTTAGAAAAATTTATCAAATTTCCCTATAATTTATATAAAAATAATTCCTTTTGGGTGGCTCCCCTTTTATATGAGGAAAAGAAAAAGTATACCAAACGATCAAATCCAATGTTAGAAAATTGTGATTATCAACATTTTCTGCTTTTTAAAGATGGCAATCCTGCTGGAAGAATAAGTGCCTTTATTAATCAGTTTGCCAATGAAAATTGGGAGGAAAAAAGAGGATTGTTTGGCTCTTATGAATGTATAAATAATAATGAAGGAGCAAAACTTTTATTCCAGTTTGCTTATGAGTGGTTAAAAGAAAAAGGGGTAAAAGTTATGCAGGGACCATGGGGATTTTCTCAGGAGTGTGGATTATTAATTGATAATTTCGATTCTTCTCCCATGGTCATGTCTCCTTATAATCCTTCGTATTATCCTGGTCAATTTGAATTTTTTGGTTTTAAAAAAACAAAAGATGTATTTGTGTATAAAATTGAAGAGGGTTATTCTTATAAACTCCCTCAGAAATATAGTCAGGTTGCAATAAGGATCGCGGAAAGGTATGGAGTTACGGTTCGATCAGTTGATATAAAAAATATGAAAGAAGAGACAAGATTGCTGGTCAGGATTGCTAATGAATCAACCAGGGATAATTGGGGATATATGATGGTTTCCGAAAAAGAGGCTGATCATCTGGCTGAATCACTTAAGTTAATTGTGGATCCGGATATTATCATGCTGGCGGAAGTTAAGGGTAAACCTATAGGATATATGATTGTTTTGCCTGATATAAATATTCTTTTAAAAAAATTAAAGGGTAAACTCTTTCCCCTGGGATTATTCAAACTTAAATTTGGAATCAGTAATATTCGTGATTATAGGATTTGGGGATTAGGTATTCTTCCTGAATATCGTCGAAAAGCTGTGGATGTATTGTTTTATAATAAGCTTTATGAAGTTTTGGCTCCCAAAAATCCCCGTTGTGTGGAAGCAAATTATGTGCTGGAAGATAACATGATCATGAATAATCCTATAAAAAAGCTGGGTTTTACCAAAGCCAAAACCTATCGAGTTTATGAGAAAGCAATTCAGTAAATGAAATCACAGGTATAGGTCAGAATACCTGAAATGATTTTCAAACAAGGATTAACGATTTTAGATTTATTAATCTAAAAAATTAATCATATATCGCTAATATTTGATCCTTATTCTTAAAGCTTATATTTTTATGTTTACCGGAAAAATAGATGCTTACAGTTTATAAATCATCTGCCGGTTCAGGTAAAACCTTTACCCTGGTTAAGGAATACTTAGGTATTTGTCTTTCCACTCCCTCTGATTTCTCAAAGATTTTGGCAATTACATTTACCAATAAAGCTTCTGCAGAAATGAAAGAAAGGATTATTGCCAGCATTCATCAGTTTTTAAATGAAGGAAACAATGAAATAATTGATGAATTGATTGAAGCAAGAGGTCTGAATAAATCTGTAGTTCAGCAGAAGTGCGAAAATCTTCGTGGTTTACTTCTGCATTCTTATTCAAAATTCAGTGTAATGACAATAGACAGTTTTATTAGTCGAGTGGTAAAAACATTTGCCTATGATCTGGATATGCCACTTAAGTTTGAAGTTGAACTAGATACTGATTATATGTTTAATGAGATTATTGAGAATTTATTAGCTACTGCTGATAAGGACAATTTTGTTGGTGATATACTCACCCAATTTTCACTTTCTAAAATATATAGTTCTGGTTCCTGGCATCTAGATAATGAATTAAAGAAGATTGGTAAAGTAACTTTTAATGAAAAATATATTGAACCGGTGCTTGAAATATCAAGTGATCAATATGATGATGATTTCTGGAAAGAACTGATTAATGAGCTTGAAAAAGAGGTCAGCAGATTCAGGAAAAGAGTAAACTCGCTGGCTGCAAGAGCGTTGGAAATAATAGAAAAAAATGGTCTGACTATTGATGATTTTTCTCATAAAAAAAGTGGTCCTGCAGGAGCATTAGAAAACTATAAATATGCTTCTACACTGGATGATTTTGAGATAAAAAAAAGATTAGAAAGAGGTGAATGGGTAACAAAAAAATATGAGCAGCAAAATCCAGAAAAATTCATTAAGATACAAAAAGTCCTTGAGCAGGGAGTAAGGGACTATTCTCATGAGTTAATTAAATACATTAAAAATAACCAAGTTGAATTTACTTCCAATTATCTTGTCCTTAAAAATATATATTCTGAAGCTTTAATAAAAAAATTTCTTGATTTAACCAAAGCATTTAAAAAAGATACCAATAAAATTCCTTTACTGGATTTCAGCTTAAAGGTGGCGGAAATCATAAAAAAAGAATCAGTGCCATTTCTATACTGGAGACTGGGTGATACCTTTCGTCATATCATGATAGATGAGTTCCAGGATACTTCTTTTCTTCAATGGATAAATCTTTTACCTCTTTTTGAAGAATCTTTATCTACAGGTAATTTTAATATGGTGGTTGGCGATGGAAAACAGGCTATTTATAGATGGAGAGCCGGTGATGTAAGGATAATGGAAAAGGAGATCAAAGAGGAATTTAAGAGTAATATACAAACAAAGATTTTACAGAATAATTTTCGGAGTGCAAAAGAAATTGTTTGTTTCAATAATGAATTATTTTCAAATATCAAAGAAAAATTGGATATAGATGATGATGAATTATTGGATAGAATTTATTCTGAAAAGTTTATCCAGCAGAATCCTGTTACATTGCGAGAAGGGTATATTAAAATTGTTGGATTATCTTTAAAAAAACATAAAAAAGAAAAGAGGAATGAAATAAAACTTCAGCAGCTTTCAGAAGAGATCCAGGGTATTCTAAATGAACATACGGGGTATGACTATGGCGATATAGCAGTACTAGTGAGAAAGAATAAAGAATGTGATGCAGTTGCTCAGTATTTATCAGAACAGGAAATACCGGTAATGTCACCGGATTCTTTTTTATTAAAAACCTCTTCTGCAGTAAGATTTCTAATTAGTGCATTAGAATATATTTCCCGAGATGATCATATTGCTCTTTTAAATATGTGGCTTTTTAGAGGCAACGATCCCGGAGAGTTTAAATGTAATAATAGTAATTATATTGATAGTAACTATATTGAACAAGAGTTATCCCCAGAATTCAGAGAAAAAAAATTAGTACTATATCACCTTCCAGTTTATGAAACAGTAGAAGAAATTATCCGAATTTTTAATTTAAATAAGGATAATCCAGGGTATCTTCAGGGTTTTTTGGAAGTGGTCTTTGATTATTCCGGAAAATTTGATAGCGATATACACGGTTTTCTTGAATGGTGGGATGAATACAATGATTCGGAAAAGACTACTTTACCAATGACAGAACCTAAAAATGCTGTTAGAATATCCACAATTCATAAAGCCAAAGGACTTGAATTTCCCATTGTTTTTCTCCCCTTTGATTGGAAAATGTTTGAGACTTCTTCTGGTTACAAGCAACATATGCTCTGGGTAAAGAGTGATAAAATCGGAAAGGAAATGCAGGATTTTCCCTTCCTGGTTGATGTACAAAAAGATATGGAGGACTCTATTTTTAAGGAGGACTATGAAGAAGAAAAAAAAATGAGCATACTGGACAGTATCAATTTGCTGTATGTAGCTTTGACCAGAGCTCGAGACAGACTGTATATTCTTTTTGAAACCGGCAATACTTCCAATAGTAACACCAGTGCAGGTTTAATAGAACAAAGTGTAAAAGAAATGGATCTGAATAGAATATCACAAATCTGGACTAAAGGGAAACCTGAAGAAAAGGAGAAACCGGAAAAGAAATGTAAACCTGATTTATTAGAAAATATATCTACCCATTCCTGGAGGCATAAAATCGCAGTCAGGAAACGTTCACATGATCTATGGACATTGAAGGGTAAGGAGCAAAATAAAAAAGTTGAATGGGGAATTTTGATGCATTCTATTCTTTCGGAAATCAGAACTGTTAATGATATTGATCAAGCTGTTGAAGATAAATACAGAGAAGGTCATCTTTCTTTGCCGGAGAAGAAAAAGATAAGAAGGAATATACGGGGATTAATGAAACTTGAATATACTCAAGGTACAGTTGAGGATTGGTTTCAGCCGCAGCTGAAAATAATGAATGAACAGTCAATAATCACCCAAGAACAGGAATATCGACCTGATAGGGTGATAATTGACAAAAACAGAATTATTATCGTTGATTATAAAACAGGAGTTAAAGAGTCTGAGCATGCTGTGCAGTTGGCCAGATACAGCACTCTTTTAGAAAAAATGGGATATAAAAATATTGAAAAATATATTCTCTATCTTAATGCCGGTTTAGTTGAGGAGGTTTAGGTGGAGTTCCTGGCAAAAGTTGTTGAAGAGCTATCATATAAAAATAAAGATTTTAGTAATTATGTGATAGTCACTCCCAATCGCAGAGCAGGATTATTTATTAAAAAATATATTCAAAACAATGAGAGAATCAATAAACCATGCTGGTTACCTGAGCTTCATTCAATAAAAGATTTTATTGCTGTTATTTCACAATTATATTTAATGGATAATCTTTCTTTGGTGTTCAGGCTGTATCCTGTATACAAGGAATGTTTTGAGCATCCGAAAAGTTTTGATAAATTTTATCAATGGGGAAGGGTTGTTATTTCGGATTTCAATGAAATTGATCTTTATCTAGTTGATCAGAACAAACTGTTTACATCTCTTCGGCAGATTAGCAGCCTGGATAAAGAGTTTGAAAGAGGTGGTTTGGTGATTAAGAACTTTATCCAGTTTTCTGAAAACCTGGAGCAACTTTATTCTAAGTTTACTGAGGGTTTGCTGGAAGATAAGCAAGCCTATTATGGCTTGGCTCTGCGTGAAATAGTTGTAAATTTTAAGCTTTCCTGGTTTGATCAATGGGATAAGGTGGTTTTTGCAGGATTTAATGCTCTTTCCTATGCAGAGCAGACCTTAATGGAGAAATTAGCAGAACAAGGAAAGGCTGAAATATTTTGGGATATTGATAGATATTTTTTTCTAGATAAAAAACAAGAAGCAGGTTATTTTTTCAGAAAAAATCCTTTGATTGAAAATAAAAATCAGGTTAAGTGGATAACTGATGATCTCTTGACTGCTCATAAGAATATCGAGATAATCGGCACTGCCGGCCGAGTTGCACAAACTAAGGTGGCAGCTAAGTTTTTACAAAATGATATACAATTAAAAAATGAAACAGCTGTAGTACTACCGGATGAGTCGCTTCTTTTTCCTTTGCTGCATTCTCTTCCTGACAATATAAATCAGATAAATGTCACTATGGGATATCCGCTGAAAAATACCAGTCTTTTTCATCTTTTAAATGCGATAATCGATCTTCAAAACAATAAAGAATCTTCTGAAAATGGTTTTAATTTTTTGTATCGGGATGTACGCACCATACTCCTGCATTCTTATGTCTTGACTATGGATAGGAAAACTGTTAGTCAGTTTTTACAGGAATGTTTAGAAAAAAACAGAGTATTAGTGCATGAACAAGAATTAAACATTTTTACTGCAAACATCAGTTATATTTTTACTCCCATTTCTTCTCTGGATTTATTCATCCGATATTTTAGAAATATATTAGAGAATATAGTCAATACCATGAAAGATAAAGAAGGATTTTCGCTTGAAATTGAATATATGTATTATTTTTATACTCAACTTCAAAAGATACAGGATATTATTATTGAGTTCAATATTGAGTTGGGTTTACCTACTTTTTGGAATCTTTTTAAAGCTGTTATTGAGGCTGCTTCTGTACCCTTTTTGGGAGAGCCTTTGCAAGGACTTCAGATTATGGGATTACTGGAAACAAGAGCTCTGGATTTTAAAAATATCTACATTCTTTCTGTAAATGAGGGAATTCTTCCTGCCAGTATAGCCAAAGATAGCTTTTTACCTAATGATGTGAGAAATTATTATGGAATGGTTACTCATGAACATGAAGATTCAATTTATGCTTACAATTTTTATCGGCTGCTTAAACGAGCAGAATCAATAAAGATTTTTTATAATACAGAAAGTGATGAATTTGGCAAAGGAGAAAAGAGCAGGTTTATTGAACAATTACTTCGTGAATACAGTAACAAAAATGTGAATGCAGATATCAAAGAAAAGATAATTAATATAAAAGCTGCCTACCAGCTCCCTGATACATTATCTATAGAAAAAAACAGTACTACCATTGAAAAACTGATAAATATGGATTATTCTCCTACCAGACTGCAAACCTTTGTTGATTGTTCTTTGAAGTTTTATTTAAAATATATTCTTGAAATCGATCAACATAAAGAGGTAATGGAGTCAGCAGATGAAAGAGTGTTTGGAATCATTATTCATAAGATCCTGGAGAGATTATATCAGCCTTTGACTGGTAAGACATTATCAGAAAAAAATATTGAAATATTAAAAGAACAGTATGAAATGGTATGTGAACAAGTATATCAGGAGATCATGGGTAATGTTGATATAAAAAAGGGCAGAAATTTCATTTATTGCTCTATAATAAAATCTCTGATAGAGAAATATCTGAATAACGAAACCAGTGATAAGAGAGTCATCAGAAGTGAGGCTAATATTACAAGAAATTTGAGGATTGATAATAGGATGGTAAAATTATATGGGAAAATTGACCGTATTGAAAAGAATTCGACTTTCACAGATATTATTGATTTTAAGACCGGAGACACTAAATCTCTTAAGTTTACATTCCAAAATAATTATAATTCAGAAAATTTGATTGAATATCTCCGGAAAAATGATCAGATTCTACAGCTTATTTGTTATTACTATCTGGTTGTAGGAACAGAGTATATTAATACAAACACTGAATACAGACTGGGTATTTATAGTTTTAGAAACCAGCACAAGAAAGACAAAATACAGTATTTAAAAAGAGATAGAAACAAAGACTATCATTTTAAGGGAAGAAGAGAGGTTGGTAAGTGTATTACTGTTTTAAAATATATTTTTACCGAGATCTTTAACACTGAAAAATTTTTTGAGCAGACAGAGGATAAGTCAAAATGCGAATATTGTCCTTATGTTGAGATTTGTGGACGTTGATAATCAGGCTGCTTTAACTGGATTTTATGAATATAATTTTTGGAAAGTCAGCATTGTTAATAAATCCTGACAGAATTTTAATCCCAATCAAGGATGTAAAATTACACCTGATGGTATTCATTCAGGTTGTAATAAACAATTCCAACCATGTATTTTGGGATTTATTTGGATTAAGAATGATTTTTTATAAGTAGCTTTTTAACAATTTTATACATTTTTTCAAATAATTGGTTTACATAGTATTGTATGGATTGTTGTATTTTATTGAATCTAATTAAAAAACCCGGTCTCAAAAATTGAGTCCGGGTTTTTTAATGGTATTTAATAATTTTTTAAAGATTTATTTGAGCGCCTGCTGTAATTACAAAGGCATTAAATTTATAGCTTCCAGCGTAATTATCAGCTATTCCTGTAGCAAAATCAAATTCATATGAATCGACTTCTTTATCGGAAAAAATTACATATTCACCTGCAAGATTAAAATTTATTTTCCCCAGATTCAGTCCGAATCCACCAGTAATGACGTGACGGCGATTGGGATCAGGAATGGTTGGGGACATGGTTTCATCTGGAACAGGCGAGCCAACTGTATAGTAACCAGCGCGCAGGGCGAATTTGGGAGAAAGCACATATTCAACTCCTCCACCTATCTCTATAGTATTTTTCCAGTCTTGTTCCAATTCAAGATTGTCACTGCCCTCAACTTCAACCTCAATCACATCCCAGGTTGCCCATTGGGTCCAGGAGAAATCTGCCACAAAAGTCAGCTGGTCTGTTGCTTTATAAGCAAAACCAGCTCCGGCAGTAATGGGCAGAGGAAGATCAGCTGTAACATCAGAGGTTGTTGGGATATTCATACCGCTGAAAAGAGCGAGTAAACCTTGTTTTGTAGCAGTTCCTGTAGGATCTTGTTCGCTGGCATAGGCAGCATCTGGTACAGCATTGAGAGTTGCATATTTAGCAGCATCACCGTGCATAATAATTATCTGTTTATTATCACCAGAGAGTTTTAAATCGGAATTGTAACGAAGTGATATTCCAATAGAGAGTTTGTCATCGGCCTGATAATGGATTCCTACATTAGCTCCGTATGCTGAGCCTGATCCAGACAGGTTATTTTCTAAAACAAGTCTGTACTGATCAAGAGTGAGCGCTGGTAAAGTTATTCCACTTTGTGCAAAAGCTGCTGTTAAGTATGCCCAACTTGCAGCCGCAGGATTAAAGGTCAGTTTAACCATATCCAGATCCATTTTACCCCAGATGTAGCTCAGTCCTAAACCAATAGAGAGTTTGTCTGATATTTTATATGCAATAGTTGGCTGAATATTGATTACCTGATGATCACTAAAACTTTCTTTATCCTTAGAAATGCCAGTTGTATTACCATAAGAAGCAGGTAAATTAATTAAGTCCCACTCGGATCCGAGGCCGAAGGGTGCGTAAATACCCAGTCCAAAGGTTAATTTTTCAGATGATTTGTAAAGTATACCCAAAGATGGTACAAAGAAGTTTTGAGCAGTGGCGTCAACTTGGTTTAAATCCATTCCGGAAAAGGGAAATGCTGTAAGGAAATAATCATTAGCAGTATATGAACCACGAGGCATTATTAAACCATTTGATATTCCAATAGTCCATTTTCCATTCAATTGAGTCAATCCTGCTGGATTAAAAAAGAGTGCACTCCAGTCATCTGCTAAACCCCGAAAACAGCTACCCATGGCTGTGGAACGTGCACCAACGGTTCCTATTTGAGTACCATTACTAGCAGAAACCGGATTGTTAAGGATGAGAATTAACACAAAAAATAAAACGACTGAAATAGTTTTTTTAACCATATTTCCTCCTCATTTAGTTTGGAATAATTATTAATTGTTTAATGAAATAATTCATTTTATAAAATAATTAATATTCCTTATGTTGAAACTTGAAATTATAATGTGGTTAATATAATATAAATTATTCAATTTGTCAACAATTTATTAATTAATTCTTCTGAATGATTCTCTTTTTTATTAATAATTACTATTAGTATTAAAGGGATTAGTGAAATTTTTTAAAAATACTTGACAAGGGGGAGGAAATTTTGTATATTTACTTTGAAATTAAAAGTACTTTTTATTATTAATAACTTTGAAGGAGAGTATAATGACTAACAATCAAATTCAACAAGAACTTTCAATTATCAAAACAATGATTAAAAAAACAAGAAAGGAAACTGCTGAATCCGGTCACTTCCTAATTTCAATAGGAATATCTTCAATGCTCGCTGTTTTTATCATCAATCGGCTGGAAATATTTGGCTTAAATATTTTGGTCATTCCAGTGTTAATTTTATTGTTAATGGCAAACGGTATTATTGGATATATAACTGTGGGAAAGAAAACAAAAAGGGAAAAGGTGAAATCATATCCCAAAACTATCTGCTACAACATATGGTTTGCCTGTGTTATACCTACAGTGATGATCGTTTTTCTTTTTCCTCTTTTAAAATTTTATCCATGGCATTTAACGCCTGTTTTTGTATCAATGATAATGGGTATTGCGGTTTTCTCAACCGGTATTATTTTTGAATCGAAATTTATTATCTGGAGCAGTATCATTTGGTGGGTAGGGGCTGTAGTTATGAGCTTTGTAAAAGATACACCTCGTATGTGGATAATGATTACCATTATATTTATTGGTTGGGTCATTCCAGGATTGATACTGAACAAACAATACAAGCAGAGGAGTAGAACAAATGGATCATGAAAAAATTTTGAAGTTGGATCCCATTATCCATTCTCCCACTAGATTGGCCATCCTTTCGGTTTTAATTTCAGTTGAGAATGCTAATTTTACCTTTTTAAAAGAATCTATTAAAACTACAGATGGTAATTTAAGTACCCATTTATCCAAGTTGGAAGAGTCTGGTTATATCACTATTAAAAAAATGTTCAAAGGTAAAAAACCCCAAACCACTTGTACCATTACCCTTAAAGGTAGAGAGGCATTTGAAAACTATTTGGATCAATTAGAGATGATTGTACAGATGCAAAGAAAAATTAAATAAAAAGCTTAATTTAAATGTAAAAATTCATCTCAAACTTATTTAAATTTTAAAGATGAAATCATGCATGAAACAAAAATTATAGAAGAAAACTCATTATGAAATGATACTCTCTTTTCGTCTGCTACTTTTTTTAACAAACTATAGATTCTCTTTTCAACCATGGATTTGATTGATCAAAAAAGTGTTTTTAAAAACTTCACTACTAAGTAAACTGTGAGAAGTCAAATTAATTGGGAGGCCTATATGAAAGTTAAATCAATAATTAAATTTGGAATAAAGATTGTTTTTTTGACCTTAGTAATGTTTATTCTTTTTTTTGTTGGAACAATACTTTTTGGTTTTCAAGCAGATTCATCACAAATAACACCGAACGAAACAGGGGCTGCTCATGAACAAGTAATGGCAGCTTTTTCATTATTGTTAGTGTGTTTGATTGATGTTATAATTTTATTATATCTAATAATGCGCTCGCGTTTTACTGGAATAGGTCTCATACTAGTAGTTACTGTTATTTATTATGGTGTTAAGACATTATTATCACAAATAGAATCTTGGTACTTTTTGACAAATATTACAGCAGAAATGCTTCTGAACTTGTTTTTGATAACTGTTCCTACAGCTCTTCTTTTCCCACCAATAGCTGTGTTTATATTGGGTAAATTTAAGAAAGGCACATTTTCTAAAGAGGATCAAAACACACAATTGGCTATGCCGGTCCGAAAATGGATCTGGAAAATAGCATTT
The DNA here is from genome assembly GCA_964442615.1 of uncultured bacterium. Lineage (GTDB taxonomy): Bacteria > Zhuqueibacterota > QNDG01 > QNDG01 > CAYUAG01 > CAYUAG01. The sequence continues at coordinate 45,203 of CAYUAG010000001.1, forward strand.
CTGGTAATTTTAGTTTATCCTCTACTTTATTTTGTGTTCGGGTATTTTATTGCCTGGAAGAATCCTGAAGTGTGTGCTTTCTATGGTGGAACCGATCCTGGTAATTTTTTTGCTCATCTATCAAATTTATTTAGTGAGCATAATTGGATTTATATCTTCCAAGTATTTCGTGGTTTATTATGGGTAGGTATAGCGATATTAGTAATTAAATCCATGAAAGGTCGCACATGGGAAATTGGTTTATTTATTGCATTGTTATTTTCATTATTGATGAACAATGTTCATTTACTCCCAAATCCTTTGATGCCATCTTCAGTTCGATTAATCCATTTTATTGAAACAGCCTCTTCCAATTTTATCTGGGGTTGGTTAATTGTCGGATTATTGATTTGGCATCCTAAGCGAAAAATTTAAATAATTAAAAGTTACAAATAGGCAAAAACATATAGTATTAATATTTTACTCTCTATAATAATTACTATTCTCTAAATTTAAAAGAAAGCAATCTTATCATTTTTAAACGAAAAATATTTATTTTCAGTAAATCAAATAATTAAAATTGTTAGCATGATCTTTATTGAGTAGTTACAATAATTATTCAATAAAGATTTTTTTTACTTGACACGGTAAAAAAAAAATATTAAGTTAGTTTACATAAACTTTGTTAATATAAACTAACTAAGGTATAAAATGGATATTAATTTATCACAAAATATGGAAGATTATCTTGAAACTATTTATTTGATTCAACAGGATAAAGGAAGTGTTCGAGTAAAAGATATTGCTGAGAAAATGAAGTATTCCATGCCCAGTGTATCAAGTGCGGTAAAAAATCTTCATAATAAGGGATTAGTAAATCATTATCGCTATAACTTTGTTGAATTAACTCTATCAGGGATTCAAGTAGCTGAAAAAGTATTTGAACGACATTCTGTTTTAAAGAGTTTTTTATCAGAAGTTTTAGGAATTGAACCAGAGATTGCAGAAAAAGATGCCTGCTTAATGGAACATGTAATTAGTCAGACCACTTTTAAAGAGCTAAAAAAATTTATGAGTTTAAAGGAGAATAGAGTTGATTAAAAACTATACTAATACTCTGGATAAGGTACAGATAAATCAAATTGTGATTGTCGAAAGTATACATGGTGGTTATGGTGTACGCAACAGACTGAATACAATGGGTATTCACAGAGGAGACAAACTAACTGTGAAAAGGAGTGGAATTATGAAAGGACCAATTTTGATAAATGTTCATGGAATGGATGTAGCTATAGGACGGGGTATGGCAAGGAAGGTTGTTGTTTCTTTTCAGGGTGAGAATAAATAATAATTTTCAGCTTAATGAGTGATTGTTAGAGGAAAGTTGTCAAGAAATCAAAAATCAGATGATAGAAGATAGTTTTGGATTGAATGGAGGGGAGCTCACTACTAACATCTATCCTCTAACTTTTAATACTAAAAGCTGAATTAGAGTAGAGAGAAAAATATATGACACTAGAAAGAAAAAGAGTAAATAACATTTCAAAATCTAATAATATAACTATAGTTTTAGTTGGACAACCTAATTGTGGAAAAAGTACAATTTTTAATGAAGTGGCAGGATATAAATCTATTGCTTCAAATTTCCCTGGTGCTACAGTTGAATATACTTATACGCGGGTACGGATAGAATCCTGTGTTTGTAATATTGTAGATCTTCCTGGTATTTATTCTCTTACCTCAAATGATGATATGTCAAAAGATACTCAGAAATATCTACTTAATGAACCAATTGATGTAATGATAAATGTATTGGATAGTTCCCTTTTATCTAGGAGCTTGGAGTTTACACTTCAGCTTATGGAACTGGAAATTCCCATGATTCTTTGTTTAAATATGATAGATGAGGCTGAAAGAAAAGGTATTGAAATTGATAAAAGAAAACTTTCGAGTCATTTAGGAATTTCTGTAGTTACAACTATTGCTTCAAAGGGTAAGGGAGTATCTGAACTACTTAGCCAAGCATTAGAGACTGCTCATAAAGGCAGACTGCCTTTCCATATAAAAGGGCATAGGGATGTGGAAAATAGAATTGAGGAAATGATACATATACTGGGTGATACCTTGGACCCGGATAGCAAATTTTCGAAACATCTTGTAGCAACCCGGTTAATGGAGAGAAATGAGTATTTTGAACAAAATATTAAAAAGAGATATCCTAAACTCATCAGAAACATTGAGCGCTATAGAAAAGAAATTGAGCAAATACATGGTACAACATCTGATGAGGTGGTTAATGCAGAAAGGCATAGTCTTTCAATGTCTATTTATGAAAAAGTGACTCGATTGAAAAAGGCACATATTGACTGGCGGGATAGAATAGATGAAGTGTTGATGCATAATTTTTGGGGATATTTTTTTTTGATTGCAATACTTTTAATTTTTTTTAATATCGTTTTTAAATTTGGGGCTGTGCTTGAGGCACCTTTAGTTGCTTTTTTTGATAAGATTGCATCCTGGACTTATAACTATTCTGGTGCTGGTTCTTTATTTTCAGTAATTATAAAAGGAGCAGTTCAAGGTATTGGAGGTGGAATAGGGATAGTTTTACCGTATTTATTCCCTTTTTTAATTGGTCTTGCCTTTTTAGAGGATATTGGCTATCTTCCCAGAGTAGCTTTTTTGATGGATGGTTTTATGCATAGGATAGGACTGCATGGGAAATCAGTGATTCCTGCAATTTTAGGATATGGATGTAATGTTCCTGCAGTTATGGCTTCCAGGATTATTGAATCACCCAGAGATAGATTTATCACTGCCATGATATCAACAATGGTACCTTGTGCAGCCCGTATGACCATAATCATGGGAATAGCAGGGTATTATCTTGGCGGTACCTATGTATTAATTATATATTTATTGAATATGATTATTATAGGAATTAGTGGTGCGGTTATGAAACGTTTACTTCCTGAAATCACTCCGGGATTAATGCTTGAGATACCAGTTTACAAAGTACCACGTCTTAAAGTTCTTTTAATGAAGACTTGGCTTCGCTTAAAAGATTTTATTGTGATAGCCTGGCCTCTACTTATAGCAGGAAGTGCAGTTTTAGCTTTAATAGAATATTTTAATTTTTCAGGGATATTAAACAATGTTTTATCTCCTTTAACTGGTTTATTAGGACTTCCTTCAAAAGTTGGAGTTACATTGATTTTTGGTGTTCTCAGAAAGGAGCTCTCAATGTTAATGCTTGTACAGGCCTTTGGTACCAGTGAATTAAGTAGTGTGATGAGTGCTGGTCAGATGTTTGTATTTACAATATTTGTAGTTTTTTATATTCCCTGTGTGGCAACCATTGGGGCTCTCTGGAAGCAGGTTCGAGCAAAAAAGACTTTAGTAATAATTGTTTTAACAATAGTTATAGCTCTTATTTTAGGAATTTTGGCAAGAGGAGTGTCATATATTCTTTGGTAAAAAATAGTTATTACATCATTTACATACTCTTCATTAACCTTGTGGTTTAGATTATAAAATATATTGATAAAAACATATAAGAATCCTTAGAGAATGAAGAAATTAGTAACAATTAATATGGTATTTGAGACTCAATCACATTATGTCATTTTTTACACTACGGAATGAAATTCTGGGGGATAACATGAAAGAGGCAAGACTTTATCATAAAAAGAAAGACAATAGTGTAGAGTGTGTTACCTGTGCACATAGATGTAAAATAAAAACAGGTAGACGAGGTATATGTGGTGTCAGAGAGAATAGAGAAGGAACCCTCTATTCTCTGGTGTATGGGAAAACAATTGCTGCTAATACTGATCCCATTGAAAAGAAACCTTTATTTCATTTTTTACCTGGGACCCTTTCATTTTCTATTGCAACCGCAGGATGTAATATGCATTGTAAACATTGTCAGAATGCTGATATTTCTCAGATGCCGAGAGAGATTGGCAGAATAGTGGGGCAGAATTTTTTACCTGAACAGATTGTCCAAACCGCCTTAAAAAATAAATGCAAAACAATTGCCTATACCTATACTGAACCTTCAATATTCTGGGATTATGCCTATGATACAGCAAAACTGGCGCACGAGAAGGAGTTAAAAAATGTATTTGTAACAAATGGTTATTTTTCTGAGGAATCTTTCAAAGAGATATCAGAGTATATGGATGGGGCAAATGTTGATTTGAAGTCATTTAATAATGAAACCTATAAAAAAATATGTGGTGCAAACTTAAAACCAGTACTGGATACTATTGAGAGAATGAAGGTCTCTGGTGTCTGGGTAGAGGTAACTACTCTTTTAATTCCGGATTTGAATGATTCCAAAGAGGAGTTAGAAAAGATAGCAAAATTTATAAAAGAGTGTGATTCTGCTATTCCCTGGCATGTCAGCCGTTTTTATCCCACTTACAAAATGCTTGATAAACCCCCAACACCTGTGAATTCAATATGGAGAGCTATGGAGATAGGATATGAGGCTGGGTTACATTTTGTGTATGCAGGTAATGTAAGGGGTGATCAGGGAGAAAACACATTTTGTCATTCATGTGGAGCCTGTCTTATCCGAAGAATTGGATTTGAAGTTACTGATAATGTAATCAGAGATGGAAAATGTCCTGAATGCGAAACTGTAATTGAAGGAGTGTGGAATTAAAAATTGATTTTTTAAAAGTTGATAAGTTAGTATTGTTAGAACCTTCTGTAGTTAATTAGTAACTCAGTCAAGGAAATGTAGGACGCCTATAGAAAAGGGGATTTATGATACAACCAAAAGTATTTTACCGAGAACTGGATATGATTCTTTCCAAAATAAGGGAAGAGAAATCTCATGATAATTTTTTCTTTACAATTTTAAATGAAATACATGAAAAATTTGGAGAATCGCTGAATATTATTAACAGCCATATCTATGAGAAAAGAGGGGATGATTATATACTAGTTGATTCTATTAATAAAGAATCAGTTAGTATAAAGAAAAGAATTCCCATTAATAGTGAGACCATAAAACAGATATCAAGGAATGGATGTATGATTTATGATAAACTGCTTTATATCAAAGATTTTGATTTTGGAATTGATTATGAAAAAATTACTCCAGCAGCTATTTATGTACACACACCAGTTAAGAGATGGATATTTATTTTTGAATTGAGTATGGGGTGGAGTTATGAGGAGATAACTTTGTTTCTAAATGCTCTGCGAACTGCTCTTAACTACAGATTATTTTCTCAAATGATGGAAAGTGATATAAAGAGAGCAGAACAGATACAGAAAAGTCTTCTACCAAGGGAAGTACCGAATTATAAAGGTTTTGATATATATGGTCATTCTCAGCCTGCAGAATATGTTGGTGGTGATTTTTTTGAATATTTTTATTTTAGTGAACATAACTTTGGTGTCAGTATAGGCGATGCGAGCGGACACGGTTTACCTGCAGCTCTCCTGGTAAGGGATGTAGTTGTGGGATTGCGCATGGGTTTGACAGAAGAGATGCGGCTGGTATATACTATTAGAAAATTAAACAAAGTTATTCAAAAAAGTACTTACGCTACAAGTTTTGTTTCCCTTTTTGTTGGTGAGATTGAGAATGGTGATCATTTGTTTTATGTAAATGCCGGGCATCCTCCACCTTTTGTTGTTTCCGGAGATAAAGTTAATAACTTAGAGGCAACAGGAATAACCTTAGGATTTATGCCAGAAATTGAGCTACAGCGTAATTTTTTACTTTTAGAAAAAAAATCATTACTGGTTTTGTATACTGATGGTTTAGTTGAACGGGAAGGAGAATCAGGAGAACAGTTTGGAGAGGAAAGATTACAGCACACAGTTATAAAAAATCAAGATAAGAGTGCAGAGGAGATAGTACAACTAATTTTTAAAGAAGTTTTTGAGTTTGGGAATAAGAAAAACTGGAATGATGATGTTACCTTAGTAGTTATGAAAAAAATTGAATAATTTTTTTTCTTGCATATTTCAAGTAAAATAAATATACTATAAAAAATATTATTACTTAAGAGATTATTATGAATAAGAAAGTATTTATTATAAATATAATCATTTTTCTGCTATTTTGTAGTTGTTCCTTATTTAAGACTGATAATACAAACTCAGCAATTAAGGGTAGAGTTTATATTACTGGAAATGAACCTTTTACCCGCCTTGCCTTGGAAGATAAAAAAGGGAGAATTTTTTATCTTACCTGTGATGAGAAGGTGAAAAAGGAACTTTGGAAATTTCAGGGTAAAGCAGTATTGATTTATTATACCGAAATTCTAAGAAATAAAGCTGGAAAATTTATTAAAGTAATTAAATATGAGCTTATTGATAAGGAGAAATAAGATGAAAAAGGATTATTATTTATTAGGATTTTTGTTTTTTCTTTTAATGACTGTCTTAGTAAATGCTCAGGATAAAACGATGTTTAAGAAAGCAGAATTGGCAAAAGAAAGTGTTCTCCTAAAAAAAGAATTACAAGCAATACCCGGTTCCTTTGTTTTGTATGAGCAAGAAAGGAAATTAGCAGAATATATTAAAAATCATCCTGAAATTATGGAAAAGCAAAAACTGCATAAAAGCTATGCCTGGAATTTTCAAGTAGGAGATACCCGTACCTGGTGGGCAACCAATATGCGTACCATGACTGAGTATGAAGTAGAGTCAACTTGTCGGGCAGTGGGAGAGTACTGTTATGTATTTGTTCAGGATTCACAGTGGGTAGATGGAGAAAACAGCAGAGTAAATCAAGCAGCGGTTGATTCCATAAAGAAGTATTTTGACTCCTGTACTCCTATAGATCCGAATAAAGGAATTTATGAGATAGATGTGGAAACATTCGGTACTCCTCCTGATTTTGATAATGATCCTAAAATAATAATTTTAGTTTTGGATATTCAGGATGCTTTTGCTGCTGGAAGTGGTTGGGTTGGAGGTTATTTCTATTCTTTAAACCAATATGCAGATGGAACATTTTCGGGACGGAGAAGTAATGAGGCAGAAATTTACTATATTGATTCGGATCCTACTGATTTAAATGATAGCAGCGGATTAACTGATGCTTTGAGTACAACTGCTCATGAGTTTCAGCATATGATACACTGGGGAAAAGATAATGATGAATTAACCTTTGTTGATGAGGGATGTGCTACTGCTGCTGAAGTGGTATGCGGATTTTCAATATATTCCCAGGGATATTTTACTAGTAATCCTAATAGATATCTTTTTGAATGGGCTGGGAGTAGCAGTGAGGAGGTCTTTCAAGATTATGCCCGTTCTGCCCGCTGGACAGTTTATTTAGATGAACAATTCCCTAATAACTATTTACATAAGCTTGTGGCAGAATCTAAAAATGGTATAGATGGTATTGATGAAGCTTTAAAATCTTATACTCCTTCTACATCCAGAAGATTTCTTGATATTTTTGAAGACTGGTGTGTGGCAAATTATCTTAATGATAAAACTGTAGATAATACCTATGGGTATGATTATTCTCCCCTACCTGCGGTTGATCCGGAAAATACGTATATAGATCCGAATGTTTCTACCATCCAGGATACAGTACAAAATTTAGCAGCCCAGTATATATGTTTCAAGGGAGGAAGAGACCTTTCCATTACCTTTAATACTTTATCTTCAAGTTTGGTAGTAAAAGCTTTAAAAATTGGGAGTACTGTTGTGGATGATGTCCCCTTAAATTCAGAATATACTGTTCCTGATTTTGGCACTACTTATTCTGAAGTAACCTTTGTGGTGATAAATAAAAATGATTTTTCAGATGCAATATATACCTACACTGCTTCGGGAAAAGCATCCCAGGAAGCTCAGGAGATAGCCTATGATGATGGAATACCAGAAGGATATCTATCATTATCTGTTGGTGATACAATTGCAGTGGTTTTTGAGGGGCTGATAGGCACAACTCTTGACAGTGTATGGATTGCATTTAGAAGAGCTGGTACAATAACCATGGGAATTAATAGTTACTCTGCTATGAGTTTGTTAGGGCAGGAAATAATATCACCTATTCAAGTACAATGTGCAACTGAGACTTCTACTCCTTATCCTGTTCCCTATGAAAACTGGGTAACAGTGGATTTAACCTCCTACACTATTGATGCAGGTTCTGACTATGTTATCTGGTTTGAAGTGACTAATTCCGATGCACCAGCAGTTATGCTTAGCAGTGAATCTGATAATGGTGATTACCATAGTTATACTTATTCACATGATCATGGGAAATGGGTTATATATGGTGATGGGCAAGGGAATATTTATAATTATTTAGTTCATTCCTATTTAGGGATATCTACAGCAGTGGATAATGATGAATCATTATCAAATATCCCTAATGAGTATTCTTTATCTCAGAACTGTCCCAATCCCTTTAATCCGGTAACAACCATAAAATATGGATTACCAAAATCAGGACATGTTAATTTAGTAGTTTATGACATTAGGGGAAGAGAAGTGATGCATCTCATTGATGAAGTCAAGAGAGCAGGATTTCATTCAATTGATTTTGATGGTTCCCGATTTGCAAATGGATTGTATTTTTATCGTTTAAAGAGCGAGAACTTCCAGAAAATAAGAAAGATGATGATCATTAAATAGAGTTGATTTTTTTGTCGTGTTTAGCTTGGATTATTCATAAATAATTGCCACTAAGGTACTAAGGTCACAAAGAAACTAATGAATAAAAAAAATTATTGTTAAGATTATTTTATTATTTATCATTAAACATCATAAATTCATATTTTACTGATATTTAGTTTCTTTGAGCCTTGGTGGCTATGATTTATTCAGGTTAGAAAAGTTTATTCATAGGCTGAGAATTAATTGCTACTGAGGGTCAATGTGACTTTGTTGATAGAAGTTAGAGAATTTTTAACTATAACTAGTAGATAACTTTATTTTTTATATCTCTGAATCTAACTTCTAACTTCTAACTTCTAACTTCTAACTTCTAACCTCTAACCTCCAATAACTTAGCAGCAATAATTCATTAATATTCCAGGATAATTATAGATAGATGAGTATTGCAAGTAGAAAATCTGATCATATTAAAATATGCTTGAATGAAGAAGTACAATTTAAAAATAAAACCACTGGATTTGAAGAGTATGATTTTATTCACTGTGCTCTGCCGGAAATGGAATTAAAGGATATTGATACTGAAATAGAAATCTTCGGAAGAATTCTCTCATTTCCATTTTTTATAGGGGCTATCACCGGGGGATGGGAGGGTGCATTTGAAATAAACAAATCCCTTGCTCAGGTGTGTAAAAGAGAGGGAATCGGTTTAGAGGGTGGAAGCCAGAGAAGTATACTTGAAAATGAGAGATATATTGATTCCTACAGAATAATACGAAAAGAAGCTCCTCATTCATTAGTGATTGGCAATATTGGAGCTGTTCAGACAGTTCAATACCAGAATATTGATGAATTAAAGAGACTTGTAGATGTTATTCAAGCTGATGCACTCACTGTTTATCTCAATCCTTTACAGGAAGTATTACAATCGTCAAAAGAAGTTAATTTTAAAGGTGTTTTAGAGGGAATTGAAAGACTGGTGCGTTCTTTAGAAGTTCCCTTGATAGTTAAAGAAGTTGGATCTGGTATATCCACCCAGGTTGCACAAAAACTTGCAGATGTGGGAGTAAAGTATATCAATATTGCAGGTGCAGGAGGAACATCTTGGGCTGGAGTAGAATCATTTAGGAACAGAAGTGATTTGGCAGAGAGGTTTTGGGATTGGGGAATACCCACGGCAAAAAGTATTACCATGGTAAAAAAGGTTAAGGTCGTTAACATTATTGCTTCAGGAGGAGTAGCAAATGGACTTGATATGGCAAAAGCATTAGCTCTTGGTTCCAGAGTGCGGTAGTTCTGCTTTACCCATACTAAAGATATTACATAAAAAGGATAATATGGGAGTTATAAAGATAATTAGACAGTGGAGAAAAGAATTAAAAATTGCCATGCTTTTAACTGGGAGTAGTAATGTAAATGAGATTATGCGTAAAGGAGTTTTGGAATATATTGGTAATAGATGTGTCTAATCTAAAAATTAATAATTACATGAATTTAACTAATTTTATAATTAATAAATTCAATAAAATCAATTTGTGATTAATCTTCCTTTTTGATTGGCGCCATAGATAAATAAATATTAAAACTGAGGTGGAGTCATTTATGCTGTAATAATTGAAAAGATTGACAGATAGTTAGAAAGTTTTTGCATATCTAGGGCAAATGAAAATTCCTAGAAACTTGTGTGACTATATAGATGAGATTATATTCAGGTTTTAAATAAAAAAGGATACATTAATTGTTTAATGAAAATATTAGTAAATATATAAAAAAAGTAGAGCATGAGATTGAAAAAATATTTTTTGATCGAAAACCAGACATTCTTTATTTACCCATGTATTATTTACTTACAGCTGGGGGTAAGAGGATCAGACCTATTCTGCTGATTTTTAGTTGTGGAGCAGTTGGTGGTAAGGTTGAAGATTGTATCAATGCAGCAGTAGCAGTAGAGTTACTTCATACCTTTACTCTTGTTCATGATGATATAATGGACAAGGATGAGCTTCGTAGAGGGATGAAGACAGTTCATAAGAAATGGGATGATTCCACAGCAATATTAGCTGGAGATGGTCTGGTCACCATTGCCTATCAAACTCTTTTAAAAACAAGAAGTAATAAGATCAAAGAGATTATAGAATGTTTTACTAATGGTCTATTAATTTTATGTGAAGGTCAGGCTTTGGATAAAGAATATGAAGAAAAAGATAATGTTACTTTGAAACAGTATGAGGATATGATTGAACGCAAAACTGCCAAGTTGATAGAAGTCTCTTGTTTAATTGGAGGGATGATCGGTAAAGCGACTGCATATGAGATGGATAAATTACAAAAATTTTCATTTTCCCTTGGAAAAGCATTCCAAATCCAGGATGATCTTTTAGATGTAATGTCCCATAAAGATATTGCAGGAAAACCTGTTGGCAGTGATATACTGGCAAAAAAAAAGACATATTTAACAATTCATTTTCTTAAGAATTGTAAACCCAAGGATGGGAATGCATTTATTGCTATTTGGGGAAAAAAGAAAATTTTAAAATCGGATATTCAAAATATTAAAGAGTTTTTTGTTAAATCAGGAACAATTTCAGCTGCAAAAAAAGAAGTAGATAGATTGATTAAAGAATCGATAAATAATCTACATTGTTTGAATAATTCAGAAATGAGAGATCGGTTAGAAACAGTAGTCCAGAAAATAAAGAAAAGAAATTCATAAGAAATAATTAATTCATATATTATAGAGTGGTCTATAAAAAGAAAAAATATCAGAGAGTATTCAAAGTAACATAAGTGTATGTAGTGGTTTAAATTATTTTTTATTATTACCTTGTGATTTTTTTATTTTTTTTTAATCATCTGAGGTTTTTTTTAAATTAAATTTTTTGAACTCCACCAAGGAAAAATTTACAGAACTTGTGAGAATCTACAAACTGTAATAAAAAAAGATCCCTTGCTATCTTGAAAGATTTATTAATGTATGTATTAAATATGCTGGATTTGTTAGTGTTACAACAATATGGGAATTATTTTATAATATAACGTTTTTTAAATGCCTTCTTGAATTATTATTAAATATTTAGTATATTAATAAATTTAAGAGGTTATAGATGATAGAAGAAATGTTGGTCATTAAAAATGAAATGGGACTTCATGCCAGGCCTTCTGCAGTTTTTGTAGAGATTGCCTCCCAGTATGAATCTGATATTATAGTTGGCAAAGAAGGTCTGGAAGTAAATGGTAAAAGTATAATGGGTTTACTTATGCTTGCTGCAGAAAAAGGGAGTAAGATTCTTTTAAGAGTCAATGGTGAAGATGAAAAATCTGCATTTAATGAATTGAAGAAATTTTTAGATGGAAAATGTAATGAGGATTAATTGAGTGATTGATGAAAAGACAATAAAAAAAGTTGATAAGAGCGGGATGTTAAAAAATATCACCGAATTCCCCCAACAATTACAACGTGGATGGAATATTGGTATTAAGGGATCAATTTCATTGAAATTATCAGATATTAACTCAATTGTATTTAGTGGTATGGGGGGATCTGCCATTGCTGGTGATTTGGTAAAAAGGATTGTAAAAGAAATCCCTGTACCATTTGTTGTTAATAGAAGTTATACAGTTCCTTATTTTACTAATTCTAAGACACTTTTTATTGCTTCCAGTTATTCTGGAAATACTGAAGAAACCTTATCAGCACTGAAAAAAGCAATTAAACAGAGATGTTATATAATCTGTATTACATCAGGAGGTAAAGTTGAATCCATGGGACGGGATAATTGTTTCTCGGTTTATCTTATGGAGAAAGGGTATCAACCCAGAGCTGCCTTAGGTTTCAGCCTTGGTATAGTTATTTCAGTTTTAAATAAGATTGGATTTAAAACAATTTCTGAAAAAGATATTGATAAAACAGCTCTTTTTTTAAAAGATAAAATTAAAGAGTGGAAAGAATTTTCTAGTAGTAAAAATGTACCACTGAAACTTGCTGAGAAAATAAAGGGGAAAATTCCTCTGATCTATGGTTCTGTTGATACCTGTAATGCAGTTGCACTTCGCTGGAAGACGCAGTTTAATGAAAATAGTAAAACTCATGCTTTCTCCCAACCATTCTCAGAGATGAATCATAATGAAATAGTGGGATGGGAAGTTCTTCCCGCCACCCAAATTTTTTTTTCACATCTTTGTGCTATTTTTCTCAGAACTAAAGAGGATTTTAATAGAAATTTTTACCGTATGGATATAACAAAATCACTGATAGGTGAAGCGGGTGTTGATATTATAGACATTGAAGCTCAGGGATTTTCACTCTTCAGCAGATTGATGTATCTGGTATTACTGGGAGATATTATTAGTTTTTATTTAGCTGTTTTATACGGTGTTGATCCAACAGAGATCAAAAAAATTAATGTATTGAAAAAGGAATTAAATAAAAAAAGGAGTTGAAATGGGAATAAAATATTTTTCCTCAGAATCTGTAACTGAAGGTCATCCTGATAAGATGTGTGATCAGATTTCAGATGCTATTCTTGATGCAGCAATCAAGGATGATCCTTACAGTCGGGTAGCATGTGAAACATTTATAACCACAGGTATGGTGCTTGTTGGTGGAGAAATAACAACTGAAACCTATGTTGATGTACCAGGGCTTTTACGAAAAATAATTCATGATATTGGTTATACAAATCCTCACTTTGGATTTGACTATGAAAGCTGTGCAATATTGAATACAATTCAGGAACAATCACCTGATATTGCCTTGGGAGTAGATCAACAGGGTGCTGGAGATCAGGGATTGATGTTTGGTTATGCAATAAATGAGACAAAGGAGTTAATGCCTCTTCCCATAGATTTAGCTCATAAGTTAACAAAAAGATTATCTCAAGTTAGAAGAAATGGTATTATCTCATACTTAAGACCAGATGGAAAGAGTGAAGTAACTATAATGTATGACAATGACAAACCGTTAAAAGTTACCTCTGTAATTATAGCCGCTCAGCATGATCCTGAACCATCTATGGATACAATACGGAATGATATTATTAAACATGTAATTAAACCTGTGATTCCGGATGATTTATTTGATGAGAATGATATCAAATACTATATTAATCCAACTGGAAGATTTGTTCGTGGTGGCCCTCATGGTGATACAGGGTTAACCGGAAGGAAGATCATAGTTGATACCTATGGTGGACGTGGTAGTCATGGTGGGGGAGCATTTTCCGGTAAAGATCCAACTAAGGTTGACAGATCTGCCTCATATGCAGCACGCTGGGTTGCTAAAAATATTGTTGCAGCTGATCTTGCTAAAGAGTGTGAAGTACAGTTAGCTTATGCAATTGGTGTAAAAGAACCTATTTCCATCTATATAGATACTTTTGGAACCGGGAAAGTATCAGATGACGAACTAGTAAAAAAAGTAAACAAAGTTTTTGATTTAACCCCTGCAGGTATGATTGAAGCCCTTGATCTGCGAAAACCAAAGTATCAAAAAACCGCTGTTTTTGGACATTTTGGACGTAATGAACCAGAATTCCTTTGGGAAAAGACTAATCGTATTGAGGAGTTGTTAAAAGCTTAAAAGTTTATAGGAGTGGATATATGGATCATGATATTAAAGATATTAATTTAGCAACTGAAGGTAAAAGGCGTATTGAGTGGGCTGATCGAAATATGCCTGTTCTTGGATTGATAAGAAACAGATTCGATAAGGAGAAACCATTAAAAGGTAAATGTATGTCTTGTTGTCTTCATGTAACTGCAGAAACAGCAAATCTTGTCAGGACACTCAAGGCAGGTGGTGCAGATATTATGCTTGTTGCATCAAACCCTCTCTCAACTCAGGATGATGTAGCAGCTTCTTTGGTTAAAGATTATAATATTAAAGTTCAGGCAATATGCGGTGAAAATAAAGAGACCTATTATAAACATATAAGAGCAGCCATAGAGCATAAACCTGTGGTTACCATGGATGATGGGGCTGATCTTATTTCTACAATCCATTTTGAATATGGTGAACAGGCAAAAGAAATTTTAGGAAGTATGGAGGAGACTACAACAGGCGTAATCCGTCTGCGGGCCATGGAGAAGGATGGAGCCTTGAGGATACCTGTTATAGCTGTTAATGATGCAAAAACAAAAAATTTATTTGATAATAGATATGGAACAGGACAGTCTACTGTAGACGGAATAATTAGAGCAACTGATATTTTACTGGCAGGAAAGACAGTTGTTGTTGCAGGGTATGGATGGTGCGGAAGAGGATTTGCCATGCGCTGCAGAGGAATGGGATCCAATATTGTTATAACAGAAGTAGATTCAATCAAAGCAATAGAAGCTGCAATGGATGGATTCAGAGTTATGCCCATGATAGAGGCTGCAAAGATAGGAGATCTTTTTTGTACCTTAACAGGTAATATAAATGTGATAAGGAAAGAACATTTTAAACTGATGAAGGATGGAGTTTATGTGGCAAATTCTGGTCATTTTAATGTAGAGATTGATATAAAAACACTTAAGAAGATGGCAAAAGAAGAGAGAAAAGGGGTAAGAAATTTTGTTGATGGTTATGTTATGCCTGATGGGAGAGTTATTTATCTTCTTGCAGAAGGTAGACTTATTAATCTGGCTGCTGCAGAAGGGCATCCTGCTGGAGTTATGGATATGAGCTTTTCTACCCAGGCTTTGATGGCGGAATGGGTTGTTAAGAATTCTGATTCTCTTCAGCCTAAAGTATATAATGTTACTGAAGAAATTGAAGAACAAGTGGCAAAACTAAAATTGGAATCAATGGATATAGATATTGATGAACTTACTGAAGAACAGAAAAAGTATCTATCTTCCTGGGAGATCGGAACTTAATTCATGTAATATTCATTAACCACCTAAAGATGTAAAAAAATAATTATAAATGTAGACAGGATTGACAGGATTTATGAATTGTTACATATAATTTTGTAAATCCAGTTGATTCTGTCAATTTTTTTTTATCTTAACGTTTTTTGTATTTTTAAATCAGACTTTTATAATATTTAGTGAGTAAAAAATGAAGATAGTTCCTTTAGCTGCAGAATCAATGGGTAGCCGTTCAATGGCGACATTTATTGAAGCCAAAAAAATGTCCATAATCATTGACCCGGGAGCAGGATTAGGTAAGCTTCGTTTGGGTTATAAACCACATTCTCTGGAAAAGTGGATTTTGGAAAAACATCTTGAACGAATATATCTTTATATAAACAAAGCTGATGTTGTTATAATTTCTCATTTTCATTTTAATCATTATATTTTTAATATACCTAATCTGTATAAAGGAAAGATTCTTTTGGTAAAAAATCCTAATAGTATGATAGGTATCAGTCAAAGAAATCAGGCCTTTGAATTTTTGAATTTTATTAGGAATTTACCAAAGGATATTATTTATGTTGATGATAGAATTTATAAGTTTGAAGATTTAAAACTAAAGTTTTCAAAACCAGTAAGACACAGTGGTGATGAGGATAGTGGATATGTTATTATGGTTTGTCTTAAAGAAAAGGATGAGGAATTTTTATTTATACCTGATATAGAGGTGTTCACTGATGATGTGCTTAAATGGATTATTGATAAAAATGCTCTGGATATTATTTATACAGATGGTCCAGCAACCTATTTTTATGAGGATATTGAAAGATCAAAAGTTATCAATAATTATATCGATTCATTTAGAAGTATAATAAGAAAAACTAATATTTCAAAAATAATTATTGACCACCATATATTAAGAGATTTAAATTGGATGGAAAAAATAAAACCATTTTTGAAATTTGCCCAAAGAAAAGGGATTACAATTCAAACCGCAGCAGAATTTCGGGGAGATAAGAATAATGTTCTGGAAGCGCGACGAGATGAATTATATAAATAAAATTTTATGATATGATCAATCAATATAAAAGACACGATGTGTTTAAATGCAAGCATGATGCTCATAGGAGTTTTAATGGCAGAGTCTCGGTATTTCATGTAATGTATGAGAAACAGTGTTATCCTGAGGGGTGTATTAATATTATCTGGCATTGTATTCTTAAAGAAAAAGGAAAGAAGTGTATTAAGGGATATAATTATGTGGGAAGAGAATGCAAAGGTTGTACCTATTATAGGGATGAAAAAGTTCATCTGCAACCTGAACTTCTTATAAACAACCATGAATACAAGCAATTTTTAGATGATCTGGAAGATTTTGAGGATTGGTTGATTTCTTTAAAAAATAAGAAACTTAGTATAAGAGGGGAGATAATGTCAGTTAAACCCTGGTTTGAAGAGATTATTTTACCTAATCAAAAACAAAGAAGATTGAGAGGATATCTTTTAGTTTTAAAGGAAAATTTTATAGGAATTACCTCTTTTAAAGATTTAATTTATGTACGTCTTTCAGAAAAGATGATGAAAAGATTTAGTTTTACTCCCCAAATGCTGATTGAATTTTTTGGGGAAATAATAGTTGATAGAGGGAGGATTATTATTAAGAAACCTCATAGGATAGAGGTTATAAAAGAAGCAACTGAAGAAACATGGAATAGGGATAGAGCTTTAGTCGCTGTGAAAACCGCTACTAAGTTTAAACAACAGATTGATAAATGCTGGGAATGTCCCTGGGGATGTTTGGCAGATGTTAGAGATTATAGAGAAAACAAGAAAAATTTTTACAGAAATATGTTTTGTTTAAAAGGTGTATCTAATTGGCAGGATTGTTATATTAAATCTTTTGAGTTGTTATAGTGATAAATTATTATAGAGAATTTTTTCTATTAATTTTAGATTTTTAATAATACAAAGCTAAAGTAAGTAGGTAGGTATAGCCAAGAAAAATTTAGCAGTAGTAGCACATTTCACTAGTAACTATTTCAGCAGGATCATTTTCTTTATATCAGTAAAATTACCTATTTGCATTCTGTAAAAATATATTCCTGATGATATTTGAGAACCTTCAAGTCGTATAGAATGTTTTCCAGTCTGATAAAAACTATCAGTACAGGTCATGATTTTTTCTCCTCTAAGGTTATACATTTTTATTTTTACCCAGGATGGTTTGTTTATACTGAATTGAAATGTAGTGGCAGCATTAAATGGATTGGGGAAGTTTTGATGCAGTTTATAATCATTTACTTTTACTTTACTGTTTTTAATCCCTGAGTCCTTGGTGATTTTCCAAACATGAACCAGAGGTTTGTCATTATCTGCCCCCCTTTCCATAATAAACAAATGGTTTCTTTTTCTGTCGTAACCGACTGATGAAATCCGGTATAACTGCTGTAGGGAATCTATATTGAACAGATAGGAATCAATATTCAGAGAATCATAGGGCTGAGGATACCAGGTATCGGAAGTTCCGTGAGCAACATTAATTAACTCTTTGGGATTAAAAAAGAGAATCTGGGCTTTAAACTTTTTACACCACCATCCTCTTTGACTGTGTGGATCATCAGGATAGGGCTCCTCCCAAAGACTTCCATCAGGGAGACCATACCAACACTTTCCCATTCCCTTGGTACCAACAAATATTACTGCAGAACTGTTACCGCAGGTGAGCCAGGCACCTCCGATCCATTCATCAGCTTCTTTAAAATGATTCATTTGCATACTATCACTTGTTACAATATGCTGATTACCTATCTGCTGGAAGCCGTATAACATAAGGGGAATTACATCTTCAATTGTGTCACCTTTTGCCAAGGTTTCCTGATAGGGATTGTAAGCAAATAGAGCTGGTCCCATACCGCTCCAGAGACCATCTCGAAACCTCCCGGAAGCAAGTCGCATCCCAGTTCCAATTTGTTCAGCTTCTGGTTCAGGTATCTCGAAAATATAATCATTAGACACATAGTTTGAATAGTTACTGAAATACCAACCTCCTTTAGATTGGAGTTTTGAGAGATCCAAGCCGCACATCATATGAGATGGATTCCTCTCATTCTCCTGAAAATGCTGTCCCCAGCAGAGATGGAGTCTGCCATCATTCTGATTATTCTGAAGTGGAAGATATTCCATTCCTACTCTGATTATTTCATAAAAGAGTTCATAACCTTTACCATCCTGAAACAAATCTAAACGCACATTATTGAAATCCTGAAGAGTCACAGCTGTATTTAGTTCCTCTAGATTGTTACATTCTGAAATAATTGGAACTGGAATACTGATTTCAGATACATACATGTTCCAGTCATGTCCCACTCCGTAAAGAGATCCTGGATAACCATCTTCACCTCCTGCAGGATCACCTTTGGAATTATAGGTCATGGCACTTCCTCCCCAGTTCCAGCCATGTTCATAGGGAGATGTATCGGGTAATCGAAAAGCACCCTGATACTCAAGATTTTCAGAATTAATAAGCTGACTAAAACTTGGAATAGAAAGTGACATGATACATGTATGAATTAATATTAAAAAGTTAAAATATAAAATTTTCATGATTTACCTTCTTCTGCTAGTTAAAAAATTACCATTTTTAGGTAATTATAAGATAGTATATGTTACAAATGTTTGTTTTTCAAAAAATCATAACATCCACATTATATTTTCTGATAATTGTAATGCAATATACATACCAAAAATTTTAATAGGTAAAAGATTTTATACAAGCATCTTCATTTAATAGAAAAAAATAAAAAAATTATTTTATTATACTTGACATTTTATAATTTTATTATTACATTAGAAAAAATTATTAAAAGAAGAGAAGAATTTTAAATTATACTAATTAATACAATTATTTTATAATTCTAAGTCAATATATCTTTTTTAATGAAGAGTTTTATAATGGATTCCTAACATTAATACTTATCAATATATGAATTCTATTTAATAGGATGTGAAATTAATGAGTACCGAAAGAGGTTCAGAATTAGTAAAGGATAGATTTTTACATGAAAGATGAACATAAAACAAAAAAACAGCTTATTGATGAGATAATAATTTTACGTCAAAAAGCTTATGAGTATAAAATTTTGAATAGATCAGTTAAATCTGAATTACAAAAATTTTCTGATGGTAAGATTCACCGTACAAAAGAAAAGCACCTGCAAAGAATAAATCGTAACCTAAGGATGGTCAGTGAGTTTAATAAAAAGCTTATTCGTACCAGTGATGAAACAGAATTGATCTGTTCTGTTTGCGATATTGTAATTAGCATAGGTGGATATCGAATGGTCTGGGTGGGATTTAAAGAGTATGATAAAAGAAAATCTGTTAGATTAATTGTTCATAAAGGTTTTGAAGATGAGTATCTAAACAGTGTGGATATCAGTTGGAGTAAAACTAAAATTGGAAGAGAACCTACTGGAACAGCTATCAGGACAGGAAAACCAGTAGTAGTACAGAATATAAAAACCAATTCAAATTTTATCCCCTGGAGGAAAGAGGCTGTAAAAAGGGGGTATGGATCCTCAATTACCTTGCCATTTAATTCAGAAGGAGAAACTTTTGGCGCATTCAGTATTTATGCTGAAAAGATTGAAGCTTTTGATAAAAATGAAATTTCAATTCTTACTGAATTAACAAATGATTTAGTTTATGGTATTAGAGTATTACGTACTAGGGAAAAGCATTTACAGGCTGAAGAGAAACTCAGGATAAGTGAGGAACGGTACCGTCAGCTTGTTAAACTGTTACCTGATGCTGTTATTGTACATTGTGAAGGTAGAATTGTTTTAATTAACGATACTGGATTAAAAAATATAGGTGTAAAGAATTCTGATAAGATTATTGGATATCCTGTTTTAGAATTTGTTCATCCTGATTATCGGGATATTGCTATCAGACGTATACAGAAAGCTCTTAAAAGCGGAGAAACAACTCCTTTAATTCATGAAAAGTTTATTAGACTTGATAAAAAAGTTATTGATGTGGAAGTAATAGCTACACCTATTAACTATCAAAATAAACCTGCTATGCTAACTGTAGTGCATGATATAACTAAACGTATGCAGGCTGAAAAAGCTCTTAAAGAAAGTGAGGAGAGATTAGATCTTGCAGTAAAAGGAACTGGAATTGGGTTGTGGGACTGGATGATTCAAACAGGTGAAATGGTCCATAATGAAAGATGGGCTCAAATTATTGGTTATACACTGGATGAGATCTCTCCTGTTAGTTTTGAAACTATGGAAAAATTTTGTCATCCGAATGATTTAAAGAAATCTAATAAATTTTTGGAGAAACATTTTGCAGGGGAGACAGAATATTATGAATGTGAATTAAGAATGAAACATAAGAATGGTAAATGGATATGGGTGCTTGATAAAGGTAAAATTGTTGAGTGGGATGATGAGGGCAATCCGATACGTATGTCTGGTACTCATCTGGATATTACTAAGCGTAAACTGGCGGAATTTCAGATAAAAAAAGATTTGCAAGAAAAAGAAGTCATGCTTAAGGAGATTCACCACAGGGTGAAAAATAATTTGAATTTAATTAAGAGTCTCTTAAATCTACAAGCCCAAACTATCAAAACTAAAAAGCAGGCTTTAGATGCTTTTAAAGAAAGTAGAGATCGGATTTTTACCATGGCACTGATTCATGAAAGATTGTATAAAGCGGATGATTTTACAAGAATTAGTATGAAGCCGTATATTAATGATATTTCCAGAGAAATAACTCGCCTTTATCAGTATGAAAAGAAAGTATTTTTGGAGGTTTTTGTTGAGAATATTTATTTAAATATTAATACAGCAATCCCCTGTGGACTTATTGTTAATGAACTTATTACTAATGCAATAAAATATGCTTTTCAGGATGGTCGTAAAGGTAAAATAAGTATAGATTTGAGGAATTTGAAGGATAACAAATATCAATTATCTGTAAAAGATAATGGGATAGGAATTTCTGATGAGTTGGTTGAAAAAATTTCTGATTCTTTGGGTATAAAACTTGTATATCTACTATCAAAACAGATTAATGGTGAATTGGATATTATACGTGATAAAGGTACACAATTTAAGATTATTTTTCCATGTAAGTCGGGAAAATAAAGAAATATATTGAATTTATTATTATTTCATAGTATTACTCATTTTCAAACTACAATAGGTTATCTTTAATACCACTAAGTTTATAAAAAATTGAAAGAATTTTTAAAAATTTTCATGATATTTTAGTATCTGTGTTTTTCTGGTTTTTGATCATGTTTTTTATTTCCATGAAATTTTGATGTTTTACTTACAAAGCAGTGAATGATTTTTTGAACTGTGGAATAGTCCTTTAAATTTGCTTCTGAAACAGGCTCTCATATAATGTATTACATATTATTAAATTTTGTATGTTTAAAAGTACAAATAATTTAATCTTGTATTTGTTTTTGCCCATAATTTTTCTTAAATTCAAAAATGATTTTCTCATGATTTTTATATATTTGGAATTACTATCCTGGAGGAAATTATGATTATTCAAACCCACTATTTTGATACTGCAGGGAAACATAATACTGATGAAACTCTTGACATTGTTAAAGAGTGGTCTGATAAACTACGTATAAATAGACTTATAGTTGCAACAACTGGTGGCGAAACGGGCTTGAAAGCTGTTAAAAGGTTGAAAACAAAGAATGTTATCGTCGTATCACATTCCACAGGCTTTAAGAATGAGGGTGAGCAGGAACTTTCTGAAGAGTTGAGAAAAAGAATCGAGAGCAGCGGTGCGACGGTTCTTACCTGTCAGCATGCCTTGGCAGGATTAAGCAGGGCAATTCGCTTTAAATTTAATACTTATCAGGTGGATGAAATTATAGCAAATGTTTTGCGAATTTTCGGTCAAGGGATGAAGGTTGCAGTTGAGATTGCATTAATGGCAGCAGATGCTGGTTTGATACCGATTGGAGAGGAAATTATTTCAGTTGGAGGTACAGTTAGAGGTGTAGATACTGCAGTCGTATTAAATCCGAATAATGTATGCAGATTTTTTGATCTTAAGGTAAAGGGAATTTTATGTAAACCTTGGGAAGTTTGATAAAGGCAGAGGATAGAAGATAGAGGTCAGAAGATAGAAATTAGAAGTCAGAGATCAGTGGTCGGTGGTCAGAGGATGGAAGATAGATGATAGAGGTTAGATGTTTGGAGAATATAATTTAGGGGTAATGGTGGGGGCTAACTTCTATCTTCTAACATCTAAAAACTAAATTAGTTAGTTTGTGCATAAATATTTAGAGAGGAATAATTATATGACCAGGACAATCCATAAAACAGCTATAATAACCGGCGCTTCCAGCGGGATTGGCAGGGAGACAGCTGTCCGGCTTGCGACAAAAGAATACAATGTTACCATTACTGCCAGAAATAAAACTAATCTAAAAAAAACAGAGGAGAGGGTATCTGAATATGGAGGAGGATGTCTGGTGGTACTACTTGATCTTTTAAAAGAGCAAAATATAAAGAAATGTATTGATAAAACCATTGATAGATTTGGAAGATTGGATGTACTGGTGAATGCAGCTGGTATTATTGGTTCAGGCAGTGTTGAGACCACTGAACTTTCCGATTGGGATAAAATGATGGATATTAATCTCAGATCAGTGTTCTATCTGATGAAACTTGCAGTACCCTATCTGAAAAAAACCAAAGGGACAATTATTAATGTCTCCAGTGTAACTGGATTAAGGGCATTTCCTGGTGTTTTGACTTACTGTGTGAGCAAAGCAGGTGTTGATCAGTTAACCAGATGTGCTGCTCTGGAACTAGCTTTGGATGGCATTCGAGTTAATGCCATAAATCCAGGAGTGATGATTACAAATTTACATAAAAGTGGCGGCATGGATGAGGATAAGTATAAAAAATTCCTGGAGCATAGTACATCCACTCATCCTCTGGGCCGGGTGGGCAAACCACAGGAGGCCGCAGAGTTGATAGAGTTCCTCGTCTCTGAGAGAGCCGGATGGATAACTGGTACAACCATAAGTATAGATGGAGGCAGAGCACAAACCTGTGCCCGTTAAGGGATTATAGGTATATTGAAAAGTCGATGGAATTTATGGTCGGTATCGAAATCGATATCGGAGAGGGAATGATGGTAGGTAAACATCATAAAGGTAATGTATATTTGGTTGCATTTGCATAGGTACAACATGCAAGATTTGAAACAAATATTTTTCTGTGAATTGTAATACCGATCCCGAAACCGATAGCGATCCCAATAGTGAAGGTAATGAAAAAAAATAGGTGATTGACAATCCGTAATATTAATAGGGAAGAAGTTATGAAAAAACTTGTATGTTTTATCATAGGTTTTATTTACCTGGGTTCTGTGGTTTTCAGATGTAGTGATCCTCTTTCCAAGAATAAGGAAGCAATTGTTAGGATTTTGCTTGATGAACCTCTGGAAAGGGCTAGATATAAAGTATTCTGGGATGGCAAGAACGATAAAGAACAATATGTTACTCCAGGAACTTATTGGGCTATACTTTATACCTCAGAATTTGATGATCAGCTATCCATGCTTGTACAAGAAGGAGGAATAACAGAGGCAAACTATGAAGGAGAGGTTACAGAATACGGAAGCTTTGGATTTTTAGAACTAGTTAGTATTGAACCGGACACATTTAAAGTTAAAGAGGGGACAAATATTACATTTATTATTGATGATCAGGCTGCAGGTAAAACTGTACGTCTGGATATCAGGAATAAAAAATAATTAATCTTGAATTGTTCGATAATCAGAGTTGACCTGTAATGAATAACCAGGTTAAGAAAGAGCAGATATCTGAGATACATGTATGAGTAAAAATAGAAAAAATAGTATTCCTGAAGAATTTAAACAAGGTATAAGAGTAACTGATACCCTTGATCTACATGGGTTTTTCCCGGAACAAATTCCAGATGTTGTTGAGAGTTTTATTGAGAATGCTTTTGAATTGGAATTAAAAACACTCAGGATAGTTCATGGTAAAGGAAAAAGCAGGCTTAAATATGAAGTACATCAGGTATTAAAACAGTCCCCTCATGTAGGAAGATTTTATGATGCATCTCCAGGAATGGGAGGATGGGGAGTGACAATTGTTGAATTATTATAATTTGTCAGTGATAAGACTACACCTGAAAATGTATTAATTTCCAGTATTCTGTTTGAATTAAACTGGAGGAGATATGAAATCTTCAAATAATAAAAAAATCATCATCTGTTTGGCAACCCTTTTATTGTCTATTTTATTATATTTATTATCATTGGAGAAATTGTTTATTTTATTATGTTTATTATCATTGGCGAAGTGGACACCAATCCTACTTTTGATTATACAATTAGTAAGGGCAGTATCGATCTTTACAGCCTTAATTATTATTTTAGAACATCTATTCACTTTTCAAACCTTTACAAAAATATTATTGGGCATGGTTCTGGGAGCTGTAGCGGGTCTTGTCTTTAAATCAAGTATTACTGAATTAAAACCTGTAGGTACAGCTTTTATTAGACTGATTCAAATGATTGTTATTCCTCTTGTTTTTGCCTCACTCGTTGTTGGTACAGCCAGTCTGGGTGATGGTAAAAAGATGGGTCGTATTGGGATTAAAACTTTAGTATACTTTTTTTTCACTACTGCTTTTGCTATTATTCTTGGTCTTATACTTGCCAATCTGCTCAAACCGGGAAGTGGATTGCCTGCAGATGTCCAGCATGAGCTCATGCAGAATTACCAGGCCCAGGCTGGAGAAAAAATATCTGATATCCAAGAGGAGACAAATCTGATTGATACAGTCTTGAATGTTATTCCTACTAATCCTTTTGAAGCTCTATCCCAGGGAGAACTTCTTCAAATAATTTTTTTTGCCATTTTATTAGGACTGGGTCTGGCTTTAATACCTAATAAGAAATCATCATCGGTATTAGCATTTTTTGAAGGGATTAATGATACCTCCATAAAAATTGTTACTATTGCCATAAAACTTGCTCCTTATGGAGTTTTTGCTTTGCTTTCTTCTGTGGTCAGTAGTTTTGGAACAGATATTTTATTTTCTTTATTGAAATATGCTTTGATTACCATAGTAGGTATGATTATTATGATATTTATTTATCCTCTGATAGTGTTTTTATTTACTGGTGTTAGTCCTATTAAGTTTGTTAAATCAGTACGTTCGCCTCAAATGATAGCCTTCAGTACCAGCTCCAGTGCCGCTGCTTTACCAGTTACCATTAATATCTGCGAGGAAGAACTCGGAGTTCCAAAGAATATTTCCAGTTTTGTGCTTCCTCTTGGAGCTACAGTAAATATGGATGGTACAGCTCTTTATCAGGGAATTTCAGCTCTGTTTATTGCTCAGGTTTATGGAATGTCTCTTACCCTAGGGGACCAATTAACCATTGTTTTAACTGCAATTCTGGCTTCTATTGGTACAGCTGGAGCGCCGGGTGCAGGTATGTTGATGCTGGTACTAGTTTTAAAACAGGTTGGTATTCCTCTGGAAGGAATTTCTCTGATTCTTGGAGTTGAGCGTATTTTGGATATGTTTCGAACAACTGTAAACATAACTGGAGATGCATCTGCTGCAGTAATTGTGGCTGGAACAGAGGGAGAGTTAAAGGGAGCAGATGAGAGAGGACAGGAGTTAGAAGATTAAATTTTTAGTATGCAAATTGTAGACTAATCCGTATAATAATTGTAGACTAATAATAAAAAAAATTAAATAAAATAAAGATAAAGGAATAAGTAAAAAATCGTGTTCCTAAAAATCACAGTTCTAACAGTTTATCTTAGTTTGTTTCTGTCTTCTGTTTTGAAAATTGATGATTCACCTTATTTGCTCACAGCACAGGTAAGTGACAGTAAAGCAAAAATTGCTGAAACATTGGTCCGTAGAGCTCTGAGAGATACTCTTGGGTATCACTTTTTAAGAGAACTAACGGAATTAGGCCATCGTTTGCCCGGATCGAAAAATGCCGCAAAAGCAGTCCGTTGGGCTCAACTGAAGATGGAGGAGCTTGATCTGGATTCGGTCTGGCTGCAATCCTGCTCGGTACCGCAGTGGGAACGGGGAGATATAGAAGAGGCACTCCTTTACAACCATGATGGGGTTTTGTTGCGTTCTCTTTCTGTGGCTTCTTTAGGTACCAGCATTGGTACTGACAGGGAGGGAATTACAGCAGAAGTGTTGGAGGTAAAAAGTTTTGAAGAACTGCACCAAAAAAAAGAAAGGGCGGTCGGTAAAATAATTTTTTTCAATAGGCCCCTGGATCCAGGGTTAATTGAAACATTTTCAGCCTATGGTAGAGTGGTAAATCAGCGTACACAGGGTGCAGTAGAAGCAGGTAAAGCAGGCGCAGTGGCTGCTATAGTTAGATCCGTTACTACGAAATATGATAATGTTCCCCATGTGGGAATCATGCATTATAAAGAAGATGTGCAGCAAGTGCCTGCTCTAACTATCGGTCTGAAAGACGCAGATTTTCTGAGTAGCTGTCTGGAAAAACACAAAACCCTAAAAATACATTTAAGACTAGACTGCCGTAATCTTCCTGAGACCACCTCCTATAATGTTATTGGCCAGCTGACTGGGAAAGAATATCCTGATGAGGTTATTGTCATAGGTGGCCATTTTGATTGTTGGGACAAAGGCATTGGTGCCCAGGACGATGGAGGCGGCTGTATTCAGTGCCTGGAGGTACTAACCCTTTTTCAAAGGTTGGGAATTCAACCAAAAAGAACGGTTCGGGCTGTCTTTTACATGAATGAAGAAATGGGTCTTTCCGGTGCTAATGTCTATGGTGAGTGGTCGGCTGTAAGCGGTGAAAAGCATATAGCTGGAATTGAAAGTGATCGGGGAGTACATACTCCCAGAGGTTTTTATGTGAATAGTGATCCTAGGGATCTGTCCATTATACAATCTTGGCTACCTCTTTTGCAAAATGCCTGCATTGAGTGGATACGCAAAGGTGGTAGTGGTGGTGATGTAGGCAGAATAAAGAATGCCCGGACACTTATTGGTTTTGTTCCTGATATTCAGCGTTATTTTGACTTTCACCATTCAGCCAATGATGTTTTCTCGGCAGTTCATCCCCGAGAAATGGAACTTGGCACTGCGGCTATGGCTATATTGGTGTATATGCTGAGTGAGGAGTTTTAAATAAAGTGACTAAATTTTGGGATTTCTAAAAGTGTGAATGTTGGAAGTACACTAAAATTCAAAAATTTAGGCTAAGAGGAATAAGGAAAAGTTAAGATCAAGATTACAGAATGATGACCAGAGTTTGAAACAGTGGATACGAAATAACGGAAAATTATACTGCCAAATAATTATGAATTAAGAATGGAGAATTATGGAATTGACTACTTACTCTAAAATAGTAACATTAAAATCAAAAAAATCAGGAGATACATTATGAATATTGTTCTTTCCTTTTCTTCTCTTTGTATGCTTTTAATCATTGGAAAATTTGCCCGGGTTAAAATAAAATTATTACAGAAACTTTATCTCCCTTCATCTGTTATTGGTGGAATAATTGGACTTATAATTATACAGTTAGTAGGTAGTAATATAGTATCTATATATATTCAGGGTTGGGTTGAACTTCCGGGATTTTTGATTAATATTGTTTTTGCTACTCTTTTTTTAGGAGTAACTATTCCTTCAATCTCAATTATCTGGAAGCGATCAGGTCCTCAACTTGCCTATGGTCAGATTGTTGTCTGGGGTCAGTATGTAGTAGGTATGGCTTTAGTATTATTTCTACTAAAGAGTATTTTTGATGTTTCCGATCTGTTGGGAGTAATTATACCAGTTGGATTTGAAGGAGGACATGGAACAGCTGCAGGATTGAGAGAGACATTTGAATATCTTTCCTGGGTAGAAGGATCGGATTACTGTCTTTCTTCAGCAACAGTAGGAATCATCTCAGCCATAGTTATCGGGATAATTTTAATTAACTGGGCGGCAAGAAAAGGATATTTGGAAGTTTTACAAAAGAGAAATACAGTTTCTCTACAAGATAATTCAGGTTTATATGCGGTTGATAAAAGACCAAGTGCTGGGAATCAGACCACCTCTGCTGATTCTATTGATAGTCTGGCTTTTCATTTAAGCATTATTGGTATTGCTGTATTTATAGGTTTTGGAATAAAAATTGGTTTAGTTGAAATTGAGAGCTTTTTTTCCCGGGCAGGAGAATCAAAGATTTTTATGGGATTTCCCTTGTTTCCTTTATGTATGATTGGTGGTCTTATAATTCAGCTTTTCTTTACTAAGATGAGTAAGATAAATCCTGTTGATCATACTCTCATGCAACGGATTGGTGGAACTGCCCTTGATTATTTGGTGGTAGCAGCAATAAGTACAATCCATCTTCAGGTTGTTTTTAAAAATATTGTACCTTTTCTTTTGATAATTTCATTTGGTATTTTATGGAATGTTTTTTGTATTATGTGGCTGGCAAGAAGAATTCTCCCCAACTGCTGGTTTGAGAGAGCAATTGCGGAGATGGGACAATCCATGGGAGTGACGGCTACTGGCCTTCTTCTTTTACGAATCGTGGATCCAGAACAAAAGACTGTGGCCACCTCTGCCTTTGGGTACAAACAGCTTTTTCATGAACCTTTTATGGGTGGGGGATTATGGACTTCTACAGCAGTTCTTCTGGTTGCAGGATATGGCGGTTGGATTGTTCTTGTAATTAGTTTTGCTGCTATAATGATTTGGTTGATTGTCTGGAGGTTATTTCTTAAAGGAAAATCAAATGAATGATGATGAATATACATATCCGGTTGATAATACAAGAAGTTTTAAAATTAATAATTTTTTTTTCATCGTTAAAATTTTTTGTTGTTTAATTATTATTGTATTAATCTCTATAAAATGTTTTGCTGACTCAGACAGATTGACTAAAATAAAGCAAGCAATTGAGGAACAAGGACTAAACTGGACTGCAGGAGAGAACTGGGTAACCAGGCTTTCCCCTCAGGAAAGAAAAAAGCTTTTTATGCATTTTTATGTTCAACCTGAGTTGACAAAATCAGATTTGATCATGTTATCTCAAGAAGGAAATTTACCAGAAAGTTTAGACTGGAGGAATATGTTACAAAATGGCTATAAGGGTAACTATGTTACTTCAGTGAAAAATCAGGGACAATGTGGAAGTTGCTGGGCTTTTTCAGCAGTGAGTCAGGTTGAATCATGGTGGTTGGTAGATAACAACCGACCAGATACAACCCTTGATCTTTCAGAACAGATACTGTTATCAAGCGGTTTTGCTGGTTCTTGCGAAGGGGGGAGTACCGCAAATGCACTGGAATGGGCTCAGAGAAGAGGTATACCTCCGGAGTGGTGCTTTGAGTACTTGGGAGAGGACACCATATCATTGGACAGTGCTTATACTTATTGGCAGGATTATGCCTATACCATACCGGGATGGAATTACATTACCGGTAATGAAGCAGATGTTAATAATATTAAGAATGCTTTAATGTACCATCCGCTTTCTGCTTATTTGGAAGTTTATACAGATTTTGATTATTATTTAAGTGGAGTATATGAGCCTGCTGATATAAGCAGTAGTACCGGATACTGGCATGCTATTCTTATAGTGGGGTGGAATGATGCTGATTCCTGCTGGATATGTAAGAATAGCTGGGGTAGTGATTTTGGTATTAATGGTTATTTTAAAATCAAATGGGGAGTTTGTCATATTGGGGAGAATATACCTTTTATCTGGGATGAAGTGGGAGGAGGAAATTATTTTACCGTTGGAGAGGATAGTGTACATCTTACTTTAATCCAGGGTGATTCAGTGGGGAGAAGTATTACGGTTTTTAATTCAGGACCGAATGATATAGATTTTGCTGCTCTCAGTTATTCGGTATCAGTGAAGTTTCATGTTGATAATTTTTATGCCTATAACGGAACTTCCTGGTGGTGTGGAGTTCCTGAAAGGGGTGGCTATGATAATCATTGGCTTCAGTATCTGCAAACACCTATATTGGATTTAAGTGGCACCAGGAATGCAGAATTGACCTGGAAAGGTTTTTGGGGTATAGAGGATCCTGCAGATACCGGGATTCCTCCTTATCCATGGGATGGGTGGGATGGATGCAATGTTTGGATATCTACAGATGGTGGGGAAAATTATACTGTTATCGAACCGGAATCCCCTGAATATGATTACCAACATCTATGGAGTTTTGGACATCCGGATGAAGGATGGGACTTGGGTTCAGATATCGCAGGATGGGGTGGTAACAGTGAAGGATGGACTGATGTAAAGTTTGATCTTTCTGATTATAAATCCGAGGGTGTAATACTACGTTGGGCTTTTGCCTCAGATTTGGCTTACTGTACCGAGGATGATCCTTCTCTATATGGATTTTTTGTTGATAATGTTAAAATTTCGGACAGAAATGTAGTATTATTTGAAAATAATGGAGAGGATGATGGTGAAATGGTTGTTGATGGCTATGGTAGTGAAAAAATTGGTTGGCTGTCAATAAGAAATGGAGTCGGAACTGTTTCAGCAGGTGATCAGTTTAATGTTGACTTCAGTATTGACACCAAGGATCTTGAGCCCGGTGATTATAAAGGATCAGTTATGTTTACTGTCAGTGATACTGTACAGAACAGCATTAGTATCCCTATAAATCTCAAGGTTGTACAAGAAAATGATTTATCATTAAAATTATATAATAATTATCCAAATCCATTTAATGAATCTACAAAAATTTCATATAATCTTCCGGAAATGACTTTTGTTAAATTAAAAATTTATGATATAAGAGGACGAACGATTCGTACCCTGGTAAATGAAAATCAGGATCCTGGATTGAAGCATATAATCTGGGGCGGAAATAATAATTCAAATAGAGCTGTGAGTTCAGGTATGTATATTTATAGATTACAGACTAAGAGAAAAGTTATTTCTAAAAAGATGCTCTTGATTAGATAAACATATTATTTTTTGTAAAAAAAAATTGGAGAATTAAGTATGAATAAATGTACTACTATAAACAAAATTTTTTGTTGTCTACTTATTATGGGAGTAACCTCCACAATAAGTTTTGCTGACTCTGATAGACTGGCCAAAATCAAACAAGCAATTAAACAAGAGGGGCTGAACTGGACTGCGGAAGAGACCTGGGTATCCAGACTTTCTCCTCAACAGAGGAAAAAACTTTTTATGCAATCATATGACCCTCCTGTACTGGCAAAATCGGACCTACTCACCTTACCGCAGGAAGGAGATTTACCCTCAAGTCTGGATTGGAGGTATATGTTTCAAAATAACTATCAGGGTAACTATGTTACTTCAGTAAAAGATCAGGGTTACTGTGGAAGCTGCTGGGCATTTTCAGCAGTAAGTCAGGTTGAATCTTGGTGGCTGGTAAATAATAACAGACCGGATACTACCCTTGATCTTTCAGAACAAATACTTTTATCAAGCGGTTTTGCAGGCTCATGTGATGGAGGAAATCCCAGGACTGCTCTGGAGTGGGCCCAGAGAAAAGGCATACCTCCGGAGTGGTGTTTTGAGTACCAGGCTGATGATACGGTTCCCCTGGATAGTGCTTATGCTGATTGGCAGGATTATGTTTATACAATACCAGGATGGAATTACATTACTGGTAATGAAGCAGTTATAAATAATATTAAGAACGCTTTAATGTACTATCCGGTTTCTGCTATTTATGAAATATATTCAGATTTTAGTTTTTATAATGGGGGAGTATATGAACCTTCTGAAGCAAGTTTTAGTACTGGGGAGGACTGGCATGCAATCCTTATTATAGGATGGAATGACGCTGATTCCTGCTGGATATGTAAGAATAGCTGGGGATCCGATTGGGGAGAAACAGTCGATTTCGAACCTGCAGAATTTGGAGCCACGGATGGGGGGTATTTTCGAATCAAATGGGGAATCTGTCACATAGGAGAGTATATCCCCTTTATCTGGAATGAAGTTGGAGGGGGAGATTATCTTACTTTAGGAAAAGATAGTCTGCAATTTGCTCTTACTCAAGGTGATTCGGTGGATTGCAGTATTACTGTTACTAATTCAGGCCCGGATGCTATTGACTTTGCTGTTCTTAGTAATTCGATACCAGTGAAATTTCATGTTAATGAGTTTAATGCGTATGAAGGAACTTCCTGGTGGTGTGGGGATCCTATAATTGGAGGGTATGATAACCACTGGTTTCAATATCTGCAAACACCTCTATTGGATTTAAGTGGAACCAAGAATGCAATATTGGAATGTAAAGGGTATTGGGCTATTGAAGATCCTTCAGGTACTTTTCCTCCCTGGGATGGATGGGACGGATGCAATGTTTGGATATCAATAGATGGAGGTGAACATTATTCAGTAATCGAACCTGAATCACCTGAATATGAATGCCAGCATCTATGGAGTTTTGGCGATTCAGAAGAGGGGTGGGATATGGGTACAGATATCGCAGGCTGGGCTGGTAAAAGCGAGGGGTGGACTAATGTAAAGTTTGACCTCTCCTCCTATACCTCAGATGAAGTGATACTACGGTGGGCATTTGCTTCTGATTTAGCTTATTGTACCTATGATAATGCTTCATTATATGGATTTTTTGTTGATGATATAGTAGTTTCGACCAGTAAAAAAGTGATTTTTGAGAATCATGGAGAAAATGATGGTAGTATGGCTGTGTGTGGTTTTGGCAGTGAAACACCTGAGTGGCTGACGATAATTAATGGAGTTGGAACTGTTTTCGCTGAAAGTCAATTTAGTGTTGACCTCAGTATAAATACAAAAGATCTTGAACCTGGAGATTATGAAAGTTCAATCGTTTTTACAGTCAGTGATACCCTGCAAAATGAAATCACGATTCCAGTAAATCTTACAGTTGAAGAACAAGAAACCAAGGTAGCAGATAACAGCCAGAATCAGCCTCCCAGCACTATAAAATTATATGATAACTATCCTAATCCCTTTAATCCCAATACCATGATATCCTACTATCTTCCGCAAAGGAGTTTTGTCGAAATTAAAATTTATGATATCAGAGGAAGAAAAATCCGTACCCTGGTAAATGAAATGCAGAATTCCGGACTGAAGCGCATTAATTGGGATGGAAATGATGATTCAAATGAAGCTGTAAGTTCAGGTATGTATATTTATTCCTTGCAGAGTAAGGAAAAAGTACTTTTTAAAAAGATGCTTTTGATACGATAAGAATTAAAAATAGCAAAACCACAGAGAGTATAAGGCTAGAGAATATAAATATTAAAAAAATTATTAATAGATTAAATACTAAATATTTAATCTTTATAAGTAATTTTTTCTGTTAACTATTTAAATGTTCAAAAAATTAGTGATCTTATATGTAGAATTATTTTATAATTATTGAGGCTGATTATCATGTCTAAAGAATTTGGCTTAAAAAATAATAATTTTGCTTTTATTAAAAGTTATATTGCTTATTTATGGCCCTATGTTATAGTGTTTGTTGCGATTGTTTTACAACTTTTGCAAATTAATTTTAAATATAAATATGAAGGTATTATTCTGTTACTTTCAGCAGCCTTGGTGTTAATAATTGTTACAGGTTTTTATTTATTTAATAAATTTAAAGATATTAGATATATAGTATCTCAGGACTCAATACTGGTATTTGATCATAACAGAGGAGAAGTCTTTGACTATTCATTCAGTGAATTAAAGAATGTAAAATTTCCCCGGGTAAAAGATATAAAAAAATTAGGTAAGCAATATTTTTATCTGAAATTTAAAAACAAAAAAAAGTTGGTATTTACCAGTGTATTACCTTATTTTACCGAAATACGAGATTATTTGATGAGTATTTTAAAAGAAAAAGGCTATCTTTAATACCTTAATTTAATTACATTATTTTGTTCATTTTCAATATTCAATCCATAATATACAATGATTAAGTTTTTGCTAGGATGCAGCAATCAGAGTGAGTAATAATAAAAATCCAGACATCTAATAAAAATAATGATAATGTAACAAAAATAAGGTGGTTTCGTATAGTTAACTATAAATTGACAGATTTAGTAATTTAAATATAGAGAGGTTAAAACCATGGCAAAGAAGAAAAGGAAAAAGATTTTTTGGATTATAGGAATAATTTTAGTAGTGATTGTGATTGTAGTGATAATGATCATGAGTAAAGGCAGCAATGATAACCAGTTAAGAACAGTATCTGTAGAGCGTAAAAATATTATTGATAAAGCACTGGCTGTTGGTACTATTGAACCAATAAATGAGATAGCTGTTAAATCAAAGATGCCGGGAGTTGTAGGGAAAATATATGTTGAAGTTGGGGATTTTATTAATTTAGGTGATCCACTCCTGGAGGTGAAACCAGATCCTACTCCTGTTGAATTAGTGCAGACCAAACGAGAGGTAGAAAGACAGAAAATTAAACTTGAAACTTTAGAACATCAAATTGAAAGAAATAGAGAGCTGAAAGATAAGAATCTTATTTCAGATCATGATTTTGAACTTTTAAGACGAGATTATAAGGAAACCTTGTTGAATTTTATGGAGGCTCAGGAAAGGCTTGACTTGATAGAAAAAGGAAAAGTAACTATTGAGAATAAAAGTATAGAATCTGTTATTAAAGCTCCTATTACTGGATGGATTCTTGAAAGGGTAGTAAATGTAGGAGATCCAATCGTTCCTTTGACTTCTTATCAACCGGGTACTGAGATGATGACAATGGCTGATATGGATAAATTAATATTTAAGGGGACTGTAGATGAAATTGATGTGGGGAAAATCAAGGAGGGGATGAAAGTAGAACTTGAAATTGGTGCTTTGCCGGGAAAAGAGGTGATGGGCAGAGTTTCAATGCTCTCCCTGAAATCAAGAAATGAGGAAAACAGAACCGTTTTCCCAATTGAAGTTTCCATTGAAGATAAGGGTGATATACTGCTTCGGGCTGGTTTTTCTGCCAATGCTCATATTATTATTGAAAAAAGAGACAGTGTGCTGGCTATCCCTGAAAGAGTAGTTACTTTCCGTAATGATTCGGCTTTTGTGTGTATACCCACAGGTGAAGAAGAGTCAGAAGAGGTATTTATTGAAACTGGTTTAAGCGATGCAATTAATATTGAAGTTATTTCGGGTTTGAATGAAGGTGAAACAGTGTTGGAGAAAGAGATTCAGGAGATTGAATAGTTTTTGTTTGGGGAAAGTTAATAAAAAATTATAAGTTAGTTTATTATGAGAATCATAGAGACAATCAAAGGTTTTATAAACGACCTTTTAGCACAGAAACTTCGGACCTTTCTTACCATAAGCGGGGTAACCTGGGGAACTGTTGCCATAATAGTGCTTTTAGCCTTTGGGAATGGCTTTCAGCAACAGACTATGAAGACCATGAAAGGTATTGGTGAGAGTATAATTCTGGTTTTTCCCGGCCAGACAGCAAAGCCCTTTAAAGGATATGGAGTAGACCGTAATATTTTTTTTACAGAGAGTGATGTGGAAATTCTTAGAGAAAAGATAAATCTCATCAAATATATCAGTCCGGAATATTCAAATTGGAATGCTCCCCTCAGAGTTGAGGACAGGAGGAGAAGCCCTAATGTGACTGGAATAATTCCTGAATATGGGGAGATAAGAAATATTTTCCCTGATAGAGGGGGGAGATTTATTAATGATAAGGATATGGAACTTAAAAGAAGAATTGTTTTTCTTGGCAATGAATTAGCGGAGTTTCTTTTTCAAGAAGAAGATCCAGTAGGAAAGTATGTTTATATTGCAGATACACCCTTTCGGGTAGTGGGAGTTATGAAACAAAAGGAGCAAGATTCCTCCTATAATTCCAGAGATAAGGATAGAGCTTTTATTCCAGCTTCTACGTATCATGCCATGTTTGGGGATAGATTTATTAATAATATGGTAATCAAACCTGTGAATCCCCGTGTCAATCAGAAAGTAATTGATAGAGTATATGAAGTACTGGGTAGAAAATATAAGTTTGATCAGTCCGATAAAGAGGCTTTGTCAGTGTGGGATACAACCGAATTCCAAAAAATGATTTTATATATTTTTATTGGTATGAATGTATTTATGGGAATAGTAGGTACTTTCACTCTTACTGTAGGTGGTATTGGAGTGGCTAATATTATGTTTGTTGTGGTTCAAGAGCGTACCAGAGAGATCGGAATTAAGAGATCTGTGGGAGCTAAACGATATCAGATCATGGTTCAATTCTTTTTAGAAACATTTTTTATCATTGGTATCGGTGCTTTAATTGGATTGCTAATTTCTTTAATAATTTTGGGTATAATGTCTTTGCTTCCCATAGATGAATTTGTTGGTAGGCCGTCAATATCATGGTGGGTAGTTTTTACAGCACTTTTTATTTTAACCGGAATTGGACTTATAGCAGGTTATTTCCCGGCAAAAAAAGCGGCTAATTTACAGGTAATTAATTGTTTGAGATACTAATATGGTCTTATGGATTTTAATAAATGATTTTTTGCATGATTTAAAGAATCAAAAAACCAGAGTATTTTTAACCACTTTTGCTATTACCTGGGGAACTATTTCCATTGTTCTGATGATGGCATTTGGTAGAGGTTTAAAGAATAGGATTGTTTCTAGTATGCAGAATGCGGGTAATAATATTGTCAGAGTGTATGGAGGGGAAACGAGTATTAAATATCAGGGTCTCCCCATTGGAAGGGATATTCGGTTACACAAAGAAGATGTGAATTTAATACGGAAAAGTATACCTCAGATACAGGAGGTATCACCTACCCACGGTCAGTGGGGAGTACGGCTGAAATATAAAGATAAGTCCGCTTCAACTTATTGTGAAGGTGTCTATCCCAACTTTGAATATCTAAGAACTTTTTATCCCAAAAAAGGAGGACGATTTCTTAATCAGCAGGATATTGTTGATAAAAGAAGAGTGGTGTATCTGGGTTCGGGTATTGCAGAAGAACTTTTCGGAGAGAAGAATCCTATTGGTAAACAAATAGAGATGGATGGGGTACCATTTACAGTTGTTGGTATTATGCAAAAAAAGCTTCAACTTGGCATGAGTAATGGCCCAGATGATGAGAGGGCAATAATTCCTTTTACTACTTTTGAGTCCATGTATCCCCGACGAAGTCTTCGCATGATTATTGTAAAACCAAATAAATTAACTGATTCTGAATTTATCAAATCGGAACTATTCAGGGTATTGGGGAGAAAACACCGGTTTGATCCTGAGGATGATAATGCTTTAAGGTTTTGGGATTTTGTTTCGAATCTTAAAGAAATGAATAAAGTTTTTACTGGTATTGAAATATTTTTAGGTATAGTCGGAGGTTTGACCCTGCTGGTTGCGGGTATTGGTATTGCAAATATTATGTATGTGGTAGTAAAAGAGCGTACCAGGGAAATTGGGATTAAAATTGCCGTGGGAGCGCATGCAAAACATATTATTTCACAATTTATTTTTGAGTCACTACTTATTGCTGTAATAGGTGGAATAGGAGGAATTCTCATATCTGGTATTATTATTAAACTAGTTGAAGCTGTACCGGTTGAAAATCAGGGATTAGCCTATCTGGGAAAACCAGTTATATCACAAGCAGTTATGATTATAACAGCTGCAATTTTAGGATTTATTGGAGTATTTGCAGGAGTTTTTCCTGCCCGTAAAGCTGCCAAACTGGATCCGGTTGAGGCATTGAGGTATGAATAAACGAATCTGGTTTTTAATAATTTTTAGACAAAATAACAGGATAAAACTATAGCATAAACTTTTTTAACGGTTATATTTTGTTTGAGAAAATCCTGTTCAGAAGAGGCACACGATAATAAAATTTTAATAATTAAAAATAAATTATAATTTTAATATATCTTTCATCAAATATCTATTATTCAATCCTGTATATCTTGTTAATCCTGTCAAATTTTTATAATATAATATTGTTACTATCATTCTAAATTATTAAAAGCGATATCTGAAGGTAATTCGGGGTTGGAATCTTTCCTGTGGTTTATAGCTTCTCAGTTCTTCATCCCAGGTAAAATTCCATATGTAATCAAGATATATAAGCATGAATGGATATATTTTATAACCTAGACCAAACCGAGCAATAGACCGGTAATCCAGAGTAGTTATATCTTTAAATTTTCCTATTCCTCTCTTATCATAGGATGCTTCTAAGCTCAAAGAAGTGATTTTTGGGGATAAGCTGGCACCAAAGTGGAGCAAACCGCTGTTTTCCTGACCATCAATTTTTTGATAGTAGCCAATTCCCTTGATGATATTCAGAAGATTTGCAGAAAGGCCCATAAACCAACCTGTTCTGCTTTTATTCATCATGGAAAGTAAATTTTGTTTGCTCATAGAGCGTGTATCCAAAATAGGTCTATACTTGTCAGGAATTCCAAGAGAATCACCACCTAGGGAATAGTAGAAATCTATTAATTCTGCCATGGTTGTATTCCTGAGAATTTCGTAAAAGGGACCGAAATAACCAGGGATGAACTCTTTACCCAAAAATCTTTTTTCTAGGGTGAATCTGCACTCAAGAAAATTTTTTTTAGGGATAAAATCAGTACCTAAACCAACAGTTTGACCTGAACCATAGTTAACAATCCCAGCATAGTCAGTATAAACCATAATATTAAATATTTTTGATTTTATTAATGGCAGCTCAATATCTGCTCCCCATACGGATGCTCCATCATTTGTTGCTTTGAAAGAGTCAGGATCAATATCTGTTATAAAGGAAATTCCTATTGCCATATTCCTCAATACCGGAATAGTACTATGATAAAGGGGACAGTAGTAGGTGCGTACACCTATGAGTTCCAGTCTTCCCAGGTTACTTGTCATTGATTCAAAACCAAATTTCCCCAAATCTGCATCAAGAAGTAATCCTAATTTTCTTTTATCATAATAGATCTGGTTGTTGTAACAATGTAAGATGAATCCATGCCCAATAGTTGCAGCATCTAGAGCACCAATTTTTGTAAAGAAAGGATCATTTTTATGACCATACCGGATATAACGAATTATTCTGACATAATCATTTGATGAGTTCCAGTCTTGTGAACGTAGTGTACCAGTTTCATGGTCATACAGCAGATTTATACCCAGACCAACGCCGAATTTTCCTATACTGATATCCGGTTGAAAACTGATTGTATAGTAATAATGGTTATCTATTCAGGTCATCCCGATGCCGCCATCCAGTTCAGTGGCATCTGAATAATAAGGATACCCTGACCATTGAGAAAGACAATCTGCACTTATAAAAATTGTTAATAAAATGATTAATTTTTTCATTATTTTTTTCCCTTTATTCAATCTTGTTTTGTAAAACAATAAAGTTTCATATTACATTTTTATTACTTATTTTTTAATATAAAAATTTATTAGGTTTATGTCAAGCGAGAATAAGCTAGTTTCTGAATGATTTCCATTTTTAATTATTTGATAAGTTATAGATAATCCTCTAATATTATTTTTTATGGAAATGGATTTTTTAATGAATGGAAAATATAATTTAATAATGCTGAGTTGTATTTAAGATTTAATATTTGAATAAGATATTTTTTTTTGTATTTTATAAAGGAATTGACCATCCTCTGGGTGAAGATAAAAAAAAGAAGTCGGAACTCAGTTTGCTATCCTAAGAGGAGAATGAAATGGATTCTTTAAATGAGAGACAAAAAAAATGGTTGTGTGAGAGATGGGATAGGGATTTGATCAATAAAATTGTTTATGCCTTAAACGAAGGTAGGGAGATTTTTAGTCTGTTAAAAGAGGTGCCTCAGAATAAGGAAATTCCTTCCAAAAAAAGATTTTTGGATTTACGAGGGATTGATTTTTCCCACCAGAACCTACGCGGTCCCTGGACCATTCATAATGATCAACGTTATCGGAAAGGTATTTGTCTGAGAAATGCTGACTTTTCCTATGCACATCTGGCTTGGATTATACTTCCCCGTGCTGATTTAAAAGGTTCCATATTTATAGAAACAGACTTGAGTAATGCAGAGTTGATTTATTCTGATTTATCTCATACTGATTTAACTGGTGCAAATATGAACGAAGCATGGCTTTTGGATACAAAATTTTATGAATCAAAAGTGACTGAAGAACAACTATGCTCTAGAATGAATATAAAACAAATGGATTTTGATTATCATGCTTATGAAATTTAATTAGTGTTTAGTATTAATAATTTATAACTGTTAAAAATTCAGGAGATAAAGGATAAAAGATATTGATCACCCTTGCAAGAATAAATTTTTAATTTTCATACTATACTTTATGAGGTAATTATGTGTGAAGGAACTAACAATTATGATGTTTTTACTGTCATAGCAGAAAGACGTTCTATCAGAAAATATGTAGATAGAAATGTAGAAGAGGAAAAATTAAATCAAATATTAGAGGCGGCCCGTCTTGCACCTTCTGCAAAAAATATGCAGGATTGGAGATTTGTGGTTGTCAGAGATAAAAAATTACGTCAGGCTTTGGTCACTGCTGCTGGGAATCAATTATTTGTGGGTGAGGCTCCAGTGGTTATTGTCTGCTGTACTGTAATGCCGGATTATATTTTGAGCTGTGGTCAACCTGCAGGAGTAATAAATGGGGCTATTGCAATTGATCATATGACTATAGCTGCTAAAGCTCTGGGATTAGGGACCTGCTGGATAGGCGCATTTGATCCTGAAAAGGTTCGTAAGATTTGTAACATACCTGAAAGTATTGGGATAGTAGAATTATTAACCCTGGGCTATGCTGCAGAAACTCCAGACAGACGGAAAAGAAAGAATCTTGAAGAAATTATTTTTTTTGATAAATGGTCATAAAGGAATAACTATGCCAACCTATGAATTCAAATGTATAAAGTGTAAGAAAAATTTTGAAACTTTTACTTCTATATCCAAAAAGAAGAAAGTAAGATGTCCTGAATGTGGGGGGAGAGATATTAAGGAAGTTTTTGGTGCATTTTTTGTTGGAGGTGATGTATCTAAAAAAGGAGCTGGTCAGGGATCCAGCTGCAATGGGACCTGTAGTACCTGTGGGAGTAGTTGCGGATGATGAATATAATTTTCAAAGCTGTATGGCGGTCGGAAAAGGATTTGTTCATATGAATTCTCATGGGTTTGTTGAATCCTGCCTTTTTACCCGTGTGGATGTTCATTCGGTAAAAGATTATCTTTAAAAAGGGTGCTTGAGAACTGAATTTTTTTTTCAGTATCAGAGATAATCCAGCGATTTTTGAAAACCGATAAAGGGAAATATTTTTTTTTGAGAATTGAGATGAATTATTATCAATAAGCTATTTATTATAATTTTTTAGAATAATTTTTTTTTCTTATAAAAATATGAGCTCATTTATGAAGAGATTAATATATTATTTACTTGCTGCCGGATTTCTTCTGTCATCTATTTCCGTATCTAAATTTTCTTTTTTAAGAATAAATAAAATTCATATCAGGTTAGATAAAAAGTGGAGGTTTCGTAAGGAAGGTGATGATAAGTGGTATCCTGCCTCAGTACCGGGATGTATTCACATGGATCTTTATAAAAACAAGATAATAGATAATCCTTTTTTTAAAAGTAATGAGGATTCTGTGCAATGGATTGAGAAAAAAAATTGGATATATGAAAATGAATTTGTGGTCAGCGATCAGATTCTATCCATGAATCATATAGTTTTAAATTTTAAGGGACTT
Source organism: uncultured bacterium (assembly GCA_964442615.1). Taxonomy (GTDB): domain Bacteria; phylum Zhuqueibacterota; class QNDG01; order QNDG01; family CAYUAG01; genus CAYUAG01. The sequence continues at coordinate 87,410 of CAYUAG010000001.1, forward strand.
GATACCTATGCGAATGTGTTTGTTAATGATACTTTGTTGTTGAACTCAGATAATATGTTCAGACAGTGGAAGGTTGATTGTAGAGATTTGTTAAAACCGGGGATGAACAGAATCACAATTAAATTCTATTCATCGGTAGTAAAGGATTCAGTTAAAGCTTCCCAGTTGAGTTATAAGCTTCCTGATAATAGAGTTTTTACCAGAAAAGCACCCTATCAGTACGGCTGGGACTGGGGACCTCGTTTTGTTACCATGGGAATTTGGCGACCAGTAGTTCTGGAAGCATGGAGCCAGGCAGTAATTGAAGACCTGCAAATATACCAGAATGAGTTAACTAAAGATGAAGCTTTTCTGAATGCTAACTTTCAAATAAGATCATCCATTGCCCAGAGTGTTGATATCTGCCTAACTAATGAAAAAACCAATACAGTGCTAGCTGATTCATCTTTATCATTAAAACAGGGAAAAAACAACCTTGTTTTAAATTTCAGGATTTGTGATCCTCAATTATGGTGGTGTAACGGCTTGGGAAAACAGAATCTTTATACCCTGAAGGGAGAGTTGAAGTCGAAAGGGAAACTACTTGATACAGCTATTAAAAGAGTGGGATTAAGATCTCTTAATATTGTTCAAAAAAAGGATTCTGCAGGCAGCAGTTTTCAGGTAGTTTTAAACGGTATTCCTGTTTTTATGAAAGGTGCAAATTATATTCCCCAAGACAGTTTTCTTCCTGAAGTAACTGAGCAAAGATATAAAGATGTAATTCAATCAGCTGTAGATGCTAATATGAATATGTTGCGTGTATGGGGTGGCGGTATATACGAGAATGATCTGTTTTATGATATTTGTGATGAAAAAGGAATGCTTGTCTGGCAGGATTTTATATTTGCCTGTGCTATGTATCCAGGTGATACTGCTTTTGTGAAAAATGTTGAAAGAGAGGCTATCCAAAACATTAAGCGGTTACGAAATCATCCTTGTATAGCATTATGGTGCGGAAACAATGAAGTAGATGAAGCTTGGCATAATTGGGATTGGCAGAAACAGTTAGGATACTCTGAGCAAGATTCTACAGAGATTTGGCATAACTATCTTAAGGTTTTTCACGGGATTCTTCCTGAAGCAGTTAAAGAATTTGATCCTGATCGGTTTTACTGGCCCTCATCTCCTAAGATAGGGTGGGGTCATGAGCAGAGCCTGAGGGAAGGGGATTGTCATTACTGGGGAGTATGGTGGGGTAGAGAGCCCTTTTCAGTATATGAAGAAAAAGTAGGAAGATTTATGTCTGAGTATGGTTTCCAGGGTATTCCATCCCTCAAGACAATTCAACAATTTACAGATTCGCAGGGGATGAATGTACATTCAGCATCCATGCAGACTCATCAAAAACATCCTTATGGGTATGAGCTGATTGATGAATATATGAGGCGTGATTATAAGGTTCCTGCAGATTTCAAATCTTATGTCTATGTCAGTCAGCTATTACAAAGAGATGGTATAGTGAAAGCAATTGAGGCTCACAGACAGGCAAAACCCTTGTGTATGGGTACTCTTTACTGGCAGCTGAATGACTGTTGGCCAGTTGTCTCCTGGGCGAGTGTAGATTACTATGGTAGATGGAAAGCACTCCATTATGGAGTGAAAAAAGCCTATGAAGATATTCTTATTTCTCCGGTTATTGAAGATGGTTTTATAAAAGTCTATATCGTATCAGATAAATTGAAAAGCTTTGAAGGTGAATTAATCCTGGGTCTATTGAAATTTTCCGGTGATTGGTTGTGGAAAAAAAGTTTTACCACTGAAATAGAAAAAAATTGCAGTAAAGTCTACGTTAAGATTGCAATTGATAGTTTACTACAGGAAGAAAATAGAAAAGAACTTGTTTTCACCTGTTTTTTAAATCACCAAGAGCAAACAATTGCAGAGAATAATTTTTTCTTTGTTCCCCCTAAAGATTTAAATTTATGCAAACCGGGTATTAGTTATGAAATTAATAAAACAGAAAATGGATATTCTATACATTTCATTTCTAACTGCTTTGCCAAAGATGTATTTCTTTCAGTTGATGATTGTAATGGATTTTTTACTGATAATTATTTTGATTTATTACCGGACAGAAGGAAAACAGTTGAGTTTTGGTGTGATGAGACCATAGAAAGCTTTGAAGAAAGAGTAACAGTGGTATCTCTGGCTGATATTTATAAGTGATTTCATGCTGTCTAAGGAGAAGTTCAACAGATAGATATAAATTTTTTTGATAAATACTATAATTATAAAAAATTAAGTTCCATACACTCAGTTCTATCCTGATATTTCTATAGATATTTAAATTATAAATAATTTAATTGAAACAAGACATTATAGATGCAATCATTTTTAAATGAGAATAGATAGTTTTCAGAAGGGAGAATATTACAAGGGCAGAAAAGTTTTTTATTGAAATAGTAATTTAATTTTAATATTTTAAAAATAGAATCATAATCAGAGAAAAATGATGAAACGATTTTTATATTTTTATAGTTTACTAATTTTTTTGTTGATGTCTACTTCATTGATTCTCGCTCAAATAAATAAGGGTAGTATAAAAGTAGAAGTTGTTAGCTTTGAAAATGATAAGGGTAAAGCCAGGTTACTGCTTTTTACCATAGAAGAGAAAAAACATTTTCCTTCAGATCAAGACAAAGCTTATATTAAACGTATTCTTCCCATTACAGATAAAAAGGTGGTATTTAATTTAGAAGAAATACCCTATGGTGATTATGCCATAAGCGTACATCATGATGAGAATAATGACGATAAAGTCAATTCTAACTGGATTGGCATTCCCAAAGAAGGTCTTGGCGCCTCAAACGATGCCAAAGGTTCCTTCGGCCCACCTTCTTTTAACAAAGCAAAGATCACTTTAAATAAGAAACAGATGTTAATTAAAATCAATATGGTTAATTAAAGTTTTAATTTACTGTAGTAAAAATTTTAATTATTAAAAAGATTTTATTCCTTTAAGAAATTTGTAGTTAATCTATATATTTTTCTGAAATTAAACTTTTTTATAAAATTTTCAGTAGTTGTATGAATAGTAAAAAAATAAATACATTACTTAACAGTCAAAAGAATTTTTTTCAGACTGGTAAAACCAGAGATATTTCTTTCAGGATAAATACATTAAAAAAAATGTATGATATTATAGAAAGGCATGAAAATGAAATAATGACTGCCTTATACAATGATCTGCATAAAAGTGAAACTGAATCCTATACCAGTGAGATTGCTTATGTACAACAAGAAATATTGTTAATGATTAAGCACTTGAAAAAATGGAGTCAACCCTGGAAAGTTAGTATACCTTTGATTAATCAACCAGGGAAAAGCTATATTCAATACGAACCCTATGGTATCACCCTTATTATTAGCCCCTGGAACTATCCCTTCGGATTATTGTTTACTCCGCTTATTGGTGCTGTTGCTGCAGGTAATTGTATTATCGCCAAACCATCTGAAATATCTGAACATACTTCCCAGTTGATGTATTCATTAATTAAACAAAATTTTCCAGAAGAATATATGGCAGTGGTGGAAGGTGATGCGGAAGTAATCCAAAATTTAATAAATAAAAAGATAGATTATATTTTTTTCACTGGCAGTACTCGGGTAGGGAAAATAATAATGAAGGAGGCAGCTGAATATTTAATTCCGGTTACTCTTGAACTTGGTGGTAAAAATCCCTGTATTGTTGATTTTGATATCGATATGGATGTTGCAGCCAAAAGAATTGTCTGGGGTAAATTTTTTAATGCTGGTCAAACCTGTATTGCCCCTGATTATCTTCTGGTTCATCAAAAAATTAAAAATGCTTTTATTAAAAAATTAATTACTACGATTCATGATTTTTACGGCGAAAATGTTATAGAAAATAAAGATTATTCTCACATAATAAATGAAAAACATTTTTACCGTTTATCCGATTTAATTAAAGAAGGTAACATAATTGCAGGAGGGATAAAAGATAGTGACAGGTTATTTATTACACCTACAGTAATCAGTGAAATCAACCATGATGCCAAAATTATGGAGGAGGAAATATTTGGACCAATTCTCCCTGTATTATTTTATGAAAATTTAGATAGAGAAGTAAAGAAACTAAGAGATAAACCAAAGCCCTTAATCCTGTATTTTTTTTCTAAAAACAAGAAAAAGCAGAAAACCATTTTAACCCAAACTTCTTCAGGCTCAGTGTGTATAAACGGTACTATTCATTCCATTATATCCCATAAATTACCCTTTGGTGGTATAGGGCAAAGCGGTATGGGACAGTATCATGGAAAGGCAAGTTTTACTACCTTTAGTCATAAGAAATCAGTTTTGCATAAGAGTTTTTTTGGAGATATAGCAGCGGTGTATCCTCCCTATAAAGTTCCATTAAAAATTTTAAAAAAAGTTATTAAGTTTTTGTATTGATTTCTCTAATGTAAAGGAGTGCAACCATATATTATAATTAAATAAGAGAAAGAAAAATAATGGGAAAACAATAAGAGAGTAAATAATGACTGATACAAAAAAAAGCAGAAATAAGAAAGTGATAATCATTGGTGCTGGTTTAGGTGGTATATCGGCAGCTATTATGTTAAAGATAAATGGATATGATGTGGTGATTTTTGAAAAAAATGAAAAAATCGGGGGGAAATTAAATTATGTAAAGGAACAAGGGTATAGCTTTGACCTGGGGCCCTCGATATTAACGCTTCCTCAGTATTTCAGAAAATTATTTGAAGCTACAGGCAAGAATATGGATGATTATATAACTATTCAAAAAGTAAGACCGCACTGGAGAAATTTTTTTGAAGATGATACAGTCATCGATCTTGATCCTGATATGGATTTTATGAAAAAAGAACTTGCCAAACTTGACAAACAATCATTTTCACAATTTCAAAAGTTTCTTGAGTATTCCAGTATGCAGTATGATATTATTGAAAAGGGGTATTTTGACCAGGGGCTTGATAGCACTTTTGATTTTATGAAATTTTATGATTTATCCACTGTTTTTAAAATTGATTTCTTGAGAACCATGCATAAAGGAGTAAGTAAGTATATTAAAAATCATTATCTTATTGACATACTGGATTTTTTTATTAAATATGTTGGTTCCTCAGCATATACTGCTCCTGGATTTATGAACCTTATGCCTACCATACAATTTAAATATGATTTATGGTATGCATCAGGTGGGATGTACAATATTGCTAGAGGCTTTGAAAAATATATGAAGGAACTCGGAATACCAGTTAATCTAAACAGCGAAGTAAAAAGGATTATTACTAACAATGATACTGTGACCGCAGTTAAAGTTAATAATGAAATTCATAAGGCGGATATTGTTGTATCAAATATGGAGGGTATTCCGACATACAGGCAACTGCTGCAGGAAGATGATAAATTTTTAAAAAAGCTTAAAAAATACGAGCCGGCATGTTCGGGACTTGTTATTGATATCGGCCTTGACCTCCAATATCCTCAACTTGCCCATCATAATTTTTTATTTTCCGAGAATCAGAAAGAGCATTTTAATTCTGTTTTCAATAAAAAAAAGCTGCCCCAAGATCCGACACTGTATCTTGTGGATGCATCTAAATCTGATCCTTCGGTTGCCCCTGCACATTGTTCTGGCCTCAAGGTTCTGCCGCATATCCCCTATATAGACAAATCGAATCCACTTACCAGAGAACACTATATGCAGTATAGGGAGGTTATCTATGATAAACTGGAACGGTTCGGATTAAAGGATATTCATAAACATATTGTATATGAACACATACTTACTCCTTTGGATATTGAAAGAATGTACTATTCCAATAATGGATCGATATACGGAGTTGTTTCTGATTTAAGAAAAAATTTTGCTTTTAAAATACCTAGAAAAAGTAAAAAATATAATAACCTCTATTTTACCGGTGGTACGGTTAATCCCGGAGGCGGCATGCCTATGGTGCTGTTATGCGGACAGAATGTCTGCAAAAAAATACTTGAAAATGAAGAAGAATAACAATGGATTTAAACTCGTTTTTTTTGATCTCTATTTCCAGTATATTCTGGTTATGCGGCTTCTTTTATTTATTCAGGATCCCTGTTTGCAGATTAAGCACGGGTAAAAATAAATTTCCGAGTGTTTCAATAATTATTCCTGCCAGAAACGAAGAGCATAATATTGGACATTTACTTGATTCTATTCATGAGCAGCAGTTTAAGGCGGATGAGGTAATTGTGGTTAATGATGGCTCAACCGATAGAACAGGTGAAATAGGTATTGCAAAAGGAGCAATAGTAATAGAGTCTCAATCCTTACCAGAAGGATGGTTGGGAAAATCCTGGGCCTGTTATCAAGGTGCTCAACATACCAATAGTGATTTATTTATATTTTTAGATGCTGACACGGAATTCGAGGATAACGGATTGCAGAAGATAATGCATACCTATATGAATACAGTGCATGAAGATGATACTGAGGGTGGTGTAGTCCTGTCCATTGCTCCCTATCATAAAGTGAAAAAATTATATGAAGAGTTATCAGCTGTGTTTAATATTATCACCCTCGGTTCTATGAACGCTTTTACACCTTTAAAAAGTTTAAAAACAACTGGTCTATTTGGCCCTTCCCTGATTGTTCATCGAAACAATTATTATAAAATCAATGGACATGAATCTGTTAAGCACCGGATGCTTGAAAATGTTTTTATGGCAGCCAAGTTCAGAGCAAAGAATATCCCTCTTAAATGCCTGGGTGGGAGAGGGACTCTGTCCTATCGTATGTATCCTAAGGGATTAAAGGACCTTGTAAACGGCTGGACAAAAGCTTTTGCTTCCGGTTTGGGACAGACATCTTTTCTAACTCTACTGCTTATAATTTTTTGGATTTCCGGAGGTTTTATAGTTTCTGTTTTTTTAATTAGAAGTATTTTCGAAAATAGTGGATTTTTTTATTGGATACTATTATATTGCGGATTTTCTATTCAAATGTATTGGATGTTAAAAAGAATTGGTAGTTTTAAAATTATATCTGCTCTGTTTTTTCCTTTTCATCTGGTATTTTATTGTGTTGTTTTTTTTCGTTCCTTGATTTTTCTGATATTGAATAAAAGTATAAAATGGAAGTCAAGAGCAGTAAAAGCCTAAAGGATGATATATGCTGATTGAATTACCCGTATATTGGATCATTATTATTGATATTTTAGCCTGGTTTATTATTCATATGTCTGTTTCCTATGTGGTGACAATTGTTCCTGAAAAATATATAAATACTCAGGCCTGGATATACAGGGAAGGGACATGGGAAAAGCGGGGGGAACTTTATGAAAGGTTTTTTAAAATAAAGAAATGGAAAGATATGCTTCCGGATGGGGCAGCTCTCTTTAGGAAGGGTTTCCGTAAAAGGTCATTGACCTCCGTTACTAAAGAGTACCTGCAGCAGTTTATTGTTGAAGTGTGCAGAGCAGAGTCAGCCCACTGGATTGTTATTTTGTTTGCACCTTTGTTTTTTATTTGGAATTACTGGTGGGCTGGCATTATTATGATTGTTTACGCTCTGATAGCCAATGTACCCTGTATTCTTGCCCAGAGATATAACAGAATACGATTCAAGAGAATATTGGGTAGGATGGTTAAAGTATAATTTAACAAATTAGGCTTGAAGATAAAAAACTGAAACTAACTCGTTCCCAAACTCTCCTGTTTGGGAATGCACTAAAGTGTGAAACTCTGTTTCACTTTTTATTGACTTACAGATAAGAAACAATCTTAAGCTACTCTATGATCTTTCCAGCTGCATATTTTCTTAATGATACAGCGATTGATGACAAGTGCGACGGGTGACCTGAACACATAGGGTATTCGTGTGGCATTGCCTTTAGGCAATTTATTATTCGATAGGCGACCAAAGCCGAAAATGGCAGTATCATAAATTTTTTTATTGATTTTCCATAAATAAATTTTAAAAGAGCACTTGACAAAAGAGAAAAATTGTTTTATATTTAACCATATGGTTAAATCAATTAGTTAAACTTATTGGTGAAAAGATGATAAAAAAAGAGTCAACAGAAGATAAAATATTACAAGCAGCAGAAAAAGTTTTTATTGAAAAAGGAATGTCTGGAGCCCGAATGCAGGAGATAGCTGATACAGCAAATATAAATAAAGCTCTTCTCCACTATTACTATCGTTCAAAACAAAAATTATTCAGAGCGGTGTTCAGAAAAGTTTTTCCTAGATTTTTACCAGAAGTTCTAAAAGTATTCAGTATGGAAATACCATTTATAGATAAGATTGAAAAGTTTATCGCGGCGTATATTGAAACCATACAAAGACATCCACTTGTTCCTCTGTTCCTTATTCATGAGTTGAGCAGGAATCCGGAGGATTTTGCTGATACCGTAGCTGGAGTTATTTCTGAATTAAATCTCAATCTAGTAGAAAAGTTTAAAAAAGAGGTTGATAGTGAGATAAAAAAGGGTAATATAATTGAGATTGACTACAGACATCTGTTTGTCAATATGCTTTCTATGTGTGCATTCCCTATTGTTGGACGCCCCATAATTCAGAGAGTCGGATTTGAAAATAATGAAAAGAAATATGATGTATTTCTGGAGCAAAGAAAAACAGAAGTGGCAAAATTTATTATAAATGCAATCAAGAAGTGATTGATATTCATAGCTGGTATTTTTTAAAGAGCCACGGATAAACACGGATTAATACAGATAAATTTCAGAAAAGGGAAATGAAAACAAAGAATAAGGGCTTAAGAATTAAAAACCAAATTGTATAAGAATTAGAATCGAACAAAACGAACAAGAAGTATTTTAAATAATTGAAAATAAGATAGTTCGGTTAGTTTGTTTTGTTAGTTGCTGGATTTAACAGAATTAGAAAGAAAAGTAAACGTAAGGATGAGATATGAAAATTAGCAAATTACTATTTATACCGATTTTTTTTATAGTACTGGCAGGATGTAGTAATGGGAATAAAGAGTCAGATGCGTATGGAAACTTTGAAGCGGTTGAAATTATAATTTCATCCCAGGCAGAAGGAGAAGTGGTGGTATTACACCTTGAAGAAGGTGAAGAAATAGATAAATCTGAGTTTGTGGGTTTAATAGATACTACTTCACTTTCATTTAAAAAACAACAGTTGCTAGCTCAGCTTAAAGCTTCTTCAGCAAATATTCTAGGGCAGGGGAATAGAATTGAAGCTCAGGAGCAGACTATTGAAAATCTCCACAAGCAACAAAATCGTCTCCAAAGAATGAATAGGGAGGAGGTTGTAACTGATCAGGAACTGGATAATATTACCACCAAAGTTACAGTTGCCCAAAAGAATTTAGAGGCAGCAATAGAGCAGAAACAGAGTCTATTGTTTCAAAGGAAAGCTATCCAAGTTCAGCTCGCTCAACTTGAAGATAGAATAGCACATTGTATAATTGAAAATCCAGTCAAAGGTACAGTACTGGAGAAGTATATTGAAGAACATGAACTTGTGGTTCCTGGTAAACCTCTTTATAAAATTGCAAATCTTCAGGAGTTGATAATAAGAGCCTATATAAGTGGAGCGCAGCTTCCTCAGGTGAAAATAGGAGAGGAGGTAGAAGTTTTGATTGATAAAGATAAAAGACACAATCAATCTTTTCCTGGCAGGATTACCTGGATTTCATCTAAAGCTGAATTTACTCCCAAGATGATACAGACAAAGGAGGAACGGGTAAGTCAGGTGTATGCTATTAAAGTAAAAGTCAATAATGATGGTACCTTAAAAATTGGTATGCCCGGGGAAGTACGGTTTATCAGAGATAATAGAGAATAGAAAATAGAAGTTAGTTCCCCCACATCCCCGTAATCTTTCTATCCACTATCCACTATCCTCTATCTTCTAACTTCTAAAGACTGATTAAAGAAAAAAGTTACCGGTTACCGCTAATATGCAGAAGAAAAACTCGATACAAGTTGAAAACCTAAGTAAAAAATATAAAAATACTGCTGCACTGGACAGTATTTCTATGGGGATCAGACCTGCAGAAATATTTGGTTTAATCGGTCCGGACGGAGCTGGTAAAACAACTCTTATGAGAATAATTGCCACTCTTTTGCTTCCAGACCAGGGAAGAGTTTCAGTGGAAGGATTTGATGTTATTGATCATATGCGGGAAGTACAAAAGATTATTGGTTATATGCCGGGACGATTTTCTCTTTACCATGATCTTACGGTTGAAGAGAATCTGAATTTTTTTGCAGCGGTTTTTGGGACAGAAGTTAAAGAAAATTATGATCTTATCAAAGGAATCTATTCTCATATTGAAGCCTTTAAAGATCGTAAAGCCGGTAAGCTTTCCGGTGGTATGAAGCAGAAGCTTGCCCTCTCTTGCGCTTTGATACACAAACCAAAAGTTTTAATTTTGGATGAACCAAATACAGGAGTAGATGCAGTATCCAGAAAGGAACTTTGGAGTGTACTCAAGCGATTACAGAAGAGTGGAATTACCATTATTGTATCAACTCCTTACATGGATGAAGCAGAAATGTGTGATAGGGTAGCTCTTATGCAAAAGGGAAGAGTATTGAGTATTGATACACCCGAGACTATTATGGAAAATTTTGATCAAACGCTTTTTGCAGTCAGCTCTCATGACATTTACAAATTAATAGGTGATTTACGGAAATTTGATCTGACTCGAACTGTCTTTTTATTTGGTCAAGATGTTCATTTTACTTTCAGGGAGAAAACAACTAGTATCCAGAAGTTACGTGACTATCTGAAAGATAATGCACACAAAGACATTAAGATTGAAATAATAAAACCTACTATTGAGGATTGTTTTATTGAATTAATGTGAAAGGTTGAGATTTCATTAAAGAAAAAATTGTAATATTAAGAAGTTTACCACTGATAAAGAGAGAGTATAAATTATGTCTGAGAAGGTAATAATTGAAGTTGAAAAGCTGGTTAAGAATTTTGGTGATTTTACTGCAAATAGCAATTTAAGTTTTAGAGTCTTTCAAGGAGAGATTTTTGGATTTTTAGGGCCAAATGGAGCAGGAAAAACTACTGCCCTGAAGATACTCTCCGGCCTGCTCAAACCCACTTCAGGAATAATAAAAGTTGCGGGATTTGATGTATATACTGAATCAGAAAAGATAAAGAAAAGTATTGGCTACATGAGTCAGAGGTTTTCTCTTTATGAAGATCTTAGCGTATTTGAGAATATGAGATTTTATGGTGGAATATATGGAATGTCAAAAAATGATATTAAAAGTCGTACAGATTACTTTCTCCATAAGCTTGATTTCGGAGATATTAGAAATAAACTGGTAAAAGATGTTCCTCTGGGCTGGAGACAGAAGCTGGCCTTCTGTGTAGCTATTCTGCATGATCCTGCCCTTGTATTTTTAGATGAACCTACAAGTGGTGTAGATCCGGTTACCCGAAGACAGTTCTGGAATTTGATTTATGGAACAGCCCATAACGGAACCACAGTTTTTATTACTACCCATTACATGGATGAAGCAGAATACTGTTCCAGAGTTTCCATCATGAAGGAAGGAGAAATTAAGGCCCTGGATGAGCCAAAAGTATTAAAGGAAAGATATAGGGTGGAAAATATGAATCAGGTGTTTTTGAGAATTGCCGCAAAGGATGAATAAATGCGATTGTTACGGGAAGTAATAAAAAAAGAATTTTTTCATATTCTGAGAGATACCCGAACTCTGCTAATTGTTTTTGGAATTCCAGTGGTACTGGTACTTCTTTTCGGTTATGTTATAACTAATGAGATCAAAGATGCCAAGATTGCTGTTTTTGATAAATCAAGGGATAATGTAACAGTCAGGCTGATAAATAAATTGACCTCTTCCGGATATTTTTTTATCAGAGGTGAAATATTTAGACAACAACAAATTGAAGATTATTTTAAGCATGGTGAAATAAAGGAGGTAGTAGTATTTGAACCGGATTTTGCAAAAAAACTCAAACGTACTGGTGAACCGGGAATCCAAATAATCTGTGATGCCTCTGATCCCAATACTGCCAGATTGTTATCCACCTATACAAAAGCGGTTATTAATGATTTTATAATGGATATGAATTTTGAAAGGAATCAAAACGCAGGTGTTTTTCCAAAAATACTAATGCTGTATAATCCAGAACTCAAGGGAGTATTTATGTTTGTACCCGGGGTTATGGCTCTTCTTTTAACCTTGATATCTGCCATGATAACCTCTATATCAATTACCAGAGAAAAAGAACTTGGCACCATGGAAATGTTACTGGTCTCACCCTTCCGACCTTTTCATATTATTTTTGGTAAGGTGGTACCTTATGTAGTGATTTCATTTATCAATACAGTTATAATAGTAGTATTGGGTAATGCTGTTTTTGGGCTTCCAGTTAAGGGGAGTCTTCTGCTTCTTTTAGGTGAAGGAATGATATTCATAACTACTGCCCTTTGTATAGGAGTATATATTTCAACTGTAACTGAAAGTCAGCTTATAGCCATGATGATTTCCTTGGTAGGATTGATGATGCCCACCATGCTTCTTTCCGGATTTATTTTTCCTATAGAAAATATACCACTTATCCTGCAGTATTTTAGCAACATTGTTCCTGCCAAGTGGTTTATTCGCATAATTAAAAATGTCATGATAAAGGGAACTGGTATAACATTTATCTGGAAGGAGACTGTAGTACTAATAGGTATGGCAATTGTCTTCCTGGGACTGAGTGTGAAAAAGTTTAAGATTCGTTTAGAGTAGTCAATCATTAGAAAAAAGGATAAAGGATGAAGGATAAAGACAAAAGACAAAAGGATAAAGGCTTAAATCTCTAGTAGGTATGGAAATGCAAACCATTACATATATACTTCAAAAAGAATTTTTACAGATTTTTAGGAATCGCCAGATGCTCCCTATGATATTTTTCATACCTATTGTACAGATGCTCATTTTAGCACATGCTGCAACTTTTGAGATGAAGAATATTGATCTTGTAGTGGTAAATAGAGACATGTCAACTGAATCCAGGATATTGATCAATAAATTTGAAGGTTCTCCCTTTTTCAGGATTAAGAGCTCTTTAGCCTTGCAAGATGCCTTACATCTGATTGAAAAGGAAAGAGCAGATATGGTTTTGATAATACCAGAGGATTTTGAAAAGAATATCTATACAAAAGGTGGATCTTCTGTTCAGATTCTTATTAATGGTATAAATCAGAACTCAGCTAGTTTGATTTATACTTACTCAACCTCAGTGATTAAAGATTTTAATCGAGATTTAAAAGTGCTTAATACTATCTATGAGAATAACAGAAATGTAGTAATAGAAAATATCAATACTTCAACCATCTATTGGTTTAATCCCAGACTTAACTATCAAACCTACATGGTACCAGGTATTTTGGTGATACTTGTAACTATTGTAGGTATGTTTCTAACCGGAATGAATATTGTCCGGGAAAAGGAGATAGGTACTATTGAACAGATAAATGTTACCCCTATCCGTAAATACCATTTTATTGTTGGTAAGTTACTGCCTTTCTGGTTAATTGGTCTTTTGGAAATGGCTTTTGGTCTCTCTTTGGGAAAAATTCTTTTTAATATTCCTTTTGTTGGATCACTCTGGCTGGTGTTTTTTGCTGTAGCACTGTACTTACCGGTTGTTCTTGGAGTTGGTCTTTTTATATCAACTATTACAAATACCCAGCAGCAGGCTATGTTTGTATCCTTTTTTTTTATAATAATTTTTATTTTAATGAGTGGACTGTTTACTCCTATTGAAAGTATGCCTGATTGGGCTCAGATAATTGTCAAACTAAATCCAGTTGCCTATTTAATGGATATAATGAGAATGGTCCTTTTAAAAGGGAGTGGATTCCAAGATATAAGCAATAAATTATTATTTCTGTTTGGGTATGGAGTAGTCTATCTGAGTTTGGCTGTGGTGAGGTATAGGAAGAAGGAGTAGCAACTATTATTAGTAATTTTATTATAAAATTACTAATTACAGAATTTGACGTATCTTACTGAATGAGTTCATTTTTTAAAAATCTTACCTTTATTTTTTTCTATGGAAATCATTTAGTCATAAGAGTGAAATCTTTAAGGATTTTTTTAACTGAAATTTCCATGTCAATAATCCTATCATTTTCTTTAATTTTTTATAGAAGCAGCTGGTTGTAAAAGTTAAATGGTTGAGTCATTTTAATCATACAAACATTTTAATTTCGGCATGGATCTATAAAAAAAATATAAAAAAGAATGTATTGACAAAGCATAAAAAAGATAGTATTTTAAATTGCGGTTGAGACTTATTATTGTTAAAAGAGGTGTTATAGAGTGAAAGTTGCAATAATTTATAACGAAGATTTAACAAGTGTTATTAATCAGTTTGGTATACAGAACAAGGAGGTTTACAATCCGTCAACAGTGAAGCTGGTTGCAGAGTCTCTGGAAAAAGGGGGCCATAATGTTAAAGTTATAGATGGCAACATGCAGGTTATTGAGAGTCTTACTGAATTTATGCCAAGGGTAGTTGAAGGGGAACGTATGGGCATGGTTTTTAATATGGCATATGGAATACAGGGGGAGAGCAGATATACACACATTCCTAGTATGCTTGAAATGATGGGAATACCTTATGTAGGTTCAGGTCCGACCGGACATGCAATGGCGCTTGATAAAGTAATCACCAAAATAATTTTCCAAAAACACAATATTCCCACCCCGGATTTCTGGGTTTTTTCTAGTCCAAATGATGATCTGAGTGAAGTCAGTTTTCCTGTTATTGTGAAACCGAAAATGGAAGCTGTTTCTTATGGTCTTAAGTTTGCTAATAATAAAAAAGATTTACGTAATGCTATTAAATTCATAATTAGGGATTTTCAGCAGCAAGCTCTGGTAGAGCAGTTTATTAGAGGGAGAGAATTCTGTGTTGCATTACTGGGGAATGGTAATCCGGATATACTTCCGATTGTAGAGATAAATCTGGAGAATGATCCTGATGCCATCCAGACTCTAGAAAATAAAAAAGAGAAACCCAGAGAAAAGATATGCCCTGCGGATCTTCAATCTGAAATTGAATCAGCTATGATAAATGCCAGTAAAAAAGCCTTTAATGCTCTGGAGTTAAAAGATTTTGCCAGAGTTGATATCCGTATGGATGAAAATAATAATATTTTTATTCTAGAAATTAATTCAATGGCAAGTCTTGGAAGAACAGGGTCTTATGTTCAGGCTGCAGAGAAAGCAGGATATACCTATGCCCAACTGGTAAACAAAATGTTGGATGTCGCTGCAGTGCGTTATTTTTCAAAATTATTTGATCAAAAAGAGACAAAAGACAGATACTCACCCATTTCTGTAAGAATACGCAGATTTTTAAGAAGTAGACAGGCAAGAACAGAAAAATTGTTAAAAAAGATGACTGATATAAATACTCACATCAGAAATATTGAGGGAGTCAATAGATGTGGTAAAATTATATGGGAACAGCTGAGTAAACTGGGTTTTAATCAGCAGGTAATCCCCCAGGTTGAGATTGGGAATATGCTTTTTTTTACCAATGAAATTAAAGATAGTTATGATGTTCTTCTCCTGGGTCATCTAGACTCTTTAGTTACCTTTAGAAAACAACAAAACTACAATCTTGATAAAAATAAAATCTATGGAACAGATGTGTGGGAAAATAAAGGTGGACTTGCTGTACTGGTTTCTGCTTTACAATCCTTACGATTCGTCAGAAAACTACCTAAAATAAAAATAGGAATTTTACTTACTACTGATAACAAAACTGGGGGAAGAGTAGCACAGGAACATGTTTTAAATTTTTCCCGTAAAGCACGTGTAGTTATTGGATTAAAAGGGGGAGGAATAAAAGGGACAGCTATAACATCACGCTCTGGAGCAGCCCAGTATTTCTGCCAGATGAATTTTGAAAAGGGAAGTAGGGCTGAGGAAGTTGCCTGGTCAGTTGAAGAATTTTCAAAAATTTTGCTTAGGTGGACTAGACTGACTGATACTGCTACAGGTTTAGTTATTGCACCGAGTAAAGTTGAGATTGATACCAATATTGCTGAGAAGATTGCTCATGGTGAGGTAAAACTTAGTGTTCGTTTTAATACTTTGCAAATGGGGGAAGAGGTTGATAAAAAAATTATAAATGTGATTAAAAAGGATCAATCTGGTACATTTCGGGTGCAAATTGAAGGTGGATTACGTCGGCCTCCATTTATAAAAACTAAAAGAAGAGAAAGATTCTGGAAACGAGTAAAAGCAATTGCTGATAATATTGATATTAGATTGTTAGAAGAACACCGCTGGAGTTCATCAGATATTTGTTTTATCCAGGATGATAAACCTGTAATTGATGGTATGGGTCCGGTAGGTGCTGAATATCGGGAACACAGTGAATTCATATTTAGACACAGCCTTTTAGAGCGGGCAACCCTTCTGGCACTCATCCTCTGCGATTTGAGTAAGGAGAAATAGGATGGATTTTGGAAACGTAGAATCAAATTTTAAATCATCAGAAGACGGCAAAACAGCAATTGGGAGAAATGGAGCAGTGTCAACCGCTTTTCCGGAAGCAACAGAGGCAGGAATAGAAATATTAAGAAAAAAAGGGAACAGTATTGATGCAGCCTGTGCAGCGGCTCTTACTCTGAGTGTATGTGAACCTCAGGCCAGTGGATTGGGTGGTCAGACCATGATGCTTATTAGCAGAGGGAAAAAGGTTATTGCAATTGACGGTTCTTCCCGAGCTCCGTCTCTCAGCCATGTAGGAGCGGTTTATAAGCAAGATAGAGCCAGTGGTTATAGAGCGACTACAGTACCAAGTACCCTGGCAACCCTGGGGTATGTGCAAAAGAAATATGGCAATTTAAAATGGTATGAGGTGGTGGAACCTGCCTTTAAAATTGCCACTGAGGGCTATAAAATAACTGAATTACAACATCGACTCCAGAAGAGAAAAATTGAGAGATTTCGAAAGATTGAGTCACAATCTGGTCTCTCTTATTTTTATAAGGAAGGGGAACCTTACCAGGTAGGAGAAATATTTAAACAACCGGATCTAGCCTCCCTTTTAAAAAAAATTGCAGAGAAAGGAGTAGAGGAGTTTTATACCGGTACAACCGCAAAACGAATTGATGCTGATATGAGAGAAAACGGAGGATTGCTGCGAGCAGATGATCTAGCCCTCATTCCCTGGCCTATTGAACGCAAACCTTTACGGGGAACATTTCGTGATCTTAAGGTTTATTCCATGCCGCCTCCCGGATCAGGCCGTAGTCTTCTTTTTTGTTTAGCCCTTCTTAACAGACTTTCCCCTGGAGACCTGAACCAGGATCCCTTAAAACGGGGACATATTCTTGCAGAAATTTTCAGAAATGTTCTTCTGGAGCGTTCGGACAGACCATTTGATGCTAATTTTTATCCTCAGGTGAATGAAAAGGAGATGTTGAGTAAGTCATTTACAAGAAGAACAATTAAAAAAATCCTTTCAACTACAGCACCCACTCTTCCCATTAGGGAGACTGAGGATGAACTTGCAGGAGAGACAACTCATGTTTCTGTAATGGATAGTAACGGTATCACCGTAAGTCTTACTCAGTCTATTGAACGAGTGTACGGAAGTAAAGCTGCAGCTGAGGGATTGGGATTTCTTTATAATAATTATATGATGGCCTTTGAATACAAAATAGTTCCTCATCCTTACTATCTGCGTCCCAATGCAGTACCCTGGGCAACAGTAGCTCCCAGTATACTTTTTCAAAATAATGAAGCCTGGATGGCGATCGGAAGTCCGGGAAGTGAGCGTATTATATCAACCTTGGCTCAATTTCTTATGCATGTTATCGATACAGGAATGACTCTTGATGATGCTATGCGAATGCCCAGGCTTCACTGTTCTTTGGGTGGAAGGGTGAGTCTAGAAACAGAACGTTTCCCCAATGAGCTTGGTCCATCCTTGAAAGAAAAAGGGTATCGTATAAAAGAAAGAGAGCCCTTTGCTTTTTATCTTGGAGCGATTCAAGCAGTAATGAAATGCAGAAACAGGGAGGAATTTCAGGCAGTTGCAGAAGTGAGAAGAGACGGTACAGCTGTAGGATTTTAAAAATGATATTGCATAAAGGAGAAAAAGTGAATAAACTTCCCCTGTTGTTATCTGTTGTCCATGAGGGTAAGAGAATTCCTGCTGAATTAAAAAAAATATAATAACCTTTCACCTCTTCGGATATTCTGAAAGATATTGATACCTTTACCCGGGATATTTATGATTTCTTGGATGCGGTTTTGCAGTATTTGGATACTGATATTACCCGTCCCTATGTTGATTTGAATAGAGCTGTTGATGATCTCCCTCCGGAGAATCCTGATGGAGTTGTTAAATTAAAACTGTTTTTCAGGTGCAGGTGTATAAGAATGGATTTTTCCCTGATAAGGATCTTATTGAGAAAATACTGCAGAAATATTATTATCCCTTTTTAGTACTTTGACTTATAAAGAATCTGTTCCTGATATTATTGTTAGGATTAACTGTCATACTATACTTTTAATATCTCCACCCGTTTGGTGGACTACCTGGGAGAGAACATTCTCTTGTTTGCTTAAGTAACTGCGGAAATAAGGAGGGAGGACTACTGTCTAAATCAAGAGAGAACATGCTGCTCCCCTGAATTTATCCAGCAGTTGGCAGAAAGTTTTATATAGGTATTTAATTGGGGGAGAGATCAGGTTGAAATAAACCATGATTTCCAGGGTGTGTAGGTTATTCAATCTTGTAGATAGAGTATCATACCTTGGAATCAAATAGAATTAAATTGAAAATTTTATTTAAACCTAAACGAACCCTTAGAGAGAAATATGGAAAAGATTAAGAAGGTAAGGAGGATGGTTTTAGATGTATTTGAAGATTTTATTAAAAAAAACTTGATAGAGACTGATTGTATGGGAAACTTTATTCTAGTGTAGACAGTAAAACCAGGTGTCAATAAATAAAATTTTTATTGAGAGATAGTTGTGAATGGGAAAGAATTTTTATTATAAAAGGAGGGTAGTATGAGTCTCTGGAAAAAAATAATTGATAGTTTGGAGCAGGCAATTGAGGTTTCTTCAGAAAAAGGTACTAAATATTCGCAGATAATTAGGCTTAAGTGGGATTGTAGAACAATTCATAAAAAAATTCATAATCAAATGGCAGAATTAGGTGGTAAAGTATTTGAACTCCAAACTAATCCTGAAGAAAAAAAAATAGAAACAGGAACATCTGTGTATGTTAAAAAGATTTATGTTTTGGAAAAAGAGCTTAAGCAAAAAGAAGCAGAGATTGAGGAGCTTACTTCTGGTATAGAACAAAAATATGTGAGAGGATTCAAAAAAGATCTTGAAATGGGGGATGGAACCCTTGAACAGATTGTAGTAGGAGAAAAATCAACTCTGGTTGGAAAAAAAATATCTGAGGTCAAACTTCCTGGGGCAGTGTTGATAGGTTCTGTGGTACGAAATAAAGAGGTTATTATTCCAGATGGTGAAACAGAGCTCAATAAAGGTGATCGACTTACGGTTCTCGGTAAGAAGGATGAAGTAGAAAAAGTGCTCAGGCAATTGAATAAGAATTAAGATTATGGGAGGAATAAAATATGGAAGAGTTAAAGAATAAATTGAATAAGAAGGCAAAAATTATAAATAAAAGTAGCTCTGATCCCAAGAGAGCAAGTAAACCCTTAGAAGCTGGATTAAAAAAGAAAAGTGATAAAGAATCAAAAATTGAAGAAAGTACCAGCAAAGCTGCAAGAAAATCCAAAAAAATCAGTAATAGTGTTACTGATAAGACCAAGAAGGCAGTATCTGACCTTGCCGGATCGACCAAGAAAGCAACATCTTATATTGTCGGTACCATAAAGAAAGTGGCATCTAATATTGCCGGTACAACAAAGAAAGTAGCAATTGGTGTAGCTGGTGAGACAAAAAAAGTAACATCTGAAATTGCTGAAAAAACAAAAGAAGTAGCACCTGACATTGCAGATAAAACCAAGAAGTTTGCTACTACTTTTGCTGAGAAAGCAGGCGAGACTCTAAATCGGGGAAAGCTTCAGACCAGACTTTTTGATTTAAAGAATAAACTGAAAAAGAAATCGGCAGAACTGGGTGGAGTTTCTTTTGATTTGCTTCAGGATAAGAAAACAACTGATATTTTCAAGGATGAGAAGGTAATAGTGCTTCTTACAGAGATGAAGGAACTTAAAAGCCAGATAAAAAAGACTGAAGAAGATTTCAAAAAGATATAGAAAAAAAATAATTGGATTAAACTAGAAAATTAATTAATCTAGATTATTCATAAATTATTGCCACTAAGACACTAAGTTACAAAGAAACAGAAGTATAGAAGAAGTTTGATTTTAAACTTTGTTTTATAAATCCATACATTACTAAATAACTTTAATACTTTTTTTATACTTAGTATATTTTTATTTTGGATGCTATATATTTTTTAGGTTAAATAGTCAATTATAAAAAAATAAGCCATACTTACAAGTAATGGCTTATGTAGTGCCGGAGGCGGGAATCGAACCCGCATGGAGTTTAAACTCCGCTGGATTTTGAATCCAGTGCGTCTACCAATTTCACCACCCCGGCGTTACTAATATTATAATTCAACATTAAATATACAAAATATTAGTATGTTGGTCAAATTTTTTTTGAAAAATCATACTTTCAAGTCTTTCCAAGTTTAAGAGCAATTAGGTGATATTTGAAAATTATCAATAAATATAAATAGGATAATTAGTCGTCCCTGAAAAAGTCATCATACAAAAGAAAACTGAACTTTTTCTT
>CAYUAG010000002.1:0-7857 GCA_964442615.1 uncultured bacterium
CCCAAGCTCTTGTTTTATTTAAACTTATACTTAGTTGCCCGACAGACACCAAACCACCTTTCTTTTCCCCTCCCTTTGATATATTAGAATGAATGAACTCTACATTTCTTATACAAATAAATTTTGGAGCATTCATTCTTAACTTTACTCTTAAAGCATTCGCTAAACCGTTTATGTAAGTTAAAACAAGGATATTCACTCCCTCCTTGAATGCTGAAAATTTTAATTTACCATCCTCTGTATCCTCATGGTATCGTTTTAATAACAATTCAGTCAAGCTTTTCACACTTGAAACCGGAAAAACAGCCATGACAATACCCTGAACAGGGCCTATTGAATCCATGAATTTCACATAAGAACCAAAACATTTCTCTTCAATATCAATCCCGACATTCCGGGATTCAAAAGTCTGAACACTGCTGAATTCAATATGGATTTTTTCATGAGTCAGTTCCTGCAGAGCTATGGACATTTGCTTTGCAATGTCAGGACCGATTTTTTTGAAAAACTCCGTCCTTTTTTCGATTATCATGTTAAAATCCTCCATATGTCACAATCGCTCCTTAAAATTTAACTTTAACTGTCACTATACCCGAAGCAACTGAGAATTCCACTGATCTTCCCTGAGAGCCGCCAACGGTTTCACCAACCAGCTTTATTCCTTCTTTTTTTAACTTTTTCTTTGCACTCAAAACATTCTCTTTTCCGATATCCGACTCAAAAGCAGAAAACATATTTGCCCCACCGATGAGTTTCGCCTCTAAAACCTCTCTTTTTGTACCTTGTGCCTTCATTCTTTTCAACATTTCCTCTATAGCACTATCTACGTATCTCGTATCTTGTGATTCGTTGTTCGTGGCTGGGGATTCGGGGTTCGAACGACGAACGACGAGCGACGAACGACGGTTTGCTAGCATGGTATGAGCCAAAGCCCCAATCTTGCGTTTTGGATCATAGAGCGTAATAATCAGACAGGAACCCACTCCAGATGCTAAAAGATTACCTGTACTTTTTATTACCTCAATTTCGCCTATTTTTACTTCAATATCTGACACGTTCCTCACTCTCTATTCTCTTAAGTCTATGAAAAGTTACTAAAGTCATCCCTCCCCCAGAACTGCCTTCAGTTCTTCCACTCTGAAAAGAAGGAGGAAATATCCTTTCAGTGTTATGGGCTTAAAAATAAACTCGATTTCTATGATGAGCGCCTTTTCAACTTCTTGAACAAATTTTGTGATGATCTGACCGATTATGGCACCAAACATATCAAAGCTAAAACGAGGGATGTGCTCAATGATCTTCACGCCCAGCTTGTTTGAAAGCACGGTAAAATAATTGCCGGAAATAATATTTCCTACTTCCTTCAATGCCGATTCATCAAGCTCGGTCAATTTTCGGGTGGTCCCAGGTTCTCTTCTCACCAACAGATCACTCAAGGTAAAGGCGGTCTCCTTTGGAAATATCAGCAACGAGGCTCCTTTAACATCCCCTGTTACCGGCAAGTAAATCCCGACAGCGATCTCTTCTTGTCCGATAATCGGAGTGAGTTTCTCCACATTTTTCACTTCTGCCTTAGAAATATCAACACTAACCGTTCGACCGATTAGTTTTGACAGAGCACGCGAGGCATTGACGGCAGCCTGTTTGTTTATTTCTTGTAATTCGTTTACCATGGCTTCCATCCTTTCTTAAATATATTCGATTCTTAATGAACTTATCGCTTCTTTATATCTCTCTTCTAATACTCTGCTTCTTGCTTCATTATCTCTATATTTCTTCTCGTAAGCATTAAGTTTGCAACATCCAAAATCAACACAACTTCGCCGGAACCAATTATGGTTATACCGGAAAAATACTTATTTTCCCTGACTAATCTATTTAATGGTTTAATCACAATCTCCTGTGCCGTTAAGAAGCGGTCAACAGCTAAGCCCAATTTTTCCTGTCCCCTCCTGATGATTGCTATCGGCTGTTTCTCAAGAGCTAAAGATGATGAGGAAAACAGCACATCTAATCTGGTTATGGGTATCTCTTCTTCATTCAAAACAATAGCCTCATGATTCATCATGCCTTTAATATCTTCTTGATTCACACTGACCAATCTCTCTATACTTCCTAATGGAATTGCATAAATTTTACTCCCAACCTTGACAAGCAGAGTCTTGATTATAGCCAAGGTCAGTGGTATTTCTATTACGAATGTAGTTCCCTTCTTCGGTTCTGATGTGACTTTAATTGTGCCTCCGAGAGATTCGATTTTATTCTTGACGATATTTAAACCAAAACCTCTTCCAGAAACTGCTGTAACCTTTTTTGTGGTACTCACCCCAGAAAAGATCGAGTTTATTATATCTTCTTGGGAAGCTTGTGGGGATAGAATGCCTCGCCTTACTGCTGTGTTTTTCAATTCTTGAATGTCAAGACCAGCTCCGTCCTCGGAAATCTCTATGACCACAAAATTCTTGGTCCTTTTAGCAACCAATCTTATCAACCCTTGAGGTGGTTTGCCAACTTTTTTTCGCTCCTGTGGTTCCTCAATGCCGTGGTCCACAGCATTCCGTAAAATGTGAACCAAGGATTCACCGATTTCATCTATCACCGACCTGTCCAGTTCGATATCGCTCCCCTGCATTTCAAGATTAATTTCCTTTTTCTGCTGTCTGGCTAAATCTCTCACCATCCGGGGAAATCGATTAAACACAAATCCTACGGGCACCATCCTTGACTGCATGACGTTGTACTGGATATCGGTTACGAGTCTTCCCAATAGATCGACTGTAGCAGTCAGCTCAGAGTCCTCCAGTTCTTCCTTAATTCGATCGAGCCGCATCTTATTGATTAACAACTCCTCTGCCAAATTCATGAGGTGATCGAGCCTCTCTACCTTAACCTCTATGCTCTGGATTCTTTCCATCTGCAAAATCCCTGACTCAGGATTTGTGACTCGTGATTCGTCGTTCGTGGTTCGTGATTCATTGCTTGTGATCCCTATTTTTTTCCCCGCCCTTAGTAAAGTCTGTAATTGAATTACTAATGTATCCGAAGCAAGCTCTTCTTTACCCTTCGAAATCTCTTTTATACTCAACTCCAGGGTATCAAAACATTCAAATAATACATCGGCACAACTTTCCAGTTTGACCTTCTTTTTCTTTATTCCATCCAATACATCTTCCAACGCATGACACAAGCGAGCTGTTTGATTGTAATTCATCGTGGCGGCCATACTCTTTAAGGTATGCACCTCGCGGAATATATCATTCACCCGTTCCACCTTAGCTGGCTCCTTCTCCAACTCAAGAAGAGACTTGTTCATAGAAGCAAGGTGTTCTCTTCCCTCGCTCAAGTAGGTATCTTTGTATTTGCTAAGATCTTCTGGCATTATTACCATCTCATTTCATGAAATATATTTCAACATCATTGAAGGTATCTCGCTTGCAGGCAGTACCTGATCAGCAAATCCTGCATCAATGACTGTTTTAGGCATACCGAATATCAACGAAGATGCATCCTGGACAATCGCTCTACCACCAGCCTCTTTAATAGTCTTTATTCCTTCCAATCCATCCCGTCCCATACCACTCAGAATAATTCCTATTGTGTTTTTATTGAAAATTTGAGCCGCTGATTTCATGGTTACATCGATTGAAGGACCAAACTCATTGGATTTATCCTTTTTAAGACAGAACGTCTCGGGACTCGTCACTAGTGACTCATCGTTCGTGACTCGGGAATCGAGGATCGAACACTGACTACCAAATACCGAATTACGATCACCGATCACCGAACGACGAACACCGGACGACGGACGACGAGTCTTTAGTGTCAACTGAAATCCGCTGGGAGCAAGATATACCTTACCCGCTTGGATCATCTCATTATTCTCTGCTACCTTAACTTTCAATGCACAAATCTTATTGAAACGCTCTGCTAAGCTTTGAGTAAAGAATATACTTGGCATATGCTGGATCACAATAATGGGAACAGGAAAATCGGCTGACAGAAAAGATAAAACTACCTCCAGTGTCTGTGGACCTCCGGTGGAAGCACCGATGACAATAATCTCTTTTATGCTGATTAATTTACGTTTGACTATTTTAGTCTTCTTAGTAATAAGGGATGATATTTTTCTAAAATTAACTTTCGAAGCGGTCCTTACTTCTTCCAAGAGTTGATTCTTAATCTTTTCTATATCCAGAGACAGTTCACCCGAAGGTTTAAGGACAAAACCCACTGCACCTTCGTTAAGGCATTCCAGAGTCGTATCTGCGTCTTTTTTGCTATAGGCGGAAAGTATCACTACAGGAGTAGGAAATTCATTCATGATACGTTTTAACGTAGTTAACCCATCCCAGCCGGGCATGACCAAATCCAGTGTAACCACGTCTGGCTTTAGCTTGGGAATCTTAGATACTGCTTCTGCTCCATTTCTTGCAGTATCTACAACTTTTACCTCTTTATCAGAATTGAGCATGTCTGAAACCAATCTTCGCATAAAAAGGGAATCATCCACTACGAGCACTCTTATCATTTCAATAATCCATTTCTTTTGATTCGTCGTTTGTGATTCGGGGATCAAAATTCGAACACTAATCAACAAGCACCAAACCTGAACGACGAAAATCTATTTCAAATACTTTTCAACCGTCTCAACAACTAACTGAGCATCAAAAGGCTTGATTATGTAATCCTTTACACCAAGCTTCTTGCATTCTACAATGATTGCATCTTGCCCAACAGCAGTAATCATGATGACATTTGCTTTAGGAGTCGTCTTAATAATCTCTCTAAGAACCCTCACACCCTCTTCTTCACCTCCGGGCATGATGATATCCAATAAGACCAGATCCGGTTTCTCTTTCTTGAATTGCTCCAGGGCCCGATCCCCTGAATCCGCTTCCACAATACCATACTTCTTATCAGATAAAATATCCTTCAAAACCTTTCGCATGAATAACGAGTCATCGACAATAAGAATCTTCTTCATTTCTTCCTCCGTCTTTTTGCATCAGTTCACTAAATGATTCCACAGAACAATATGACTTAACTTTGGGATTAAGGCTTTAGCTTTTCATATTCTGAAATATAGGCCATAGCCTTACATGTTCACTCCATGAAATCCTATAGGGTTAATTTCTCGATAAAACTCTGCCTCATTACTTTACCATCTTTTCTTTATCTACTTCCTTACTTCTTTACTTTATTTTCTTCCTCTTCCAGTACTTTCTCAGCTTTAGCTTTCTTTGCCACCTCAGGTCTTCGGTCTCCGGTCTCTGCTCTCCGATTTCCGGCCTCTGGTCTCCGATATTCGTTCTCCACTCTCTTGCCTTCCGCCATATTATACTTTAATCGCAGTTCGCTCAACTTGACGAGTTCCTCTTCCGAAAGTACTTTTCTCAAGTCAAGCAGCATAATCAAACGATTATCAAGGGTTAGAACACCACTGATATAGACTCTATCGATCTTCGTGACCAGCTCCGGCGTAGACTTAATCTCTGTCTCAGGAATCCTCAAGACCTCAGTAACCTCATCAACCATTAGCCCGAAAAGGTTCTTTTCCTGTTCTGTCATGACGATGTGTTTCTCTTCAACTTCTTCCTTTGGTTGCAGGAAAAAACGTCTCTTCAGATCGATGACAACCGCGATTTCTCCTCTGACATTCGTAACACCCTTGATGAAATCAGGAGAATCCGGTATCGTTGTAATAGATCCTGCCCGAACAATATCTCTGACCTGGTCGATGTCTGCGCTGAATTCCTCGTCTCCCAGATTAAACACGATGAGTTGGATAATTTTCCCTTCTTCATGGGCTTCGGGCTTATTCCTCTTCTCTTGATGTTGTATTTTTGCCCCTTTTGTGGGTGTATTTTTCTCGTTCATATCCCTGTTCTCCTTGATATTAGCGTGGAGTATAGAGCGTTTAGGATAAAACTCTTAGTCAATATTTAGTCCTTTCTATCCGCTAAACGCTCTACGCTATTCGCTATTTCCTATCCGTTATTCCGTTTCTGCTACTTCTTCGCTAACTTCCACTTCCCCAACCTCAGTCGTTACCTTGAATCTTCTCAGTGCTGCTCTCAGACCTTCGGCTAAAGTCGACACATTCTGGGCAGAGGCGGACATCTGCTGCATGGCCGAGGTTTGCTGCTGAATAGAGGTGGACATCTGGCCCGCTCCCACAGCAGCCTGCTCGCTCGTTGCCGCGATTTCCTCGATATTCTTTGCCACCTGCTGAGCACCACCAGCCTGCTCTGAGGTGGCAGAGGAGATTTCCTGAGCCTTGGCCGTAATCTCCTGGGCACCGGAACCAATCTGATCCAGTATAGCGAGTGCCTGATTCACGATGTCAATACTCTCGGTGACCTGTTCGGTTCCCGAGGTCATGCTGGTTACAACTTCAGACGTTGCTTCTCCTATGGTGCTCACCATATCCTCAATCTGTACGGCTGCGTTCTTCGTGCCTTCGGCCAGCTTCCTGATCTCATCCGCAACCACGGCAAAGCCGCGCCCGGCTTCTCCTGCATGGGCTGCCTCGATCGCAGCATTCAATGCAAGAAGGTTTGTCTGATCGGCAATGTCCTTGGTCGTACCCACGATGACCGCGATCTCTTTGGCTCGCTTATCCAGATCCTTCACCGTATCCGTGTTCCCTTTCACAATCTCATCGATTGATCCCAATCGATCCGCTGCCTGCCTTCCGGATTCGGTGCCCCTCTGAGCAAGCTTGGCCGCTTCTTGCGTCACCTCCGCAGCCGACTGGGCGTTGGTCGCACCCTGTTGTATGGATTGGGAAAGATCGACCACGACCTTTGTACTTCCTTCCAACTTCTTGGATTGCTCTTTTGCTCCCTCGGCAATCTGTTGCGTCGTGTTGGCTGCCTGGGCCAGGGCGGTATTGACCTGCGTGGACGTTTCAGCTAATTGACCAGATCCAGTGGCGACTTTTGTGGAGCTGTCCATGGCCAGCCGAATGAGTGCACTCAGGTCGTCGAAAGATTTGTTCAGGGCATCTGACAAGGTTTTGATGTCGCCTCTTGTCTCGATGGCTACTCTCTGTGAAATGTCCCCTTTGGACAGGGCCACGGCAAGCCTTATGACCTCCTGAACAGGGGTCGCAATGGAGTCGAGCAAGGTGTTGAGGGTATCCACTATGTCCTTCCAGCTCCCAGCCACTCCCTCAACCCTGGCACGCTCGCTCAACTTTCCCTCTGCACCGGCGATCTGCGCCACTCTCGAGACCTCACTGGCCAATCGATTCAAGTCGTCTACCATTTTGTTGAGCGTATTTTTCAGCTCTAAAATCTCTCCACTTGCTTCAACCGTAATTTTTTGGGTCAGGTCTCCTGCACTAATGGCTGTGGCAACCTGGGCAATATTTCTCACCTGATTGGTGAGGTTGTTTGCCATGGCATTCACATTGCCTGTGAGGTCTTTCCAGGTACCAGCTACGCCGGGTACCTCTGCCTGGCCACCTAATTTGCCTTCAGTACCCACTTCTTTGGCAATTCGCGTCACTTCACCAGCAAAGATATTCAGGCTATCAACCATGTTATTGAGCGTATCTTTGAGTTCGGCGATCTCGCCCATGGCCTCAACTGTGATCTTCTGCGCCAAGTCCCCGTTGGCTATGGCAGTCCCTACCTGGGCGATGTTCCGTACCTGATTGGTGAGGTTAGCTGCCATGGCATTCACATTGTCCGTAAGGTCTTTCCAGGTACCAGCCGCACCCGGGACCTCCGCTTGACCACCTAACTTCCCTTCAGTACCGACCTCACGGGCGACTCGGGTGACCTCAGCAGCAAATCTATTGAGACTGTCTACCATGGTATTGATGGTACTCTTGAGTTCAAGAATCTCACC
>CAYUAG010000002.1:7957-75195 GCA_964442615.1 uncultured bacterium
GCCACTCCAGGAACCTCTCCCTGTGCTCCCAACTTTCCTTCGGTGCCGACCTCTCGCGCAACGCGGGTGACTTCAGCTGCGAATGTATTGAGGCTATCGACCATGCTGTTGAGCGTCTCTTTGAGTTCGGCAATCTCACCCCTCGCCTCAACCGTAATCTTCTGCGCCAAGTCCCCGTTGGCTATGGCAGTTCCCACCTGGGCGATGTTCCGCACCTGATCGGTCAGGTTGGAAGCCATGGCATTCACATTACCGGTTAAGTCCTTCCAGGTACCGGCGACACCCGGGACATCCGCTTGACCACCTAACTTCCCTTCAGTACCGACCTCACGGGCGACTCGGGTCACCTCAGCAGCAAATGTATTGAGACTGTCTACCATGGTATTGATGGTACTCTTGAGTTCAAGAATCTCACCGGCTGCTTCCACGGTAATTTTCTGGGACAAGTCACCGTTTGCTACAGCGGTGGTCACCTGGGCAATGTTTCTCACCTGATTGGTGAGATTGGCAGCCAGCACATTTACGTTGTCGGTCAGTTCCTTCCAGGTACCGGCCACTCCAGGAACCTCTCCCTGTGCTCCCAACTTTCCTTCGGTGCCGACCTCTCTGGCTACTCGTGTTACCTCACTGGCAAAAATATTCAGGCTGTCTACCATGCTGTTGAGCATCTCTTTGAGTTCGGCAATCTCTCCCTTGGCCTCTACCGTGATCTTCTGGGTCAGGTCTCCGTTGGCAATGGCAGTTCCCACCTGGGCGATGTTCCGGACCTGATCGGTCAGGTTGGAGGCCATGGCATTCACATTGTCGGTCAGTTCCTTCCAGGTGCCGGCCACACCAGGAACATCTGCCTGGGCTCCTAATTTCCCTTCTGTGCCGACTTCCCGTGCCACCCGGGTTACTTCATTGGAAAAGGTATTGAGGTTGTCCACCATGTTGTTGAGCGTCTCTTTGAGTTTGGCAATCTCTCCCATCGCCTCAACCGTGATCTTCTGGGTCAGGTCTCCATTGGCAATGGCAGTCCCTACCTGGGCAATGTTCCGCACTTGGTTGGTTAGGTTGGAGGCCATACCGTTGACATTGTCTGTCAACTCCTTCCAGGTGCCCATGACCCCTTCGACCATTGCCTGACCTCCTAATTTGCCCTCGGTGCCGACCTCTCTGGCGACTCGGGTCACCTCGCTGCCAAAACTGTTGAGAAGATCAACCATGCTGTTGTAGGACTCCGCCAGTTCGCCGAAAATATCCTCCCTTTCCTTGGTCAATCGTCTCGTCAAATCCCCCTGTCTCACGGCCTCCATGGCCTGCAAAAGCCCTCTCAACTGACTTTCTATGTCTCCACCAAATTTTGATTTTCTTTCAAATTTGGCTGCTTCGGCCCCTTCCGCATAGGCAAGGGCTTTTCCCTCGCGTTTTCTATTTAGCTTGATCATAATTTATCCCTTCACTTCTTCGTGGTTCGTTATTCGGGACTCGTGAATCGGTGTTCGATCTCCGATCCACGGTCCTTGATCTATTTATTTAAATTCTTCCCTTCTCGCTCTCTTCTAAAAACGCTTTTTCCGCATCTGACTCATCAAACCGGATTTCCACCCTTCTGGCAGAGCCGCTCATCAGGCCTTCTACGCCTTTAAACGGACCCAAAATATCCATTCCTTTTATCGGATTGATCTCAAATTCCATCAATTCTTTTTTGTGCCTTGATCCTCTCTGCTTCAAGACACTCAGAAGCCGTCTCATCCTTCCTCCTAATTCCACATATTTCAGGATAAGAATATTGTCTGTGGCTGTGGAGAGATGGGTTTCTGTGATCTGGGTAATCCCTAAGAGTTGAGAAGTGGTATTGGTGAGAAGCGTGGTCACATCGTGCATTTTCAAGAATGCATTCAGACCGATCACGAACTCCCGGAATTTCTCCTCGGTGTAAATTCTCTGCAGGGCAGACAAAGAGTCCAGCGCCACCCTTTTTGCCTTTTTTTCAACTACCATTTCCTGAATCATCTGTAAATACTGTTCGGCCTTGAGGTCCTCCGGATAATGGCACATGAGCTCAAGAGTGCCTTTTTCTATATACTTCTTTAAATCCCAGCCAAAGGAAGCGGCGTTTCGATAAAGCTGATCCGGGCTTTCCTCGAATTCGATGAAAAGCGACTCTTCTCCCTGTTTGGCTCCTTCGATGATAAAATGGAGAGTGGTCACGGTTTTCCCTGTTCCTGAAGCGCCGGAGAGCAGGGTTGTTGAATTTTTATAGACACCGCCGTAAAGGAGATCGTCCAAACCCTTAATGCCTGTGGAGACTTTTTCGGAAAATCCCGTGCCCATTAACTTGGGTTTGGGCCGGGGATAGATACTCATTCCTATACTACTCACAATGAGAGGGGCTTCTTCTGAATCATGGGTCGAACCGCGGAACTTTAAAATCTCAACCGTTCTTTCTCTTTCACCCCGCGGATTCAGACGGTTGTGAAGCAAAATCACATTGTCGGATACAAACTCCTCGACGCCGTAACGGGAAATACTGCCGTCTTCTACGGGCCTTTCGGCAGTCATAATGCAGGTAATATTCAATTTCTTCATCCTGCTGGCAAGCTTGTACAACTCCCTTCTGATGATGCCCGGGTCTTGAAAATGGGTAAAAAGGGCGGACACCGAATCGATGGCGACCCGCTTGGCGCCCACTTTCTTGATCGCATACTCGATCCTAGCTAAAAAAGCACCGAGATCGTATTGTCCCACTTCAACCTGATCTGTCTCATCCGGAGAAGCATCCACAAAAGCCCATTGGTTTTCTTTGACCAATTTATGGATGTCCCAGCCAAATCCTTTCATGTTCCTCGAGATATCGTCTGGCGTTTCCTCAAAAGTAACGAACACCCCATTCTGATTATAATCGATACATCCTGCATAAAGAAATTGCGCCGCAAAAACGGTTTTCCCTGAACCGGATGTGCCGCTGACCAGCGTGGTTCTTCCTTCAGGCAGGCCGTCATGGGCAATTCTGTCAAAACCTGAAATACCTGAAGAGATCTTTTTAAATTTCGCTTTCATTTTTTAATCCCTTTCATTTTGTTGTTGTCAAATCAAGCCCCAACAATACTTTTTCCTTGTCCGCCAGATCACCAATAATTTTTCTGACTGGTGGCGGCAGGCATTTGATTAAGGCAGGTGTAGCTAAAATCTTATCCTCCTCTGCTAATTTGGGATGTTTTAGTACATCAATGACTTTGCATGAATAAAGTCCCTTAAACTGATCATCAAGGATGTTTTTTAAGTTACTAATTGCTTTTTGGGAATTAGCTGTATTACCTGTTATATAAAGTTTTAAAATATATTTTGAAGACATCTTTTACTCCTTTTTATGTTTTCTACTCGTTTTTTTGTCTTTTAATCCAGCCAATCTCTGAATTTGTTTTTGGGCTAATCGGCTTGGCATATTCCTCCCATTCTCCCAGCGACTTACTGTACCAAGAGTTACGCCAAGTCGATGAGCGAATTCTTCCTGGGTCATTTGCAATGCCAATCTTATACTTTTAACTTCGCCTCCATCCATTAATCTGTATCCTTATATAATGATAATAAAGACCAAGGCTATCATAGCGCAAATGATATGCCTAATCACTTTACAAGCCATTTCAGCATATAATTTTTTAATCTAAGTTATTAATTAATAAATACTTAAGATAATTAGTTAATAAATATTTTAAAGAATGAAAAAAAGAGAGAGGGGGGATAAAAAATAACTACCAAGTAGAACAATTTTATCTACATTACTGGTGATCAGAGACCTCTTCTAACCAATAAAGATTGAAAAAACCACTCCCAAACGAGTAGAAATTTTTCTTATCGGCAATCAAAAACTGTCCATTACCAGGTGAGATTGGAGTACTCTTAAAAAAAACCCGCATATCTTCTCTACCTCCTAAAAACGGGGAGCCGCAGTCCCTGACTGCTGATTTATTTTTTTACTCGTATAATATGATCCCTTAGACATAATGAAGGACAGATTTTTATCCATATTTGTATTTATTATATTAATTATGAAAAAAAATTTTATAAAGATATGATATTGCTGGTTTAACTTATGAATGTATAATTATTCAGGAAATCCGCCTCTTGTCTGAGAACCAAGGTTTTCTTAAACCAAAAAGACAGTATAAATATTTCATGAAACACTACACAATATATCTGACTTTTTTCCTTTTTATAATTATAAATAATTATAACTAAGGTGCATCCATAGGATTAATGCTTTCCTCAGGCAGTGCATATGCATTCTTTCTAAATCCTAAATTTACGCTTAAAATAGTAGAATTTCCAAAAAGAGAACGTCTGGTCACACCTATTCCCCATCTTTTTAACATAGGACAAATTTTATAGAGTTCCTTTATTGTCCATATCCAACCCTGATATAATTCTTCTCTGGTCATCAATTTTGGTTTAAATACTACATCATTGGCTTCAAATTTAAGCCACCAGGCATCATCAATGAGCCTTCCCTCTTTTTTCATTTTTTTATAGAGAGCTGTTCCCGGATAAGGCATTAAAATATTAACTTCAACTACATCGATTTTACTCTTTAAAATAAAGTCCAATAATTTCTCAAAACAATCTTTACCCTGGCTATCAAAACCAACCACAAAGGTTCCGACTACTGACATCCCGTGGTCATGAAGTTTATTTATGGTTTCAATATAGTCATTTTTCACATTCTGAAATTTTCCCGCTTCCTTTAGACTATCTATGAAAGGTGTTTCAAATCCAAGCAATAATCCCTGGCAACCACTTTTACTGAAAAGCTTTAAAGTCTCTTTATCATTGGTTATTGTAACCGAAGCTTGACTTACCCACTTCTTTTTCAAAGGTATTAACTTAGTAAACAATTCTTTAGTATAATCTTTTCTCCAAAAAATATTATCATCTACAAAAAATACTTCATTTCCTTTCAGTGTTTTAACCTCATTGATCACATCATTTACAGGGCGTAATCTTACTCCCTTACCATACATAGATGATACTACACAGAAAGTACATGCATAGGGGCATCCCCGGGAAGTCTGAATCATGTTTACGGTTATATATTTATTTTTGTCAAAGAGATCTCTAACGGGAATAGGTTGATTTTGAAGATTAGGATAGGTATGGTTCTTATACAATTTCTGCAAGCTTCCCTTTTTAAAATCCTCTAATAACTTCTCCCATATTCCTTCAGCCTCGCCAATAACAACTGCATCAGCATGCTTAATAGCTTCCTGGCATGCAACAGTGGGATGAATTCCGCCTAAAACAACTGGAACATCGCGCCTCCTGAATTCATCTGCTATTTCATAACTTCTTACAACTGTTTTAGAGTTAACCGTAATTCCAACTAAATCAATTTTAGAATCAAAATCCAGGGGCTGAATAATTTCATCAACAATTGAAACATCAATATCAGGTGGGGTCATTTTTGCGAGTAAAGCCAAGGCTATTTGAGGAAGATGAAAGCTTTTCCCAGTATTACGCACATCTTTAAGCGATGGTGATATTAATGTGATCTTCATTATTATTCACTTTCTGGTTATAGATGCAAAAATTAAACATTAAAAAAATTTAATACTCTTTTCAGATAGCATAACCATAATCCAACCTTAAAAAACTTTATCTATAATTTTATTATAAGATTTGAGAAAATAAAAATTTCATGAATTAATAATCTATCCTCTTATATGGTAAAAAAATCATATATTGTTAATTAAATTTTTTCTATTATACAAAATTTTAATATTAATGTCAATATTTTTATGTACTGAATACTAATTATTTTTTAATTTTTTTTGGATTTACTGCCTAGTAATTAAAAATTACTTTTATGAGGAATTATGCTGTCATTAATAATCATTTCTTCTTAACTTTTTTGAATTATGGTAAGAAAGTAGGATTTAGCGGAGAATAGATATTATTTCAGTATTAATTACTGCTGATATCTGGAATCCTGTCCCCAATAAAATTGAAATCCTGTTTTTAGATTATATTTTGATAAAAAATTAAAAAATGATCTAATATATTTACTTTTAAATCTCTATTAAAACATTATCTATAAGACGTGTTTTTCCTACAAAAACTGCCAGAGCTATAAGCGCCCTGTCTTTAATAAAATCCAGAGATTCCAAAGTCTCAGGATGAACAATACTGATGTAATCTATCCTGTTATTCTTTTTCTGTGAAATTTCTTTTTTTATATACTCAGATAATATCTTAGTATTTTTCTCACCTTTCTGAACCATTACCTCAGCCCTGCAGAGTGATCTATTCAGAGAAAGAGCATCTTTGCGTTCATCTTCAGATAAATAGGTATTTCTCGAACTCATGGCAAGACCATCTGGTTCCCTTATTATAGGACCAGTAATTATATCCAAATCAAGATTCAAATCCCTAACCATTTGCTTGATTACCACAGATTGCTGAAAATCCTTTCTACCAAAAACTGCAAAATGCGGCTTTATAATATTGAAAAGTTTTATACACACAGTTGTTACACCTTGAAAATGGTTAAGTCGAGAAGCGCCACAAAGTATATTAGTTATCCTATCCACATTAACATAGGTAAGAAATCTATCCGGATACATCTCTTCTTCAGAGGGATAGAAAATTATATCTGTTCCATTCTTTTCTGCTAAACTTTTATCTCTATTAAAATCTCGAGGATAATCTCTAAAATCCTCATTAGGACCAAACTGGGTTGGATTGACAAATATTGAGACAACAACCATATCAGCCCTTTGGTATGCAATTCTCACAAGGCTTAAATGTCCTTCATGAAAATATCCCATGGTAGGAACGAATCCAATAATTTTACTCTGACTTCGTATCTCATCAGCCCATGTAGACATTTTATTAATGGACCGTATAACTTTCATTCCTTCTCCATTTTTTGCTTGGTAGCAACAATTAATTTCTTAATCCCACTATTTTTTGCAGCATCCATAGCCCTTATAACAATTCCATAATCAACACTTTCATCTGCTTTAATTACTAATCCCCTCTTCTTTATTCCCGGAGCAATCTCTTTTAAACGATTCAGAAGGTTTTCCTTATCAACCCTGTTCTCATTGATATAAAGGGAACCATCTTTAGTAATAAATAAAGTATATCCTTTTACTTCTGTTCTTTTTTTCATTGTAGTCTCAGGTAACTCTAATTTCATTGCAGGTTCTTCAATAAAACGGGAAGAAACAATAAAAAAAATTAAAAGTAAAAACAGCACATCTATCAGTGAAGTTATATTAATATTAATCTTATGCTTTACTTTATCTCTAAACTGCATTAAATCTCCCAGTTTTTTACCTCATAACTCCGATATACTAGGTTACAGGGCAGGCAGGGATTAACATTTTTTTAATCTAAAATAGTTAATTTTTATTCTTAAACCAACCGATGTTTCTTCTTTTAACTTGTATATAACTTAGTTAGGTAATCACCCTTTAATGACCCCGATAGGCTTCATCCTGACAACTCTTTTTGATATTCCTAGCTTGTGGACTATCTCTGTAACCTTGTCAATCTCTTTGTAGGCTTGCGGTGCTTCTTCATAGAGAGTTCGTCTACCTCTACTTCTCACTATAATTCCCTGTTTCTCTAATTCACTTTGCAAAGATCTGTTCTGAAAACTTCGTACTGCTTTACTCCTGCTCATTACCCGTCCTGCGCCATGACAGGTTGAACCAAAGGAAAACTC
This sequence comes from uncultured bacterium, assembly GCA_964442615.1. Taxonomy (GTDB): domain Bacteria; phylum Zhuqueibacterota; class QNDG01; order QNDG01; family CAYUAG01; genus CAYUAG01. Next base: position 15,669 of record CAYUAG010000002.1, read on the forward strand.
CATAGCTTTTCTAGTTCCTACAAGCACATATGAGGCTGTTCCCATATCACCTGGTATTAAAACCGGTTGGCCTGTTTCTTTATATTTTTCTGGAATAGAGGGATGATGAGGTGGAAATGCCCGGGTTGCCCCTTTACGGTGGACAATTATCGATTGTTCCTTTCCGTTAATGGTATGAGTTTCAAATTTTGCTATATTATGTGCTACATCATAAACCATACTCATACCTATCCGTTCAGCAGCTTCTCCCAAGACTTGTTCAAAGGTCTCCCGAACCCAGTGCATGATTACCTGCCTGTTTGTCCAGGCGTAATTAGCTGCCGCTGCCATTCCTGCAAAATACTTTTTCCCTTCAGAAGATTTTACTGGCACACAGGCAAGTTGTCTATCAGGGAGTTTGATATTGTATTTATTGACAGCTTGTACCATTTGATTAAGACTATCATCACATACCTGATGTCCCAATCCTCTTGATCCAGTATGAATCATTATAGTAATCTCTCCCTTTTCAAGACCAAAAATCCGGGCTGTTTCAAAATCAAAAATCTCATCAATTACTTGAATTTCCAGAAAATGATTCCCGGAACCAAGAGTACCTAACTGAGGCATTCCCCTGTTTAAAGCTCTCGAGGAAAGTACTCCCGGATCAGCACCTTCCAGGCAGCCCCTCTCTTCGGTATATTCAATATCATTTTCCCATCCAAGACCCTGTTTTAAAGCCCATATGGAACCATTTTCCAGCACCTTATTCAACTCCTTTCTGGACAATCTTAGTTTACTTTTTGAACCTACTCCACAGGGAATGTTTCTAAATAATCCTTCTACCAACTTGGTTAAAACATCCTTAATATCATTAAAAACAAGATTTGTTCTTAATAAACGCACACCACAATTTATATCATAACCTACACCTCCTGGGGATATAACTCCTCCTTCTAGGTTCAGACCTGCAACCCCCCCAATAGGGAAGCCGTACCCCCAATGGATATCAGGCATTGCCATAGAAGCTCCAATTATACCTGGCAGATGAGCTACATTCACAACTTGTTGAGGAGCCTGATCCTGACGGATTTGCTGTAACATCTCTTTATCAGAAAAAATTATACCTGGTACACGCATACCTTTCTGATAACTTTTAGGAATACGCCAGCGGTAATCATCCACTCTTTCCAATTTCCCTTCCCAATTTTTTTTCATTACTAAACTCCCTTAATAAAAGGATAGAAAAATAAAAATTAAAATCCCATTTAATTAAATAAAAAAATTATGGTAAAAAAATACAACATTATTCAAAAAAAAATTATTTTTTTGTTTGAATACCATTCTATTATTAAACGGAATGAATTTTTTATCCTTTGTGGATTTTTAAAATTACCTCATTCTTGCAATACTTAAGTCTACTCAAATTACTTTCAAAGATTAACCTCTGTCATACAGAATGGAAATTTTACTTTATAACACACTTTAATACAATTTTTTAAACCAATCATAAACTACAAAAGTTTCATTCATCAATCAAGTAAATATTGATCTAATCTTCTATCTTTCAAAATATGATTCTCCGGAGTAATATTCTTATCCCGTGCTTCAACAAGATCAATATCTACTTCCTGGAAAGATTCACTTCCTTCTCCAAGTCGGAAGATTATTTCCCCTTTTGGATTAACAATTTGGCTCTGTCCTGTAAATGTAAGTCTCTCTTTCTTCCCCCGCTTTTCAGTTCCTATACGATTTGCTGTAATAATAAATACACCATTTTCTATAGAACGAGTAACCATTGCTCTTTGACAAAAAGGTAAAACCAAATTTACAGGATGACAAATAATATCTGTACCCTGTAAAGCAAGAGAACGTGCAGCCTCAGGAAAAATCCAGTCAAAACATATCATCATTCCAATCCTCACTTCTCCAATATCCCAGACTTTGAAACCAATATCTCCAGGAGAAAACCACTTTTTTTCTTCTCTAAAAAGATGTACTTTCCGATACTTGCCTATGAATCCGTCAGGTCCAATAAGTACTGATGAATTATACAGCTTTTTCCCATCTTTTTCAGCAATCCCTGCTACAATATAAAGCTCAGCTCTTTTACACATTTCCTCAAATTTTTTCACCGTAGAAGAATAAGGTATAGGCTCACAGAGCTTTTCGGTTTCTTCTCTGGAGATAAACTGATATCCTGTTGTGCAAAGCTCTGGCAATACTACAAGTTCTGAATCTGTATTTTGTATACAATTTTCAATCTTTTCCAGATTTTTCTCTTTCTTCCCAAATTCAGGAGCAAATTGATACAATGCTACTTTCATTTTTTGTGCCCTTCACTTTTTAGTTTTCAATGATATCCAACCTAACTTTTAATGTAAGAAAATAAAAAAATTTAGATATATTCCTATTTCACTCAAACCACAATAAAAATGTACTAATCTCTAACTTTTTATTTTATTGATTGCCTTAATCAAATCCTGATCATCAAAAGGCTTTTCTAATATTGAATCCGCTCCAAGATTTTGGGCAAGATTTAAATACTGTTTGGCATCTATTACACCACCCCCAGAGATGGCCAATATCTTAATATCTGGAAATGTATGCTTTAATTCTCTGATAAATTGAATTCCCTCTTTTTCAGGCATGACAATATCAGTTATTATAAAATCTATTCCTGATTCTTTTTCTAAAATCTTTGTAGCTTCTTTTCCATTATCAGCTTCAAGTACATCATAACTCTCACCTTTCAATATTTCCACACACATCTCTCTTACTGCTCTGTCATCTTCAACAACTAATACTTTATTCATTTAATCCTCCTTTATTTGCAATAAGTAACACCAAAATACTTTAACCTATTACTTAGATAAATTTAAGTAAATTGTGTATTATTTAAAAGATATACTTCTATCTTCCATTTTCTATCTTCTATTTAACCAAACCTCTCTTACTCATCTTTTTTTTAAAATGACTGGAAGATATATTGTGAATGTAGAGCCTTCCCCTTTTGTACTGGTTACAGAAATTGCCCCATTATGGTCTTTTATAATTCCATGTACTACAGAAAGGCCTAAACCTGTCCCCTTATCTACCTCTTTAGTTGTGAAAAAAGGATCAAATATCCTTTCTTTAATCTCTTTACTCATTCCAATTCCAGTATCAGTTATTGTTAATCTAACATAATCCTGCTCTTTTAACTCATGATTTATCCGAGCCTTATCTCTATCAATATGCACCTGATTTAATTCAATTGTTAATACTCCACCTGTATCTTCCATAGCATGGAGTGCATTTGTACATAAATTAATAATCACTTCATGAATTTTAGTTGAATCAGCCAGCACTTTTTCACATGATGTATCAATGTCTCTTTTTATTTCTATGGTTGAGGGAATAAATGACTGTAATAGTTTAAGTGCTTCCTCAACTATTACATGTAAATATACCTGCTTCGGTTTTGTTTCTGATTCCCGACTAAACCTTAAAATCTGATCAATTATTTCTTTTGCTCTTTGAGCAGCATTATTTATTTCTTCAATATATTTATAGGATGAATTTGAAGAATTCATTTTCTGTAATGCCATATTAGAAAATCCCAGAATAGGAGTGAGAATATTTTTAAAATCATGAGCTATTCCACCTGCCATAGTTCCGAGAGCTTTCAACTTTTGTGATTTTTGAATCTGTTTTTCTAGCTGCTTCTTTTCTTTCTCTGCTTTTCTTTGTTCTGTGACATCTTTTGATATCATAAGAACATTACTTTCTCCTCTTATCGAGTCTGTGGGAATAAACAGATTATGGAAGTATCTGTTCATTATTTCATCCTCATTCTTCTGGATTGTACCAGTATTTAATGCTTTAAGAGCAAGACTTTTTCTCTTATCAACAACATTTTTTGGCAAAAGACTATACAGATTTTTACCAATTAAATCCTCATCTAAAATACCAAAATTCTCATCCATGGCTTTATTAGTTTCAAGAATACTTCCCTCCTCGGTTAAAAGAACAATTGAATCCGGTAGAGCATTTAAGGTAATAAATAACTTCTTGTATTCCTCTTTTACTATCTTCAATTCATATTCTAAAGGGATCAGTAATTTATATTTATGAATAGTATACCCAATAATTATTGCCATAATTGTTGAAAGTGTAGTGGTTAAGGGTATTACTTCAATATTAAACACAGTTGGTATAATCTCTGTAACAATTCCTCCTACAAGAGGAATAGAAATGGCTGTAATCAGTAACAATGCCTGTCTTTTTTCATTCTCTGATTTTGATATAAAATAAAATCTAATAGTAAGCAACAACCCGGTAATAATACATGCTATAACTGAAAAAGATGCAAAAATATAAAGACTGCCGTGAGCAGAAAAATACCCCCAATAATGTAATTCAGGAGGTTTTTCTACTAAATATGTGGTCTGATCAAGCAGAGAAAAAACTAAGGCATAAATATATAAAAAAAACAGGCCATACTTTACTATACCGGAATATTTATATTTTGTATAAACTATTATAAAATGCAAGAAAAAAACAGAGGAAAAAGTAGCTCCCCAGGTATCAAGTCGTGCCCAAAACAATGCGGTAGAAGCATTTTCTGTAGAAAACATAAAAAAATGTAAAATACTCCAAAAAGCAACAGAGAAAGTTAACATAAAAAAAAGACGATTCTCAAGTATTTTGGCATTAATATAAATTATATAAAGACACAGCAGAGAATTTACTATACAACTGAATAATGGAAATAAAGAATAATAATTCATTTTCTAATCATCTCCAAAATATTTTTCATGTAAATTTTACCTTAATGATTTGGTAATGAAAATTCCACCATTGGACTTTAAATATTAATTACCCATATCTGGCCTCTGATAATTGGTTAGGGATTCTCTGAAACTATTGGAAACATAAGTTTAATTAATGTACCTTTTTGCTTATAACTTTGTATTGTCCCTTCCAGCTGTTCAGTCAAAATGCTTACCAGCTTCAATCCTAGAGTATCAGGATTTTCAAAATCAATTTCATTCAACATACCAACTCCATTGTCCTGTATCTGTAGAATGCACGTATTACTCTGCTTAGACAGTGAAATGGTAATTTTTCCTTTTCGTTTTTCTGGAAAAGCATGCTTTACAGCATTTGTCAACAGCTCATTTACAATCAAACCTATGGGTACCGACTGATCAAGAGGCAAATGCACATCTTCAATTTGCTTTTCTAGATTAATATTGGAAACTGTATAACTTTGCATGATTTTAGAGAGAAAAGATTCAAAGTAGTTTTTAATATTAATTTCAGCCATATTCTCTGATTTATACAATTGTTCATGGATCATTGCCATGGAATTAATACGATTAGAAAGCTCAGTCGCACAATCATGGAATTCCGGATTTTTTTCTTCCATTTTCTGAATATTAATCAAACTACGCATTATCTGAAGGTTATTTTTTACTCGATGATGTACTTCCTTAAGTAAGATACTTTTCTCTTCCAGATCTTTTTTAATCTGTTCCTCCGCTTTCTTGCGTTTAGTAATATCGAACATATATCCTTTTATTCTAATTAAGTTGTCCTTCCCGTCAAATTCACCAATAATGTTTTCCAGAACAGTCACTACTGATCCATCCTTTCGTTTCATCCTACTTTCGATATTCAATAATCTTTTCTTCTTTTGCAATTGTTTAAGCATGAGGTTACGGGTTTCTACCTTGGGATAAAAAGACTCTGCTTTGATTCGATAGACCTCTTGCACACTATCATAGTCAGTAATTTTTACAAACATTTCATTGCATAAAAGAATCTTACCTTCCGGTGTACTGATGTAATTACCAGTCAACGCTTCATTAAAAAACTGCTTAAATCGTTCTTCGCTTCTTTCTATAGTTTCTTCTGCTTGCTTACGCTCGCTTATGTCCCTGATAATAAGCTGTACAGCAGGTCTATTATTATACATTATCTTTCTTCCTGAAACTTCCACATTAATTATATTTCCATTAATATCTAAAAACTTCTCTTCTATACCTCTGGTTGTTTTATTTTTTTCTAAAATTACCTTCATATTCTTTATGGCAACTCTTCTACTATCAGGATGAACAAAATTTATAACAGGTTTCCCAATTAAATTCTCTTTTAAAGCCTCACCAGCTAATTCTATACCAGCATTGTTTATGTACTGAATTTTTCCCTCACTATGTATAACTATTGGATCTGGTGAGAATTCAATAAGATTACGGTAACGTTTCTCACTCTCCTGTAAGGCTTCCATCACTTTTCTACGCTCATTCTCAGCTTTAATCCCATACAAAGCAAAACTAATATCAGCAGCTATCTCGCTAAAAAGTTCCTGTCCTTCTTTATCATTGACGTATTCTACAGGAACATTTACTGACATTACCCCAAATATCTGTTTCTTATGCTCCAGGCGAATGGTTAAAGCCCGAGTATTCAGTGATTTTCTCTGTAAAGGACAGCCAGTACAAACTTTTTCTACATTACGGACAGAAACCGAACCATTCCTTTTTAAGGCACGTTTCACACAGTATACAGATTCACTATCAGTAAAACTTTGAATAAAGGTATCAAACTCTTTACCTATACCAGATTCAAAAAAATGAGAAAACTGCATTTTCTCATCATACAACACCACCCAGGTTGATTCGTACCCTTGAGTCTCAACCAAAGTGTTACAAATCTCCTGAATTAATTGGTTTTGATCTTTCTCATGAGTAATGAGCTGATTTACACTACGAATGCCATGCAAAACAGCGTTAAGGTGGGTCATTCTTTTTTCCATCTTTTTCCGTTCCGTTATATCCCGGATAATGTAAATTACCGAATCTTTTGTTTTTGGATTTACTCTGCCTTCAAACCATTTTAGCTCACCTTTAATTTCCAAAGAATATTCAATATGTACTGTTTTATTTTTATCCAGACATTCCTGGACAGCTTTTAAACATTTCTCTGCTTTAGCTTTGGGAAAAAATTCATGCAAGGATTTTTCCATAACTTCTTCTTTTGATTTATATAAAAAATTCTCTGAAACAGGAGCAATATTTATTATTTTCCCATTATAATCAATTTCTAACACTGGTTCAGTCATGGCACCAAATATTGAACGAAGAGTAAGTTCTGATTTCTTTAATTCTTTTTCGGTTAATTTCTGCTGTGTCATGTCTTTTGAAATGATAGTTATTGATTCTATTTCACCTGTTTTATTATCTATTGATGGACTTATTGTCCTTAAAAAATATCTATTATCTCTCTCACTTAAATACTCATAAGTAATTGGTTTTCCGGTTTCACAAACAGTCTGTACTTTTTTTCTAAATTTTTCTGTTCCTATATCCGAATGAGTATCTCCATAATTTTTGCCCATCAATTCATTAAAAGTCATTTCATTTCTTTTCAAATATTTATAATTACCATACAAAAATGTTAAATCTTTGTCTACAATGTAAATCATATCATCAGCTGATTCAACCAATGTTCGGTATTTTCCCTCACTCTTTCGAAGTGCCTTCTCAGTTTTCTTCCGTTCGGTAACATTAACTACGTTAGATAGTATATATTTCTTACCTTCAATAATTATAATCTCAGCAGAAAGTAGACCTGTTTTTTTGTTACCGTTTTTATCCTGGAAAATATATTCTCTATTTCTTACCGAACCTCTTTTTTTAAATTCATTGATTAAATCTTGACGTTGTTCTTTTGCAGGTTCTGCCCAAATGTTTAAATCGAATGCTTTTTTTCCAATCACCTCTTCATTCTTCCATCCAGTAAACTGAGTAAATGCTTTATTTACTTCGATATAGCGACCATCTTCAAGAGAGCTTACAGTAATAACTATTGGGCTAGATTCATAAATAGCAGATAATCTCTGCTCATTTTCCCTGAGTTTCATCTGTATTTTGTATTCTTCAGTTACATCCCGGAATACCAGCACCACTCCCTTGATATTACCATTGTCATCACGAATAGGTGAACCCGAATCTGCAATCTGGTATTCTGTACCGTCTCTTGAAATAAGTATAGTGTGATTGGCCAAACCTACAGTCTCTCCTTTTTTCATCACCTTTTCAACCGGATTAGCAACCCGCTTACGAGTTTTTCCATTTATAATATTAAATATTTTTATGAGTGGTTTTTGCCTTGCTTCTTCAAATGTATACCCAATGAGTTGTTCTGCTATCGGATTCATACTAATCACGTTCCCTGCTATGTCAGTGGAAATAACTGCATCACCAATAGAGTTTAGAGTAGTACGGAGGTTTTTCTCACTCTCCTTTAATTTCTTCTCCATCTTGTATTTGTGCAGTGCTGTCTCAATGACATTTATAAGTTCTTCATTACTAAATGGTTTAGAAATTATACCCAAAGGTTCGGTTTCTTTAATCCTGGCTAAATTACCCTCATCTGCATAGGCAGTGACATATACAACTGGTATGTCATAATTCTCTTTAAGTAAATAGGCAGTCTCTATACCATTGGTCTTACCTTTCAGTTTAATATCCATCAATACCAGGTCAGGATATTTTTTTTCGGCTAAATCAAGAGCTTCAGCAGAAGTAGCAGCTATACCCACCACCCTATATCCAAAGATCTGCAGTCGATTCTCTGTATCCGCAGCCACTATACTTTCATCTTCTACAATTAAAATAGAGGTTTTATCACTCATTAAAACTCCTTTGGTATTACTTGGTACTATTATACATTATTAATTTCTTTATTGTCTACTTCACTTCTGCTAGTTCCTTTTTCTTAAGAAGAGGGAAAAATAAAATCTCAATTTAAAAAATTTTTTAACATTAATGATTTCTCTCTAATAAAACACTTTCCACGAAATACACAAAACACACTAAATGATTTTATTTTCATAAATTTCTTATCCTCAGTGGATTTTTGGAATGGCTTCATTAATTTAACCTTTTACATTTCTCGAAATTTAAAAGCTATCGAAAAATCCTCAAATTTTTAATATCTTTCCATATACCTAATCAAGTTGAATATTTGCTTAGTTTGGAATTTCAATAAAAATAATGCATTATAAGATTCCTGCTTTTGTAGAAATGACAGTATTAAAGCACCTTCTAGGCAGCTCCAGATAGATGAGTTTTGGTTTTAATATAATATTTCGTTAAACTGGCAATCCGAAACTGTTTACCAGTCTTCTGTATTTTTATTTAACAGCCTCTACACCAGCTTTAAAAATTTTAAAACCATCTTCAGATCCGAGCCAGGGATATACAGCTCTTTCAGGATGAGGCATCAAACCCAGAATAGTCCCAGTTGGATCACAAATTCCTGCTCTGCCACCAACAGAACCATTGGGATTATCTGGATACTTCTCGGTTCCGGAAAAAGAACCATAGCGGAATACAGTACAGGAGTCATCAAAATCATCAGGAAGACTAATTCTGCCCTCTCCATGTGCAACCGGAATATGAAGTTTCTGCTGTTCAATCCCCTGTGCCCATACACAATGTGTATCCTGGGCATAGATATCCACCCACCTGCTTTCAAATACTGCAGAACTATTTCGGTCAACAATAGCTACTGGTTTACCAATATCATCGTTTCCCGGCAATAAACCGGAGTTAATCAGTATTTGAAAACCATTACAAATTCCAATAATTGGTATTCGCTTTTCCCTGACTTCAAGGAGCTGATCATTGAGACTGGATATCAAATCCATAGCAAAAATTCTTCCTGCGGCAACATGATCACCAAAAGAAAATCCACCTGGAACAGCTATGAGATCGCATTCTGTTAACCTTTGCTGTCCTGAGAGCAGATCACTGGTAAGATTACATAAACTCGGTTCAGCCCCAACCATTCGAAATGCTTCTACAGTCTCGTGATGACAATTTATACCCGGAGCATACAAAACTTTCACTTTGGGACGCATTAAACTACCTCCTGCCCTTGATGAAAAATCACCTGAATGCAATTACTTCATCGGTATCAGTATTGGAATCGCTATCGCAATTGTAATTTCTTAAAAAAATATCACTCTTTCCTCGATTACAATCCTGATAGCGATACCGAATTCCGTTACTCCTTTCCAAACTAACACCACTTTTCATTCTTTCATAAAACTTAAGACACTACGGAAAGATCTCTTCCATACTTCAATAAGTTCAGGCATAGGAATTTCAACTGTAAATATATCTGAGTTAAACATCAACTCTGTATCATTAATGATCCTACCCAGATCAAGACAATGCAGCTCCTTAATCACTCTATCTGTTGACTCTTTATCGACCTCCAGTATTACAGCCCCTATCATTTCGGAAAACAAGCCAATTTCAGGTTGATTGATCTTGAGTCGATTCATTAATTCATTTAAATCAACTTCACATCCATATCCACTTCCCAGGGCCATCTCAAATAATTTTATCACTGTACCACCCTGTCCAACTGCAGAAGACGATTTAATGATCCCTTTCTTCTGTAACTGGTTTAGTTGTTTCCAAAATTGTTTTAATAATTCAGGTTCTATACCTGGAAGTGTATCACCTCTTTTACCTAAAGTATCAAAATAGACAGAGCCGCCTAACTGCGCACTTAAAGGTCCAGCAAGCAGGATTCTGTTTCCTGGATTTTTCCATGGTTTTGGAATTATTTTTTTAACATCCTTCATTCTCCCTAAGGCTAATACTGCCAGAGTGGGAGGAATATCTATCCTCTTTCCATCAGGAGCAATATAGGTTCCGCTGGAGCTGTCTTTTCCACTGATAAAGGGGGTCCCTAATTCTACAGAAAGTTTACAGCAATCAGCTACCATTTTCTTTAAAATCCAGGCTACTTCAGGATTTATCCGGGGAGTATAAAAATTATCACATAAAACAATCTCTTTATAGCTCACTCCAATAGTAACTAGTTTTGAAATAGCTTCTACCATCATTAATTTTCCAGCTTCACCTGGTTCAACCTCTCCATAAAAAGGATTGAATCCCAGAGAGACAGCACAGCCATACCTTTTACCCATTAAGGGGGCAGACACCCAGACATTATTGGGCATATAGTTTCCTTTTTCCCCATACGGTCCTACTACTGTTCTGCCTTGAACTGTAGTATCAAACTGGGTACCTGCAGCAGACTGATCGCATATGTTCAGGTGAGCAAGCACCTTTTTCAAGGCTGATTTAAAATCATTTTCTGTTTTAACCGCAGGAGAACTAAAAGCAAGAGATTTTTGCTCAGGTTCTTTAACCGATATTTCCGGAAGTTTACATCCTTTTCTCAAATCAACATAATCAAGATCAATAAGTATATCACCTTTTAATTCGGGAGTAACAGGCAAATCCTCCGGTTCCCTCTCTTCATCCGCATCATACACCACCTGACATCTTTTTGATTTGGTAAATTTGCCGATGACCGCACAGGGAACTTCATATCTTTTAAGTATCTGTAAGGTTTCCTTTTTTTTAGCAGAAGGAATACAGAGGAGCATGCGTTCCTGACTCTCAGATATCCATATCTCCCAAGGAAGCATTCCCTCTGTCTTTAAAGGTACTTTTGCTAGATTCACCCACACTCCTGTATCCTGTCCTGTCTCTCCTGCTGCAGATGAAAGCCCTGCAGCACCACAATCGGTTATTGCCCTTAAGCAATTGTTATCCCGGAGAACAGGTATTGCCTCCATGAATTTCCTCTCCTCTATGGGATGGCCGATCTGCACATGCGCAGCATCTACAGTAGCAGTATCACTGGTCATTGAACCTGAACTAACTGTAGCACCATGTATACCATCTCTTCCTGTTTTTCCCCCGATAAGTACGGCCAGGTCACCAGGTTTGGGATGCCCTTTTTCTGCTTGGTTTCTGTGCACAGGTATGAGCCCAATTGAGTGTCCCAGTGCAAAACATTTGCCGATATAATTTGGATGGAATCGATACACCGAAAACATCATGGGAATTCCCATGGGATTAGTGTAATCTGCAGTACCTTTAATAGCCTCATTTAAAATTGTTTTGGGATGGAGTACACCCATGGGAAGATCCTCCCACTCAATGTGAGGATCTCCAATTCCCATAACCGTACTACCACCGATTGGCCAGGCTCCCTGCCCACACCCCAGAGTATCCCTGATTACTCCTCCATGTTTGGTCATGATTCCTCCGTAGGGACTAACAGCAGTAGGAGAATTATGGGTTTCACCTTTTACTGTTAAAGCCCATCCCTCATAAAATTCTACCGCACCTGCATTATCTTCAAATACTGAAATAACCAGAGGATGATTGATCTTTTCAGTAGCTTTACTCAACATCTCTAAAAGACCTAAACTTTTCCAGGTTGTGTGAAAGCAGTGATCCGACCAGGTCTGAGCAAACATCTCCAGCTCTCCATCTGTAAGTAATCGATGCATCTTATCTGCTATTTTCTGGATTTTCTCCATATTATCAACATCTAAAAAAAGCCTTTTTTCTTCACTCAAGCTAATTAATTCTTCCTTTGATAATCCTCTTAGATCAACCTGGGTAACCGGTCCCGTACTTCCTATAGGTTTTAAAGTATCCCATACTTCTCCGGGTTTTATTATAGTCTCTACCTGGGGATTATAAAGATAACGTTTCACTATCTCCTCTGCATAGGATGCATTGATTCCTTTAAATTGATACCGGCAAGCTATTCTTACCCACTCAAGTCCAGTAATTCCTAAATCTTCAGCTCCTCTGAATATAGAGGGAAGTTCCGGATCAGTTACTGCTCTCTGGTAACCTACCTCAAATATGGGACCGTCTTTCTCATCTAAAACAGAATGAATTGCTATCTCTTCTGTTTCAGGATGACATAAAAGAGGTCTCAAGTTAAGAGCCTGATTTTTGGTAATTCCTTCAAACCGAAAAACTTTTTCCATCACTATTGCCTGTAAGGCGTTGTATCCCTCTGCTTTGAAATGATGAAAAAGCACTTCTGCTTCTGGGTCATCCTTTACTCTTCTTAAATATATAGTAGAAATCACTTCTATCTCCTGTAGGTAGAAAAATTGTTAATTAAATAATTTATTGAAATTTTCTTTAAATGTCAAAAAATCTCTTCATTATACTGTATTACCTACTTTTTTCTACTACTCCTGGTAAAGTAATTATTTATCAGTGAGTTTTAACATACCAATATGAATAATACATTAGAATGAGGATTCAAATTTACTTTTTCAGGAAATATGAGATGTATAAGCTCTCATGAAACAATACTTAAAAATACTTATATAAAAACAACAGCCTAGAAAAGACATAAAATGAAAAAATTTATTGCAGTGATTTTAGTGTATTTCGTAGGTCATTTATAAAAATTAACTTTTATCAAAATTACTTGGAAAAAAATATCATTTTTTTTTAAATGTATATTCACCTTTCAAATACAATTAATACCTGGCCTCACTCTTCATCATCACTATTGTAGTCAGGATATACCTTCTTCATACACTCAGGACAGAGACCATGACTGAATTCTGCCTCAGAATGATCCCTTACATACTCATCAACCTGCTGCCAGTAACCCTGATCATCCCGAACTTTTTTACATTTGGCACAGATGGGGAGCATTCCTTTCAATGTTTTTACATTATCAAGTGCATATTGAAGCTTCTGGATAAGCTTTTCCCGTTCCTTTTGTACTTTCTTTCTCTCTTTATTCTCCTGCTTTAAATCTCTATTTATTCTATTAAGTTCTAATGTTCGTTTTTTCACCTGTTCCTCAAGCTGAATATTTTTTCTCCGTATTTGATAGGTCCTTAATTTATAAATAGTTATAGTAATTATTCCAATAACGATAAACACTAATACTTGAAACACTTCCGTCTTCCAAAATGGAGGTTTTACTTTTATTTTTACTCTAGCCTCCTCAGAATTCCAAATACCATCACCATTGGAACCTCTCACCCTGAAGGTATATTCACCAGGTTTAAGATTCGTATAGGTAACAAACCGCCTTGTTCCGACTTCATTCCACTGGTCATCGAAATTATCCATTTTATATTTATAACAGTTCTTTTCTGGTGATTCATAATGGAGTGCTGCAAATTCAAACGAGATTACTCTATCCTTGTATGAAAGATTAATTAAACTAGTTTCAGTAATCGATTTTTCTAAAATGACCCTGCCGCGAACCGGTTCACCTATAGGTACTGATTTATTATAAATCTGGAAATCGGTAAAAACAACCGGAGGAACAAAGGGATTATTACGAATATTTTCAGGATAAAAACGATTGAATCCTTTAATACCCCCAAAATACATTTCACCTTTTCTGGTCTGGCAGCAGGCCCCAATATTGAACTCATTGCTCTGCAGACCATCCTCTGCATCGTAATTTCTGAATGTTTCTGTTTCAGGATCAAAACAGGACAAGCCTTTATTACTGCTCAACCAAAGTCGTCCTTGTCTATCTTCCAGGATACTGTAAATCAAATCATTGGGAAGACCATCCTTAGTGAGATAATAAGTAAATGTTTCCTTCTCGGGATCGAACCGGTTAAGCCCACCTGAAGTTCCTATCCAAAACCGACTAGAATTGTCTTCGTATATACTTAATACTTCATTGTTACTTAAACTTGAAGGATTATCAGAATCAGCCAGATATTGGGTAAATTTCTTCGAGGCACGGTTGTATCTGTTGAGTCCTTTTAAAGTGCCAACCCAAAGGATACCAGAACGGTCTTCATAAAGTGAATAAATAAAATTACTGCTCAAGGTTAATGGATCCTTTGGATCATTTATAAATGTTCTAAATCTTGAGCGATTTTGATCAAATTGATTCAGTCCATCCTCGGTTCCTATCCAAAGTGTACCATACTGATCTTCACATATCACTCTGATATAATTACTGCTTATACTTTCGGAATTAGTTCTGTTGTATTGGTAATGATAGAATACTTCTCTTTTCTGATCAAATCGATCCAAACCACTCCCATAGGTTCCGACCCAGAGTACTCCAGATCTATCCTCATATACTGCTCTTATCCGGTTATTGCTAATACTCCGCTTATTTTTCGGATCATATTCAAAATGGCTGAATTTATTTGTTTCTGGATTTAATCTATTTAATCCTCCACCATAAGTGCCCAACCAGATTATTCCTGACCTGTCTTCAATAATTGAATAAACCATATCATTACTTAAGGTGTTCGAATTATGAGGATTTGCCTGATAGCATAAAAACTGCTTTTTCTCTTGATTGTATTTATTCAGTCCTACATCTGTACCTATCCAGATAATATTTGATCTGTCCTGGTATATTGAGTAGACCTCATTATTGCTTAAATTCTGCGAACTATGAGTATCTCCTTTGTAAGAAGTGAATTGTTCTAACTCAGGATTAAACCAATATATACCATTACCCTTTGTCCCAATCCACAATATCCCATGAATATCTTCTTCAATAACAGTAATATCATGACTGTTTAATCCTGATGATTCACCCTGGTAATAAGTATAACCTATAAACTGTTCCTTCTCTCTTAAAAAACGATTTATAATTCCACCAGCTGTACCAATCCAGAGTCTGCCGTATTGATCTTCAAAGATAGAAGTAACCTTATTACTGCTGATACTCCGATTATCCTGACTATTGTATCGATAGCACATAAAATCAGAAAAATCCTGAGAATTATAAGCTGACCTGAGTTTATTCAATCCTCCTCTATTGGTTCCCACCCATAGAACTCCAAATCGATCAACATAAACAACATTGACATTATTGTCACTTAAGCTTTTCTGATTATCTGGATCGTGCTTGTAGCAGATGAATGTCTCAGTTTCTGGATTAAATCTATTGAGCCCGTTTTCTGTACCGATCCAGATATTTCCTTCTTGATCTCTACAAAGAGATTGAATAAAATTGCTGCTTAAAGTATTCTTTTCTTTTGGATTATTTCTGTAATGAAAAAATTGTTTTTTCTCAGTATCAAATTTATTTAATCCACCACCATAGGTACTTATCCAAAGAATATTTTTTTCTTTTTCATAATCCTCACAGATATCACTGATATAATTATAACTAATACTGTAAGGGTTCTGGGGATCATTACGGTAGATGTAAAACTTATATCCATCGTACTTATTCAATCCGTCTTCAGTCCCAAACCACATAAATCCCTGGTTATCTTGGAAAATGCAGTATATTGAACTCTGAGACAGGCCATCCTCAATACTGAGGTATTGGAATTTAATATTGCTTTCCTGACTAAATACAGTGGTGAATATGAAAATACAAATAAATCTACATAACAATTTGAAATAACCAATCATTTCACAATTAAAATTTCTTTAATAAAAATATTTTAAAATTAACAATAATACTTTTCAAAATTTTTTGTGTGTATAGTTCATTTACATTAGACAGTAAACTGAGTTATTTATTTAAAATCCTTTAAAAACAATATAATGTATCTAACTTTAATTGTTAGAAAAATTATAAGCTATTACCATCTGTCTCGTATAAATCAATACCCCATCTTTTAATAATTATATTAACTTTGAATGAAAATAGTATAAAGCAAAATCAATGCCACAAATATTCTCACTTATTTTATTTTCATGAAGATTACTTCTCTCTCTTCTCTTATTTTTTGACAATTATTAAAAGCAATCCAATTTTCTCAAAATACTACCTTACTATAAGAAATAAATTTTAATACTCCAATAAAATAAATTCTACCCTAAAACTTTTTTATTTATACCTGCGTCTTTATAACAGTAAATAAACTTTTAAAAATTGATAGTTTATTAAATAATTTAAAATTTAAAAAAATGGAGGTCAAAATGAAAACTCAAAAATTTTTATTCATAATAATTCTTATCCTTACTCTGGTACTGGCAGTGGGAAATGTATTAGTATACAGTTCCGAAAAAAAAGATGAAGGGTATCTTGGAATAGCCATATCTAATTTGGATGAATCTGAAATTAAAATTTCCGGAATCACCTATGGTGTGATAGTAACCGGGGTTATGGAAGACAGTCCCGCGGAAAAAGGGGATTTACAGCAGTATGATGTAATTCAGGAATTTAATAATCAAAAAATTGAAGATACTGAAGATCTTTACGATATAGTGCGAGAAACAGAACCAGAAACAAAAGTAACTATTACTTTCTTACGAGAAAGCAAGAAAAAAAGTACAGAAGTAATCCTGGGAAAGAGAAAAATCTATAAAAATTTCTTCCATTCTTCTCATCCCTTGAATAAATTTTTCTTTATGCGTATGGGAAACTATCTGGGAATACATATACAGGAACTGAATCCAGATCTTGGTGATTATTTTGGTGTGAAAGAAGGAGAAGGTGTACTTGTGCTTTCAGTTATGGATGACAGCCCTGCAGAAAATGCAGGTATGAAAGCTGGCGATATAATCATCCAAATCGGAGAGGAAAAAATCGAGGATCCAGAAGATGTATTGGATACAATCTCTGATTATGATGAAGGCGAAAAAATAGATATAACTATTATGCGGCATAAAAATAAAATGACTCTTCAAGTGGAACTCGAAGAGGACTATAAGGAAGATATCGATATTTTTAAATGGCATGGACAGATGCCGGGAAAACACTTAAGAATCTTTGGTAATAGATGGAGACCCCGATCTTTTGATTTTGATATTGAAATGGACAGTGATCCTGAAATCGAAAAAAATATTAAAAGAAATATTATAAGATTAAAAGATAAACAAATACTATTAAAAGACAGGTTAAGAAATAGAATAAAAAGAGTTCAAAAGAAAATTATCAGTATCTAAATTAAAAATGTTTGAAATCTATACAATATATTCATAGAATTCACAGGAAAATAAAAAATATTTATTTCATATTAACCTCACACTAATTTCTCCTGTGAACTTTTTTTCTTATGGGGCAAAGCCCATCTATTGTAGGCTCCGGTTAAAATGAAAATCGTAAAAGGGTGAAACAATATAATCCCTAATTCCCCTTATGAGGAGGACTTTTAGTTTATTCCATTAAAATATTTGATATGGAGTGTTAGAAAAAATGTTCACATAACTATGTCAAAAAAATAAATATATCTTCTTAGTGTCTTTGTGTGAAAATTTATTTTTACATCCAAGGGTACAGAGAAGAGGACTAAGGGGGTGAGGTTGAAAAAAAATTATAATGTGTTCTTAGTGCCTCGATGCTTTTGGGTGAGAATAAAACATCTCACCCAAAACTCCAAAGAACACAGTGAAGAGGACAAAGAGGGTGAGTTAGAAAACTCATCCCTCAATCCAGACATTTTCTTTACCCAAAATACTCCTCAATCCTTCTAACACCTCAGGGGTGGGATTTATTTTATACCTTTCTGATTTAAGAAGAAAATCACTACCATTATCTGACTTTATGTTCAAAAATACAGGACAATTACCAGGATATCTTGCAAATAATCTAAGTATTTCTTTAACACTCGACTCCTCTAATCTCCCTGGATTTACTGCGACCGAAAGCTGTCTTACAAACCGGTCTCTGGCATGTTCAATAGAAATAATTTCATCTGCAAGAATAGAAACATTTCCTCCTTCACTACTAACATCACCATTACCTAGTATTACAACCATACTGTCATCCTGAATTATATTCTTATATTCCTCATAAACTTTCGAAAATACAATAATCCGCACAGAACCGGTAAAATCCTCAAGCATAAAAAAAGCCATTTGATTCTTATTTCTATCAAAACGCAGACTTGTATTATTTATTACACCACATACTCTTACTTTTCGGCTCGATTTCATTTCTAATAGTTTCCCAATCTCCGGATCTGCAAATGAATGAACCTCATCTTCATATTTTAAAAGCGGATGTCCAGATACATATATTCCTAAAAGCTCTTTTTCATTAGTGAGCTTTACTGACTCTGGCCAATCCTCAATCTGAGGAAGATCCACTTCCACCTGCCTGTTTAAAATATCACTATCAAAAATTGTTGTCTGCGCTGCCTTACTTTCCTGCTGAAAAGCCTGCCCCATACTTAAACTTTTCCCCACCATAGCCATTTTTTGAGCCCTGTTTCCCTCCACTGAATCCATTGCTCCTACTTGAATCAAACTTTCCAAGACTTTCTTATTAATCAACCTTAAATTTACACGCTGACAAAAATAAAATATTGTCTTGAATTTTCCATCTTTCTGGCGAGCTTTTACTATTGATTCAATAGCACTCAATCCCACATTTTTTACTGCTCCAAGTCCGAATCTGATATTCTCACCACTAACAATAAAGTTAGACATACTCTCATTTATATCAGGTGGTAAAACCTTTATCCCCATACGTTTACATTCATTAATAAGCACCACGATGCGATCTGGATTACCCATTTCACTGGTAAGATTGGCAGCCATAAACTCTTTTGGATAATAAACTTTTAAATAAGCGGTCTGATAAGCAACAATTGAATAACAGGTCGCATGTGATTTATTAAAACCATATCCGGCAAATTTTTTAATGAGTTTATATATTTCCCTTGCTGTTTGCTCATTTATATTATTTTCAACCGCACCTTTAAGAAAAGCATCCTCTTGTTCTCTCATTAATTTCTTATTCTTCTTACTTATTGCCCATCTAAGAATATCAGCTTCACCAAGATTGAAATTAGCAAGTTTACTTGCTATTTGTATTACCTGTTCTTGATACACAATTATTCCATGGGTTTCTTTAAGTATCTCTTCCATGTCAGGGTGGATATATTCTACTTTCTTTTTTCCTTTACTCTTTGCAATGAAATCATCAATCCATTCCATTGGACCTGGACGGTAAAGAGCATTCATTGCTATAAGATCTTCAATACACTTGGGCTGTAATTTTTTTAAATACTCCCGCATCCCGCTACTTTCAAACTGAAAAATACCTATGGTCTCTCCCTTGGAAAAAATTTTATAAATCTTTTCATCATCAAAAGAAATTAATGAAAAATTAATTTCTTCTCCATTATTATTAACTGCCTTTAATGTATGATCAATCACTGTTAATGTTCTCAGACCAAGAAAGTCCATTTTTAAAAGACCAACTTTTTCTAAGGATTTCATGTCATACTGAGTGGTTACTTCTCCATTAGAAGGTTGAAAAAGGGGTACATATTTTATAAGCTTATCTGGTGCAATAACAACACCTGCTGCATGAGTAGAAGCATGTCGGGCTAATCCTTCTAAAACTAAAGAAATATCTATTAATTCTCTATGAACCTCGTCTTTTTCATATACATTTTTAAAATCAGGTACGTTTTCCAAGGTGGTTTCAAGATCAGTATGTGGAGGAATAAGTTTTGCAATTCTATCTACCTCACCATAGGAAATTTTTAAAACTCTGCCTACATCTCTGATAACTGCTCGGGCATTCATCCTCCCAAAGGTAATAATCTGAGTTACATTTTCTTCTCCATACTTTTGCCTGACATAATCAATTATCTCATCACGTTTTTCGTAACAAAAATCAATATCAATATCAGGCATATTTACTCGCTCTGGATTAAGAAAACGTTCAAAAAGCAGGCCAAACCTCATGGGATCAACATCAGTAATTCCTAATGTATAAGATACTAAACTTCCTGCTGCCGAACCTCTTCCTGGTCCTACTGGTATTGAATGTGCTTTTGCAGTATCAATAAAATCCTTTACAATGAGAAAATAATCAGCGTACCCCATCTTATTTATAATATTAAGTTCATGATCTAAACGCTCCCTTAACTCAGTAGTGATCTCAAAAAATCTCTCTCTTAATCCCTCCTCTGCCTTCTTTTTAAGATACTCTTCAAGATTAGATGTGCCCTCATTTTCAGGAATTTTAAATTTAGGCATATAATGGGTATCAACATCAATTTTAACATTACATTTTTCCGAAATTTCCAATGTATTTTTCAAGGCCTCAGGTAAGTCCTTAAAAACTTCAGCCATCTCTCTAGGAGATTTAAAATACATCTGATCAGAACTGAACTTTAATCTAGAACTATCATCCCGGTTTTTGTTGGTTTGAATACATAAAAGAACATCATGAGCTACTGCATCTTCCTGCTGAAGATAGTGAGTATCATTTGTGGCTACAACAGGAATATCCAATTCTTTAGAAAGTGTTAATAGCCCCTTAATAGCAATCTGCTCTTCATTCAATCCATGGTTCTGTAATTCAAGATAAAAATTCTCCCCGAAAAGTTCTTTGTAATACTGTGCTGCTTTTAATGCACCATTATAATCGCCCTTAATAACTTTAGAAGGAATCTCACCTTTAATACAGGAAGAAAGCACAATTAATCCCTCTGAATATTTTTCAAGTACTTCCTTATCTATTCTTGGTTTGTAATAAAAACCTTCCAGATAACCGATAGAAGTCAATTTCATCAAATTTTTATACCCCTGATTGTCACTTGCAAGAAGTAAAAGATGATAGGAAGTAACATCCTCTGCCCCTCTACTAGCCTTATCAAAACGTGACTTAGGTGCGATATATGCTTCACAGCCTATTATCGGTTTTAAATCTGCATCCTTCATATTATTATAGAATGATACAGCTCCAAACATATTACCGTGGTCTGTAATAGCAAATGCCTTCATTCTATCCGTTTTGGCTTTCTTTATCATTTGTGGAATTCTGCAGGCTCCATCCAAAAGGCTGAAATGGGTATGATTATGCAAATGTACAAATTCAGTCATAGATTTTATCGTTTATCCCTTCCGGAATTAAATTTTACTAATTTATTCCAGTCTATATCACCATTATCAAGACAAAAATCATTAGCAAATTCTTTTGTAAATTTATTAATCATTTGACTATAAGAACGCATATAGTCTTCATTCCGTTCTTTAGCTTTATATCCAAGTGGTTGTATTATTTTCTTGTATAAATCTTCTTCGCCTGATATAAATTCCCATAACATCTGTCCACAATACTTAAAATAATCTCCTTTATCTGGATTATTATCCCTACCATAGCAACATCCATTTACAGCACGAACCAAAATTCCAGAATTACTTGTTCTTAATGCCTTTTTTGCTTTAATAAAATCAACTTTCATTTTGGCTATTTGGCTACTGTTACCCCAATTAGGGCCAGATTTAATTGTTACAATGTAACGATATTTATCTTTATCAAATTCAAGGTCTATGCCTGTTATACCAGATTTTCGCCCATCATAGACTTTTTGATTTATAAATACAACAAGTCCTTCAAGCCAATCACCAAATATTGCCTCTTCATTCGAAGAGATAAAAGCATCTGTCAGTCCTTTAATAATTTGTTCTGCTGTCAAAAGGTACTTCGCTTTAAATAAATAAGGATTCTTTCTACGAAGAACTGTTTTCAATTTTAGTCTTTTTAGACTGTTAATTCGTTTTTGATGAAAAACAACAATATTATCCTTAACGTATTTTGTAACGTCTGTTATTTTTAGTTTTTTCATATTTTTCCTTTGGTTCAAATAAAACAAGCTTTGTTGGTTCGACTTCTCTTTTTACCATTTCATAATATTCAAAAATTATATCTATTCCTATTGAATTCCTATTCATTCTCTGAGCAACAATATTTGTAGTTCCTGATCCCATAAATGGATCAAGTACAGTATCACCTGGTTTGGTAAAAAGTTTAATAAACCATTCAGGTAATCCTTCGGGATATGCAGCACTATGATTTCTATTATTACATTCAGTAGCTAAATGTAGGACATTAGTTGGGTATGCTTTATCTCTTGTAAGCCAGTTTGATATATTTTTGCCAAAACCGCTACCAACTTTTGAACTATCTCTGGTTTTATCTTTTTCACTTAAATTTTTTAATCTTGTTTTTGCCCAATCACCCATCGGTACCATTACTTCTTTTTGATACATATTAAATTTTTTCGCCTTATTAAATTGAAGTAATCGTTCCCAAGCATCTCTAAAACGATTTGGCCATTTTCCAGGATAACAATTTTTTTTATGCCAAATAAATTCTTCAGTCCATAACCATCCTTGTTCCCTCATTTCAAGTATCAATTCAATAACATATGTGCTTCGTTCTCCGTTTAGAACTCTTTCTTTAATATTTAGAATAAATGTTCCAGTCGGTTTCAAAATCCTAAGTAGTTGTTCCGATATTGGCAAAAACCACTCTACAAATTTATTTGGATGAATTCCTCCATAAGTATTTTTACGTTGATCAGCATAAGGTGGTGAAGTGATAATTAATTCTACTGAATTATCGGGTATATTCTTTAGTATTTCCTTACTATCTCCCAAATATAAATAAGTTTTTATCTCCATTTTACCTCCAAAACAAACTAAATAAAATACTTACAAATATTTTCCTCCCTAATTTTAAAAAATCCCTAACTATAATTCAAATTTTTTAATTTCTAACTCATAATTCACAATTCTTAATCCATGATTCATAACTAATAATTCAATATTCACCTCAAGTAACATGTTTCTCATTTTCGCGCCATATTTCGGCACCTAAATTTTGAAATTTTTTCTCAATTTTCTCATATCCTCTATCAATATGATAAATTCTTGAGACATCAGTAGTACCACGGGCAACTAAACCGGATAAAATCAGGGAAGCACTTGCTCTGAGGTCTGTAGACATTACCGGAGCGCCACTCAAAAACTTCACAGGTTTGATAACAGCAACATTACCATCAACCTCTATATCAGCACCCAAACGTTTCAATTCTGCAACATGGGTAAATCTGTCTTTAAAAATATTTTCAGTTATTATAGATGGCCCTTTTGCCAGACTCATCATTGCCATCCATTGAGCTTGCATATCAGTTGGAAATCCAGGGTATACTGCTGTAGAAATATCAACAGGTGCAATTTTTCCATCTGAATGAATGTGAATCCAATCTTTCCCTTCCTTGATCTCTGCCCCTGATTCCCGTAATTTATTCAGTAAGGTTGATAAGTGTTTTGGCTCTGAATTTATAATCTTTATGTTACCACCGGTCATATGACCGGCAATCAAAAATGTTCCAACTTCAATTCTATCCGGTATTATCCTAAAATTAGCTGATTTAAGGGATTCTACACCTTCTATCTCCAGATGATCCGTTCCTTCTCCATTTATCCTTGCACCCATCTTTTTAAGACATTGCACTAAAGAAGTTATTTCTGGCTCTTCAGCAGCATTCTCAATAATTGTGATTCCACGGGCAAGTACTGATGCCATGAGAATATTACCAGTGGCTCCCACTGAAGGGAGATCAAAGGATATTCTAGCACCTTTTAACTTGTCTGCTTTTGCAATTATATACCCTTTATCAAGTTTGATATCTGCACCTAGTGCTTTTAATCCTTTAATATGAAGATCAACTGGTCTGGGACCCCAGGCACACCCGCCTGGTAACGAAACCTTCGCATAGCCAAATCTGGCAACCATGGGACCAAGAACATAGATAGAGGCCCGCATGGTCTTTACCAGCTCATAGGGTGCTTCCAGATTATTATATCCATTAGTTTTTATAATTAGACGACCATGGTTCAACTCCACCTGGCTGCCAATACTTACAAGAAGAGATGACATGGTGCCTACATCTTTTAAATCAGGGACATTATCAATTCTATATTCTCCATCTGCAAGAAGTGTTGATGCTATAACAGGTAAAACAGCATTTTTTGCTCCACTATTTTTTACAGTTCCTTTTAAAGCATTTCCACCTTTTATAACTATTTTCTCAATTAATACCATTTTCTTTCTTCTATCTTTATTAAGCTTTTAGAAGTTAAAAATTAGAAGCTAGCTCCTCCCGCTTTTTTAATCCCAAAGCTATTCTCTAACATCTATCTTCTATTCTCTATTCTCTATCTTTAATCTTCTGTCTTTAAACTTTCGTCAATAAATCCCGTGCATTCTGTAATGTTGTCTCATTAACCATTTCCCCGCCTATTAGTTTGGCCAGCTCTTTCACTCTTTCCTCATCTGAAAGACAACGAATATTGGTGAAAGTTCTGTTATATTCTGCTTTTTTTTCAACTGTAAAATGTGTCTGTCCAAAGGAAGCAATCAAAGGAAGATGAGTGATACAAATGACTTGATGTTTTTGTGCAACCTCTTTTAAATTATTTCCTACTGCCCGAGCAATTCTACCGGAAATCCCAGAATCAATTTCATCAAAAATCAATACCGGGATATTATCAGTTTCAGCCAGGACATTTTTCAAGGCCAGCATTATTCTGGATATTTCTCCACCTGACGCTATCTTTGCCAAAGGTCTTGGTTTTTCTCCTGGATTAAGTGAGATAAAGAATTCAACCTTGTCTATTCCTTGGTTAGTAACCTTATACTTCTCATTTTCAATCTCAATATCTCCCCCGGAATTCATCTGTGGAATAACATCTATTTTAAATACTCCCCCTTTCAGACCAAGTTCTGCAAAAATTTCAATTGTTTTCTCTTCCAGCTCTTTAGCAGCCTTTTTCCTCTTGTCAGAAAGCTCCTTAACCAAACTGGTGAGTTTTGTTGTTTCTTTCTCTATTTCTTGATTAACCTGTTCAATCTCACTTTCCATGGAATCAATTTTGTTTAAATTTTTCTTTGCCTCCTGACAAAAATCAAGAACTTCTTCAATTGTTGTTCCATACTTCTTTTTTAGGAGTATAAACTGTCCTAATCTTTCTCTTATCTCCTCAAGAACTTGAGGATCAAATTCTATTTTCTCGGCAAAATCCTGAAGACTATTTACCACTTCTTCAATATGAACTCCTGCAGTGTTACAATTTTCAATCCATTTATTAAAATCAGGATCAATATCTACCATTGAAAAGAGTTGATTCTTGGCGTCTGCAATTTTCTCATAAGCAGAGCTTTCTCCTTCATAAAGTATTTCACTTAATTGACTGGATAACTGATGGATTTTCTCACTATTTTTTAAAATATTCTCCTGTTTTTCCATCTCTTCTTCCTCTCCTAACTGAGGACTAACCTCCTCTATCTCCTTAACTTGGAACTCTAAAAGCTCCTTTTTTTCTTTTAATTGCTTTTCCTGTTCAGTAAGTTTAATTAATTGTCTTTTCAAATTTGAAAGAAAATTGTATGATTGACTGACCGTATTAACCAAATCACCACTCACTCCATAGTCATCTAGAAAATCAATATGCCTTTTTACATTTAATAAAGACTGATGTGAATGCTGTCCATGCAGATCTACCAATAAATCACCGATCTCTTTTAATACAGATCTGCTTATAGGAGAATCATTAGCAAAGGTTCTACTTTTGGTATCTCTTTTAATCTCTATTCTTAAAATTAGTTCGTCATTATTAAAATCAATATCATGCTGTTTAAAAATTTTTATCAAGGAGTCTGATATTCTAAAGTTACCTTCAACAATAGCCTTTTTCTTTCCCTGACGGATAAAATCCTTATCAACTTTCTCACCTAATAATGCACCTACTGCCCCAATAATTATTGACTTTCCAGCCCCGGTCTCACCAGTGAGAATATTCAATCCTTTTCTAAAATCAACATTTATTTCATCAATAAGGGCATAATTTTTTATATAAAGATTTTTCAGCATAACCTTTAAAATTTTTTTTGGGATTAAACAGGAAATCCATCGCTATATATTAATCAAAAAAATTGTTTTTTCAAATTGAAAAAACAAAAAAATCAGTTAATATTTCTATTTTAATGAGATGAACTAAAAAAAACATAGATTCCATCTATTCATTTTTCCAAGCTATAATATCTTTTACCTTATCAATAATAAAACAATAAACCTCCTTTTTACAATAAACTATTCTCAGCTTATTTTTGATCCTTCTCTATTTCTGGATGATACATATACTTTATATGAAATATTATGTTATTTATACACTTCAATTATTAATTTTTCCCAGGATTACAAAATCGCCAAGATGCTAGAAAATAAAGCTTAAAATAGCAAATCCACAACTCACATTTGCAATCGTACTCGGGGCAAAAACTTTCACTTCTGAGGTCAAATGAAAACTCCTTTTTCCTCTGCGGTTATAACGATTTTAAAGATTAATTTGATAAATGTCAAGAAATTTTATTTCAGTTTGACTGACCATAATTTTTCATTTATATCCGGTAAAAAGACATTCTATAAAAAACTACAAACTGTTGGAAATCCTTCTGTTCACAACTCTATTTAAGTACTAAAGCTTTCCGTATAACTGAATTCTTATCAGTCATTAATTGATAGAAATAAACTCCTGAGCTTAACTTGCCTGAATCCCAGGTAACTGAATAACTACCGCTTTGTTTATCCTCGTCCACTAAGGTTTTAATCAACCTGCCCTCTAAGTTGAATACAGTAATAGTTACATGGGTACAAGAAGAAATGCCATATTTTATAGTGGTTATGGTATTGAATGGATTAGGATAATTCTGATTAAGGGTAAATGAATCGGACAAGGATGTTTGTCGGCTTTCACAGAAATTACTCGCCCCACCTACAGCCATAATCACGATAAAAGAATGGGCCGGAAAGGTATAGGAAAACGAATTTATAAAATGCTGTTCAGAAATCTTAGTGAAGGTAACATTCTCCGAAAAGGTATTACTGTTAATTGTCCAGAGGTTCTCTGCATTTAACTCAAAAAACCTGAGTCTTGATAAATTGGAACAATTCTGAAAAACTATTTCTGTAGTAATATCCAGATGTTTTTCACCAGATTCTGGTAATCCTGAAGCACGGTTCAGTACATACAAGTAAACAGTATCACTTTTTCCTGAGCAGGTTACCACTGCATCAAGATAGCAAAGGTTAACAGAATCTGTTTGCACGGTTGTCGAATAAATACTCTTTTCCCTGCCTTCAACAGGTTTAAATCTGTATTGGGGAATATTTTTCAATTCAGGTTGAATTATTGTGTAACCATAACTCCGGGAGAAAAGACTGTAAACATATCCGGAAGGATTAAAGTACTGATGGAGATTAGGCCCCATAAGAGAAGTTAAAGGCCATCCTGCTATTGCTTCATCATTGTCAGGAACCAGAGAATGAACATTTAAAACCTTTAATCCAACTTGTTGAGATGAACGAAGATAGGACATAAAAGCTCCAGCAACATAGAGGCCATTATCCAGAGAACGACCAAAAAAGTCTAATTGCTCTCCCCTATACCAGGGATTATTGGTGTGGTTATCACGTCCGCAGATATGATAAACCAAATTATATTCAGTAATTCCAATCCCAATCTTTTTTTGTGCATCAAACCATATATCAAGATTATCACGGTGCTGGTACATAAGGTTTTCCTGCTTTAAGGCAGTCCACATAATCTGCCAGTGCTCTTTATCGAGTTGCTCAGATCTTCCGGTTTCATACCTGTGATCAACTATAAAATCAAAGGGAAGTTCAGAAAATCCTGTATTATTCATTTCCTGAAAGAAAGTCTCATCATGAAATGGTACACCTATACTTATATCCTCATCAACAGATTTCATTTTTTCATAAAAATCAATAAGTCCATCTTTATTAACCGATTTGTAGATAACCCTTATCTCAGAACCAGAGGGTGGAATTGCTCCCTGACTACCCTCACCAAAATCAATCCTGCCAGTCAGGGTATCCAGAGTAAAAACCTTAGCTTCTCCTGTATGTTTTCCCAAATCATCAGTTTGCTGCCATTGTTCAACGGTTAGGCTGTCAAGCCAAACACCCAGATACAGTGAATCGCCTACAACTGGAGGATATTTCACATTAAAGACCTGGTTCTCACTACCGTCACTTCTGGAAGCATTAATGGTCCAGTCATTCATCTGGACTACTCTCTGTCCAGTCTGGCGGGTTTCCATCTCATAATACTGCCACTGAGAACCGCCAAAAACAAAATTATGCACAGTCTTTGAGTAATCTTCTCCCCCTGCCTGCTGCTGCCCAAAATGCCAGGAAAACATATGCTTATACTGTCCTCCCAATTCATTACCAATTTCCCATAAGCGTATGTCATAAGGTTGCGGATGTCCCAGATTTTCCCGTAACTGAGCCTGGTCAATTCCATCTGCATTGGGATCTGAACCTGGTTCATTGTTGGCAAATTCTACCCAGGCTGCAGCTTCAACCGCGGTTCCGGTTCCAAAATTAATACAAATAATCGACTCACTCTCTCCTATTTTATTCATAAAATCCATAAATTCCATGAAACCAAATGTATAGTAATTGGGTGCAGAAGCTCCGGTTGAACCGTTAAAACCTGAGGGTCGGTCTTCCTGAGGACCAATCCCATTCTGCCAGTGATAGCTCCCGCTACAATTCCCTCCTGGAAAACGGAA
This sequence comes from uncultured bacterium, assembly GCA_964442615.1. Classification (GTDB taxonomy): domain Bacteria; phylum Zhuqueibacterota; class QNDG01; order QNDG01; family CAYUAG01; genus CAYUAG01. Next base: position 44,850 of record CAYUAG010000002.1, read on the forward strand.
ACATTTAATACCAAGAGTTTGAATGGCCTCATAAAACTTCTGACTGAATTCTCCTGTAGCTGGATTATATTCTGTTCGAGATGCAAGGTCAGTCATAGGATTGTTAACTCCCAGGAGGGTCGACCTAACTGAACCAAGAGGCTGGCTGGATAGATCAACTATAATCTCTGGATTACTAGAGACTGACTGAGATAAAACCACACTACCTCTCATATATAAAAAGAAAAGTGAGAACAAATTGATTAAAAAGTAACAAACGAATGTTTTCTGGATAAAGTACAATACATTCTCTCCTTACAGCATTAAAGTATCAGATCAATTATCTGTTTTATTAATGTCTATGAAGTAATTGAATAACAGATTGAAAAGTAATGTACATGCCTGTTAAAATTAAAAACATGTATATATACTTGTCAAATTTTCCCGCAGATATTTTTGCATTTAGTTTTCCACCAATCAAAACAGCAGTCAAAACAAAGGGAAGAGCAATAAAATAATTGTGCCAGACCATTGCAGTCCAAAGACCGACTGAATAATGGCTGATAAGCAACAATAAACCAGTAGGAAAAAAATATCCCTGTAAAGTTGTCCTGAAAATTGTGGGCTTCCATCTGCGCATGGAACCGTAGATAACAACCGGAGGACCATTGGTATTGTAGGCACCCCCTAAAATACCTGCAAAAAATCCAAAAAAATATGCATACTTTTCATCTTTAATAAAAGGGAGAGCAGGCTTCAGCAGATAATATATAGAAAAACCGATTATAATCAAGCCTAAGATAAACTTCAAATACTCCTCATTTCCCATCCTGAGCAAAAAAGCACCTATAGGTATACCAATTAAAGATGCAATAACCAATCGCCAGGCAGCTAAGAAATCTACTTCCTGCCATTTATATATAAGAATCGAAATATGTATTGTGGTAGCAATTAACGCTACCAGTGGTACAGCTGTCTTTATCCCAATCAGAGCAGTTAAAAAAGGCATCATAATTAAAGCACTTCCAAAACCCAAGGTTGATTGAACTAGGGTTGCATAGAAAATTATAATTACAATAATTATAGTAATACTGTCCATTAATCCACCAAAAACACAACGGATAATAAAAACGGGTATGCTGGTTTATGACTCCAGGTAAATAAATAATTTGATATACTGAATTAAAGTAGTATTAATTCTCCCGCTTTTTCTATTCTGTTAAAATAGTAAAACGGGCATACTTACTTAAGAATTTCTTTTGTTCACCATTCTGAAATGACACAATTACTTTCTGGGTGTTACCTTTACCTGACACCTTGGTAATCCTACCCCTACCATATACTTCATGCTCAATAATAACACCTCGTTTTAGTAAAGGAATCTCCTGATTAAAATCTTCATAAACAGGTTGAGAATCAGAAATACTTGCAATTTTTCTATCTTTCTTAACAAAGAGTTCTTTTTCACTTGAGCAACTAGTAATAATTACGGAAGGATCTAACTCATCTAAAAAAATCGAAGGCTCCTGGGGTTCAATATCTCGGAATCTCCGCCTATTGTCTGCCCACATTAGATAGACTCTCTCTTTAGCTCGAGTTAAGCCAACATAAAAAAGTCTGCGTTCTTCTTCCAATTTCTCAGGTTTATCGAGAGAACTTGAAAAAGGAAATAATCCCTGTTCCATACCAGCAATAAAAACAACTGGAAATTCAAGTCCTTTTACTGAATGTAAAGTCATTAAAGTTACTGCATTAGCTGTTTTATCCCAGGAATCAATATCTGTAATTAAAGATACTTCTTCTAAAAATGATGCTAAGGAAGGATTCACATTATGAATAGCATAATCGCTTACTGCAGCTAAAAATTCCCGAATATTATTTGCTCTTTCCTGTCCTTCAGTAGTGGTGTCTTCCTTATATTTCAGTAAAAGACCCGATTCATCAACCAGTGCATGGGTAAGTTCATTGGGAGATATTTCATTTTTTAAGCTAGTATATTTTTTAATTAATTGATTAAAATCTTTAAGTTTTTTCCTTCTTATTACAGATATTTCCTCAATCTCATCAACTCTGCCTGTTGCCTCAAATAAAGGAACCTTATTCGCTGTAGCCCACTTCTTCAATTTCTGAATTGTCTTATTACCAATCCCTCTATTAGGTAAATTAATAATTCTTAATAAACTTAATGTATCGTGTGGATTAGAAATCAATTTTAAATATGCCAGAATATCTTTAACCTCTTTGCGTTCATAAAATCTAACACCTCCAACAATCACATAAGAGATCGCATTGCGTCTTAATCCTTCTTCTAAAGTTCTTGATTGTGCATTAGTTCGGTAAAGAATTACAAAATCACCAAAACTTCTTTTATTTTTAAAAACCTCATCCTTGAGTTTTTCAACAATTTTATGTGACTCATCCAGTTCATCATATACATTCAATACAACTAACTTCTCTCCCTGGTCATTCTCACACCACAACTTTTTACTTTTTCTTCCCTGATTATTCACAACCACAGAATGTGCAGCTTTTAAAATATTCTTTGTAGACCGATAGTTCTGTTCTAGTCGAAAAATCTTTGCATTAGGAAAATCTTTTTCAAATTCAAGAATATTCCTAATATCTGCCCCCCGCCATCCATAGATAGATTGATCATCATCTCCAACTACACATACATTCTTATGAAGACCTGATAAATAATAAATCAATTGATACTGAGCATAATTTGTATCCTGATACTCATCAACAAGAATGTATTTAAATCTTTTTTGATACTTTTTTAAAACATCTGGATAAGTTTTAAACAAATCTATGGGAACAGTTAGTAAATCATCAAAATCAAAAGCATTATTCTGTTTTTTCCGTTTATGATACTCGGTATAAACCTGGGAAACAATATGCTCAAAAGGTGTTTCAATCATATCTTGATAATCTCTATGACCTATAAGCTGATTTTTCAACTTACTGACAGCACCACATATTGCATTTGGAGAAAATTGATTTCTGTCTAAAGCCAGATCCTCCATTACATTTGTTATAAGCTTCTTTTTATCATCAGTATCATAAATAACAAAATCAGGAGTGAATTTGATATGTTCAGCTTCAAACCTGAGAATTTTGGCAAATACGGAATGGAAGGTTCCAATCCATAATCCATTTTCATCCTTTAAAAAAGGAATTACTCTCCTCCGCATCTCTTCGGCAGCCTTATTAGTAAAGGTAACTGCAAGTACTTCCCAGGGTGAAGCATAATTATTATTAATAAGATAGGCAATTCTATGAGTAATTACCCTGGTTTTACCACTGCCTGCTCCTGCAAGGACCAGTACTGCTCCATTAGTAGTTTTTACAGCTTCCTGTTGAGCAATGTTTAAACTATCAAGTATGTTCGAAGAATCTTTCACAAAAATACCTTATCTCAGTTATCTCTTCCGATTAACCTTTCTGCGATATTGATCAAATTTCCTTTTTGCTCTGTTATGTTCGATGAGTGATTCTGAAAAACTATGGGTCCCATCACCATTTGCTACCATAAATAAATAATTTACTTTTGCAGGATATAATATTGAACATATTGATGATATACCAGGATTATTCACAGGCCCTGGAGGTAATCCTTTATAAATATAAGTGTTATAGGGAGAATCAATCTCAAGATCCTTATCCAACAACCTTCTGGGACCATCATTAATAATATACTGAATAGTTGGATCTGCTTGAAGTCTCATTCCTTTCTTAAGTCTATTAAGGTAGAGAGCTGCAATTATAGGCCTCTCTTCTTTCACCATTGCTTCTCCCTGAACAATAGAGGCAAGAGTAACTACCTCATGTTCAGTCAAATCCATCTCTTCTGCCTTTTGATGTAATGAATCATTAAACTCATTCTTAAAATGGTATACAAGATAAGTTATTACTTTATCAGCAGAAATACCCTCATATAATCTGTAGGTATTTGGATATAGATAACCTTCAAGTGAACTGGTTTCTATTCCAAGGGAATCACAAAATTTCGGATCATAAACTAACTGCATAAAACGGGAGGAATCAACCGCAACAGTTGTCTTTAGTATTCTTGCTATTCTCTCTGCGGGTAATCCTTCAGGTATGGTAACTTTTATTGTACTGATATCACCTTCATATAATTTTTTCAACACAAAATAGTTTGACATTCTTCCTGAGAAACAATAGTTACCAGCCTGCAATTTTCTTGAAACACCAAGTAACTTCGCTCCTAAAATAAAAAAATGACGATTTGGAAGAACACCCGTATCTTTAAGTAAATAGGCAATCTCATGAGGTGTCATACCTCTATCTATGGTCACGTTAACTTGTTGTAAGGAATCCGTCATCCTCCAAGGTAGGAATAATACTAAGCAATAAAAAACTATTAATATAAAACCACCAAAAAATAGGAGTGTTCGAAATATCTCTTTAGGATTAAATATAGATGATTTACTAATAAATTTTCTCCTTTATTAATTAATAATAATAATTTATTCTCTAACTAATATTAATATAAAAATTACCCGCATTCCATCAGATAAGAATTCAGTTAAGCTTATGTAATTTTACAAAATAAAAAATTTTGTCGGGGCGGAGAGATTTGAACTCTCGACCTCATCGTCCCGAACGATGCGCGCTAGCCGAACTGCGCTACGCCCCGTTTTAAAGAGCGGAGTAAATATAATAAAAACTCTTAAAACAAACAATCTTAAAAATCATTTTTTTTGGAGAAAAATCAGTATGTATTTGCAGGTTTCAACCGGAATTATTTATAATTTCCAAACGTGGAAATTTATTATTAAAGACAGAAAACTGATTTCTGAAAATATAAAAAAAAGGAAGTTATCAATAATCAATCCTTAATTTTGGTTTCAAACTAATAGAAACCATCTTCTGATGTTGACATGTTTAGGTAAAAAGTAAAAAATTACATAGCTCTTTACTAAAACTCCAGGGTATGATAAAAAAATAAAAAAATACTTGACAAGTAATCTTTTATTTCCTATATTTCCTATAGTTTTTATAGGAAATAAAATTAATACCAAAATAAATAGTACGAATATAAATATAAAAAAAGGTAAAAAAATGAAAACAATAAAAGTTAACTGTATGAATGAAACCTGCCCTGTTCCTCTGGTTGAAACCAGAAAGGCAATAAATAATGCCTCCTCTGGGGATATAATAGAAATTATTGGAAATCACACATCTTCAAAAAAAGAAATCCCCATGGCAGTTGAGGCCCTGGGTCTGGAACTACTTTCTATACAAAAAGAAGGAAAAGGGTGGAAAATCAAAATAAAAAAATAGGGGGAAAAAATGGCTGGTAAAGCAACCTTGGTATTACACAGTGGTGATATAGATAAAATCTACAGCGTACTTATTATAGGAAATGGTGCTCTGGCAATGGGTATGGAAGTTTCCATATTTTTTACATTCTGGGGTCTGCAAAGATTAAAGAAAAATGGACTTGATAAAGGTCCTTTGTCGAAAATGAATTTTTTCGGTCTGGGAAAATGGTTGATTAAAAGAAAGATGAAAAAATCAGGAGTTCGCTCTCTGGAAGAGCTCCTTCAAAATTATGTTGAACTGGGAGGAAAAATCCTTGCTTGTGATATGACCATGGAGATTATGAGTATTGGAAAAGATGAACTCCGGGATGATCTTATTTCTGATTATTGCGCAGTAGGAACCTATATTAAAGAAGCACGTGATTCAGAATTAAACCTTTTTATTTAATGAGGTAGGGTATGAATAAAAAAACTATTTATCTGGATAATTCTTCAGCAACAAGAATGGATGAAAAAGTTCTGGAAGCTATGAAACCTTATTTCTTTGATACCTATGCAGTTGCATCCTCAGAATTTGGATATTCAATGGGTATTAAATCCCAGAAAGCTCTGCAAGAAGCAAGAAAAAAAATATCTAGTATTATATCAGCAGTTCCGGAAGAGTTTATTTTTACAGCAGGGGGCACTGAATCCAGTAATATTGCTTTAAAAAGCACTGCAAGAAATCCGCTTAATAAAAATAAAAATCACCTAATTACTACAAAAATAGAAGATTTTCCAGTTCTTAATAGTATAAAAAGCCTGGAGAAAGATGGTTTTAAAGTTACCTATTTGAATGTGGATGATAAAGGTTTCATAGATTTTAAAGAGCTGGAAAATGAAATAAAAAATAATACATTATTGGTTTCCATTCAGCACGCTAATCAGGAAATCGGAACTGTACAAGATATTGAAAAAATCGGGAAAATTTGCAAATCCAAAGGAGTTCTTTTTCATACTGATGCTACTCATACCTTTACCCGTCTGCCTATAAATATAAATAAATATAATATTGATCTCCTGACCATATCGTCTCATACAATCCATGGACCTAAAGGTGTTGGTGGATTATTTATCCGAAAAGAATCTCCAATAATCAAATGGATTGATGGCGGTTATCAGGAATTTAATAAAAGGGCCGGAATAGAAAACATACCCGGTGCAGTTGGTTTTGCAAAAGCAGCAGAGTTGGTCACACCGGAAGAAAATAAAAAAATAATAAAATTGCGTGATCATCTAATAGATAAAGTTCTCTCCGAAATTCCAGAGACAACGCTTAATGGTCATCGTACAAAACGACTACCTCAGAATGCCAACCTAACTTTTCACTTGGTTGAAGGAGAATCCATAACTTTGCATATGGATATGAGGGGTTTTGCTATCTCAACTGGTTCTGCCTGTTTTAGCAATTCTCTGGAAGCAAGCCATGTAATTATGGGTATTGGTGGAGATCATGAAAGGGCACATGGATCAGTAAGATTTTCTTTCAGTCGTTATAATACTATGGATGATGTCAATAGGGTTGTAGAAGAAATAAAAGAGGTAGTAAAAAAACTGAGAGAGATTAGTCCTCTAAGTTAAGAATAAAAAGGAGATATGTTATGGACTTTCCTTATAGTGAAAAAGTATTGAAACATTTTAAAAATCCCCAAAATGTGGGTGAAATAGATAATCCTGATGGTATAGCTATGGAAGGCAGTCCTGCCTGTGGAGATATGGTATCAGTTCAAATAAAGGTTAATGACAAAAATAAAAAAATTGAAGATATAAAGTTTAAATCCTATGGATGTGCCTCAAATATTGCCACCGGATCAATAATAACAGAACTGGCTAAAGGAAAAACTATTGAGGAAGCAAAAAAAATCACCTGGAAACAGGCTTCTAAAGCTTTAGGTGGACTTCCTCCTATAAAAGTTCATTGTTCTGTTTTAGCTGTAGACGGGCTAAGGGCTGTCATTAAAGATTATGAAGAACGGAATGGATTAATAAAAGAACAGGAACCAACAACAGTTGAAAGTATAAAAAAACGGCTGAAACATGTAATGAATCCTATAACTGGCCTTGATATTGTGAAAGCAAATATTGTAAAAAGTATTGATCTTAACAATGGAGAAGTTAGTATAAATATTGATTTATCCCCTGATCATCAATTTGCAAATAATATTAGAGAAGAGAAAAAAGAAAAGATTGAACCAATGTGGGATATAAAAAACATAAAAGTAAAATTCAATGAATATACTGAAAAAGCCTGATGTAAAAATAAAATTACAAAACAAAATTAAAAAATTAAAAGAAGAAAAAAGAGCTATCATGTTGGTCCACAACTATCAAAGGCCTGAAATTCAAGAGATAGTAGACTATCTGGGTGATTCTTTAGGTCTTGCTCAACAAGCAGCAAAGATTAAGGCCGATACCATTGTTTTTTGTGGAGTAAAATTTATGGCTGAAACTGCAAAAATATTATCTCCCTTAAAAAAAATACTGCTTCCGGAAATCCATGCAGGCTGTCCCATGGCAAATATGGTCACAGGAAGGGACATCATTGAATTAAAAAACAAACATCCGGAGGCAAAAGTTGTATCCTATGTGAATACAAATGCCGAGGTAAAAGCAGTTAGTGATGTCTGCTGTACCTCCTCCAATGCAGTAAAAGTAGTGAAAAATATTGATGCTGATAAAATTATTTTTACTCCAGACAAAAATCTTGGTCACTGGGTTCAACGCTTTGTTGATAAAGAGATGATAATCTGGGACGGTTATTGTTACCTACATTCCAGAATTACACCGGAAGAAGTTAAGTTAGCTAAAAATAATATACCAGGTGCTCCCCTCATAGTTCATCCAGAATGCAGGAAGGAGGTCATTGACCTAGCGGATAAAGTGGGATCAACCAGGGATATGGTTACATTTGCCAGAACATCAGATGCAAAACGTATTATTATCGGTACTGAAGCGGGACTGATAAATAGATTGACAAGAGAAAATCCAGATAAAAAACTTTTTGCTGCCAGAACTCCAAAAATCTGTCAAAACATGAAAAAAACCACCCTAAAAAGCGTTTATAATTCTTTGAAAAAAAACCAGTATGAAATAAATCTTTCAAATGAGATAATACAGGCGGCAAATAAGGCACTTAAATTAATGCTGGAATACAGTTAAAAATAAAAAGAATAAAAAAAGTGAGGTATATTATGATCCCTATAAAAACAGCAAAAATCCTATCCTGGTTATTATTATTACTTATTATTACCAGTAGTTGCATAGTAGATCCAGAAAAAAACGATACCCAGGTTTTAAAAAACATTTCAGTCGAGGAAGCCTACCGACTTATTGAGGAGAATAAAGATAATCCTGACTTTACTATCATTGATCTGAGAACTGAATCCGAGTATAATCAAGGATATATTCTGAATGCAATCAATATTGATTATTATTCCCATGATTTTTCCCAAACATTAAAAAGCCTTGATAAAAGCAAGACATATTTAATTTATTGTAGAAGCGGCAATCGAAGTGGTAACACCTTAGATAAAATGAAAAAACTGGATTTTGAAATAGTGTATAATCTTGCCAAGGGAATAATCAAATGGATCGAAAAGGGGTATCCAATCGTTGAGGAGTGCCCTGTTTGCACCGTGGGAAAATAGTAGAAATATAATTAACTAAAAAAAGAGGATACCATGTGGCAATTATCAACCAAAGGGAGATATGGAACCCGGTTAATGTTTCAACTGGCTTTAAAATTTGGTAAAGGTCCTGTATTATTAAAGGATATTGCAGAAGCAGAGAATCTCACTTTAAAATATCTTGAACATATTGTACCTTTACTGAAATCAGCAAAATTAATTATATCGGTAAGAGGACCTCATGGTGGTTATCAATTGACCACAGAACCGGATAAAATAAATTTAAAAGATATTTTAGAAGTTTTAGAAGGTGATATAGCACCGGTAAATTGTATTATTTTGCCAACCTTGTGCAACAAAAGTTCATCCTGTGTTACCAGAGATGTGTGGTGTTTACTTGAGGATAAAATCATTGATACCTTAAAAAATATAACTCTGAAAGATATGATTGTAATGTATAAAAAAAAGCTTAAAAATCAATCAACATCAACATTTTGATAAATATTAAAACAATACAATATTTCTATTTATACTACAATCAAAAAGAAAGGAGGTAGAGATAACTAACAAACTGATCATAAAAAAAATATATATACCTTTTCAAATTTAACTTAAGGAGAATTATTATGAAAACTAAAATATTTTTATTCATTTTCGTATTTTTTATTGCTCTTACCTTATTGTCTCAATCCTTACTGGCACAAAATAAATCATGCTGTAGTTCTGACCAGGACAAAACTGAAAAATCTTGCTGTGGAGACTGTCAAGAAGAAAAGGAAAAAAAAGTAGGTAAAGGTACACAGGAAAATTGTCCAGTCATGGGCAATAAGGTAAACAAAAAGTTTTACACTGATTATATGGGAAAGAGAGTTTATTTCTGTTGCTCCGGATGCATTGATACCTTCAAGAAAGATCCTGAAAAATATATGAAGAAGATGAAGGAAGCAGGTGTAAAGCTTGAATCTGTTCCCTGCCCGATTTCAGGTAATCCTTCCAATCATGAGATTTTTACGGAGCATGAAGGAGAAAAAGTCTATTTTTGCTGTGAAGGATGCAAAGAAAAATTCGAAAAGGATCCAAAGAAGTATCTGAAACAGGAAGAGAAAAAGGAATAGTAAAGTCACAAATAAGCCAAGGGCTGTTGAAATGTTTTCACCTCAGCCCTTGGTGGATATATTTTAAATTATTCTATATTTATTTAATCTTATATTTTTTTAATTTTCTGTGAAGGTTGGCTCTATCAACTTTTAACATTCTGGAAAGTTTGGAAACATTTCCCTTGGTATGTTTAAATCCTTTTAGTAAAACATTTTTTTCAAATTCTTTTATTAAATCCTTTAAGGACTTTTCTTTAAAATCAACTGGTAAACTTGGTTTCGATAATCCATTCATTTTTACAGGAAAATTCTCTTTAACCTGTTCTTCTGTAATTTCATTTCCATCTGATAAAATAATCAGACGCTCAACAAAATTTTTTAATTCCCGAACATTACCAGGCCAATGATATAATCTAAGAAATTCGAGTGCACCTTTCTGCCATTTTAATACTCTTTTCCTGGTTGAAGCACAAATCTGCTTTAAAAAATAATCTGCCAATAATGAAATATCATCATTTCGTTCTCTCAAAGGAGGAACTTCTATAGGTATTACATTTAAACGATAGTACAGATCCTCTCTGAAACCTCCACACCTTATCAATTCCTCTAAATTCTTATTTGTAGCAGAAAGTACTCGTACATTAAATTTATAGGTTTTATTGCTTCCCAATCTTACAGCTTCATTTTCCTCCAAAACTCTCAATAATTTTGCCTGAGTATCCAGACTCATATCTCCTATTTCATCAAGAAATAAAGTGCCACCATCAGCAATTTCAAATTTTCCCGGTTTATTTTTAACAGCACCGGTAAATGCACCTTTCTGATATCCAAACAACTCACTCTCTATAAGTTCTTTAGGAAAAGCTGCACAATTCAAACTAACAAAAGTACTATCTTTTCTTTTACTTTGCTGGTGCAGAGCTTTTGCAACCAACTCTTTGCCTGTGCCATTTTCACCGTAAATAAGCACTCTTCCATCTGAAGGAGCAGTCTTGGATATTTTTATAATTAATTTTTTTATTTTAGGAGACTTACCAACAATCTCATCCTCTATTACTGTATGATCTTCAAAGTCAGAAAGTTTTCTCTCAATTGAGATTTGATGCATTATATTACGTAATGCTAAAAGAATCCTATCCGGATTCAATGGTTTTTCAAAAAAATTATAAGCTCCCAATTTTGTAGCTTTAACTGCTGTTTCAAAATCCGCCTGACCAGAAATCATTAAAACCTTTATCTGTGAATTAATTTTTTTTAGCTCCTTTAAGGTCTCAATACCACTTATGCCCGGAAGTATAACATCAAGAAGTACTACATCAATCTTTTCATTACTTACAATTTCTAGAGACCTCTCACCTTTACTGCAGCCAACTGTTGAAAAGCCTTCTTCCTCCAATAAACTGCATAAACTCTCCCTAATTCTTGTATCATCATCAACAATTAAAACTCTTAGCATAACCTATCCTTTTCAACAATTAGCTTCATTACTATAATCATCAAGCATAGAGAGTATACGATTAAGCTCTGGCTTTGTTGCCCGGATTTTTATCACTGCCTTACCATTTTCATAATGTTTATTAATAACAGTAGAAAATTCATAAACCTGTGAAATAATCTTGGTTTGATTTGCATAAACCACAATTTCTTTTTCTATTTGTTCTTGTCTGAATATATCTCTTATTTCTCTCTTCAATTTGTTAATTCCAATATTCTTTATAGCAGAAGTAAAAACTACCCTATTGAAATTATTTTTTAATTCTGAAAGGAATTTTCTATCCTCAAGACGATCGACTTTATTAAAAACAATAATAGTTGGTTTATTAATAATATCCAACTCCTTTAAAAGTTGATTAACTGTTGCCATTTGTTCATCATATTGGTTATGACTTACATCTGCAACATGAATTAAAACATCTGCCTCTTTGGCTTCCTCAAGAGTACTGCGAAAAGCAGCAATAAGATGATGAGGTAATTTTCTAATAAATCCTACCGTATCTATTAAAAGGATTTTTTCATCATCACTTACGAAAACACTCCGAATTGTTGAATCTAGAGTAGCAAATAAGCGGTTCTCAACAAACAGATTCTCATTTGCTATGATATTCATTAAACTCGACTTACCAACATTTGTATATCCAACTAATGCTACCTTGTTTACCCTTTTCCTCCTCTTTCGTCTGATTTGTCTTTGCATTTCTACTTTTTTGAGTTCATTTTTTAAAGCAGTAATTCTCTTTCTTATTATTCTTCTGTCAACTTCAAGCTGAGTTTCACCGGGTCCTCGGGTTCCTATGGCTGCTTCCTGTCTGGGAAGATGTGTCCATAATCGAGTAAGTCTGGGAAGATAATACTCAAGTTGAGCTAACTCAACCTGAACTTTTGCCTCATGACTTCTGGCCCGTAAAGAAAAAATATCAAGAATAATACCACTTCTGTCAATTATTTTTCTATTAATCTGGTTCTCAAGATTTCTCATCTGAACAGGTGATAAATCTACATCAAAAATGACTGCCTGTACATTCTGCTCAACTACTATTCTAGCCAGTCTGCTTACAAGTCCTTTACCTATCAAGGTTACAGTATTTATTTTCTTTCGGTCTTGTATGAATACATCCACTACTTCAGCACCAGCTGTCTCTGCTAAAGCAGCCAACTCTTCCAGACTCTCGCTCTCCTGATATTTGGTTATTCCAGGTATAACTACTCCCACCAGTATTGCTCTTTCTTTTTTATCAACAGGTGTAACTTTATAAAGTTTATCTTTCATATATTCTACAGTTTTGATTAAATTAACTAATTTACAGAGATTTTATTTACAGTAGGAGTACTACAATTATTAATTTTTTACTTTTTTTCTCAAAATCTAATACTTTTCTGAATTTTTATCCTTTTTGCTCTTGGCAATGAGCATTTCAATAATCAATAGTCCTAATGCTAATAAAATCATCTCTTTCCATAGCTCTCTCCCAAATCTAGACTTTGAAACTATTTGCTCTAATCTATCAATATTGTTGATAAAATAAACCTTTGAATTAGGAAAAAATTCTTTAATCCTTTTTTCAGAAATCTTACCAAAATCCGATTCTCTCTGATCAATATTGATTGCCCTAAGCCCCAATTGAGTTGAATTATGAAAAAATCTATATATTCCTGGTTTTTGAGTATTCTCTAACTCTAATAAAATCTTTTCATTATTTATCTCAGGAAGAATTTTTATTAGTCTTTCATCAGGGTCTTGTACATAGAATTCTCCTTCCATTGATTCTGGATTTTCCAATAAAAATATTCTATCACCAACAGTGTTATATTCAGTCTTTACAATCTCTTCAATGGAAAGATACCCTATACTTCGGATCATTAAGGGAGCAAAAATAGTACTAAAAGCAAAATCTGACCAGCTCTGCTGTAAAGAAGTTGAAATACAGATAATTTTACCATTTAATACTCTCTTTTCCACCATAAATGGAATATCATTTCTAAGATCAATAATGGTTATACAGTCCCTGCCAAATAATTCTATACTTTTAAATATTTGAGGAGATTTAAAATTTCTCTCCCCTCTCTCAAATATACCCTTAAATAACGGATGTCCATAGTCCACATTTCTAATACTTAAACTGGAACCTGATGTCTCAGCACTTCTGATTACATTACCCAAGGTAATCTCTGCAATTGGTTGAAAAAATTGCTGATTCAATTGTTGAATATTAATATCATTCCCCATAAAAAAGAAAAGATTTCCTCCCTGTTGTAGAAATTTCCTCAAGCTTTCAATCTCTATTGCTCTAAATTGAGGATAATTTGAAAAAACAATTACATCAGTTGAATCAAGTTCCTCTGTCCAAGCAGTTCCAATAATATAATTCTTAACCTTATACTGATTTTTATTCTTATCCAGGGCCTTAAGGCATAATTCTAGAGGTAAAATATCGTTTAACTCGTTTCCAATAAGAAATACTCCCCTTTTTTCAGGTAGATGATAAACAAAATATGAGGTATTATCATAAGGAAAACTCCCATTTTCCACTCTTATTTTTCCATAATGCCAACCTGTATTAATATAAACAGCATTAAACTCAACTCTCTGTTTCTCATTTTTATTTAAATTTATAGTCATCTGATCAACAGTTTTATCATCAAGACTGATTCTGACCAATAGATCCTCTATGAAATTATCTGAAAAATTTTCAATTTCAGCAAATACATCTCCTACTGCTCCAGACTGAAAAATACTACTTTTAATGCCACTTTTTGTAACAGCTATATTTTTCCTCTCTCCCTGAATGGGTAAAATAAATATATTTCTCTTCCAGGAATTGAATATCGAACTATCTTGTCCAGGATTCCATTCAGATCCCTGTTGATCAGTAAAAATAAAAATCTCTTTATTAAGTTCTTTTTGATTATTAAGAAATTGTATGGATTCAGAAATTTTATCTAATAAGTCTCCTTTATAAAATGATATGTGAAGATTTTTTACTTTCTCCTTTAAGGTTTTTTTGTTATACAATGATCGAAAAGGTATTTCTCGAAAAGCTTGGGTAAGTAATAAAGATGCTTTATCATTCGATTTCATTAAATCAAGAACTGAATGGATATTTGCTTTAAGCTTTTCAAGCATACCACTGCGTTTCAAACTCAAAGAGCGGTCAATGACCAATGACATTGCAGAAGCAGCTCCACTTCTACTTAAAAAAGAAGATTCTTTAAAAACAGGGCGGGAAAATCCAAGAACCAAAAAGAGAATAATCAGCCCCCTGATGATCATTAATAAAATCTGTTTTAATCGTATCCTACGAAGCTGCTGGGGTTGGAGTATTTTTAAGAAACGTAATGTACTGAAATATATTTTTTTTTGCTTTCTCTTGGCAAATAAATGTATAAGAAATGGAATGCTAACACCCAAAAGACCAAAAAGAATACTAATATTAAGAAAATTCAACATTATTTTTTATAAATTATCCCTTTTAAAATCATAAAATTATTTTCTTCCCGGCAATTTAATCTTTTGGATTAAAAAAATAATCCTCCACTAAATTACACATGATATGACCAATAGTAATATGAGCTTCCTGTATAAAAGGAGTTTCTGGACAAGGAACACTTATGACAATATCAGAGTATTCAGAGAGTGAACAATGAATATCATTACCAATAAAAGCAATGGTATTCATCTGTATCTCTTTGGCTTTTTTTAATGCTAATCTAACATTTTCTGAATTACCACTTGTACTTAATCCAATCATTACATCTCCTTTTTTACCCAAGGCTTCAACCTGACGTGAGAACACATTTTCAAAACCATAATCATTACTGACTGCTGTTAAAATCGATGTATCAGTTGTAAGAGCTATAGCAGGAAGAGCACCTCTATCTTTCCAAAAACGGCCAACAAATTCAGCCGCAATATGCTGACTGTCTGCTGCACTTCCTCCGTTACCACAAATAAGAACTTTCCCTTCGGATTTCAAAGAATCGATAATACAATCAGCCGCTTCTGCAATCGTATGAGCAGTTAATTCAGCAAGTTTTCTTTTAATATCAGCACTTGCTTGGAGATGGTGTTTTATTCTATCAATCTTTTCTACCACTTTTTTTGAACCCCTTTAATAATTTATTAAAATAATTTCTCCATCCCTCATCACCTATCTCTCCCCGTGTAGCTTCAGGATTAATAATTTCCCCAGATATAACTTTTCGGGGATTAATTTTAAATAATAATTCAGCCCGCTCCTGACCACAAATATGCTGAACAATTCCATATGCATTACTAAGAAGCATTGGTCTGTTCTTATAACTATGACAATCAGAGGCAACTAACTGCACTAAACCCTTCTTAATGAAATCTAGGGTAATTTTCCGAACCCTTCGGCCAAAAATACCAGTTAAACTACCACTGTTAATCTGAATCAAAACTCCCCTTTCAATAAGGCTTTCCACAATCTCAGGTTTCTGCATAATAATAGTATTCCGCTCCGGGTGAGCAAGCACAGGTATCCATCCATCTAAAGAAAGATTAAACAACAGATCATCAACATGATGAGGATAATCACTCATGGGCAGTTCTAGTAATATATATTTTTTATTGTCATTAATGGTTGCAATGCTGGATTTCATATCAAACTTGGCATTAACATTAATCTCAGAGCCTAGCCAAATATCCAGATTGATATTCTCCTGTTTTATTTTTTTTTTAAGCTCATTAAATCTCATAATATATTTTTCTTCTAAATCCTTATTCAATATTTTAAAGACATGGGAAGTACAAACTGCTCCTTTGATTCCATCTTTAACTCCATATCGTATCATTGCCATGGTTTCCTTCCATGATCCAGAACCATCATCCACATTGGGAAGAATATGGGTATGTATATCAATCATTTTTTACCTGTTATAATGGATCATTTTGCAAAAAGAGCGTACTAAAGAAATATCCCGTCTTTTCTCCAAAACATCACCTGTAACAATAAAAGATGCACCAGCCTTTACTTTTTGCAAGGCAATGTGGGGTTGGTTAATACCTCCCCCAACCATAACTGGAATAGAAGTTGAACCTGAAACTGCTCGTATCATTTTATCCGGTACAGGCTGAGCAGCTCCACTGCCAGCTTCCAGATACAATAGTTTCATTCCAATATACTCTGCGGCAAGAGCATGAGCCACAGCTATCTCCGGTTTATTACGTGGAATTGGTTTGGTATTACTCATAAACTCAACCGAGGTTGTCTTTCCAGACTCAATAAGCATATATCCTGTAGAAACAGCCTCTAATCCTAAAGATTTTACCACCGGGGCACTTCTTACCTGTTCCTCAATCAGATAATGAGGATTACGACCACTGATAAGAGAAAGGAATAATACAGCATCAGCATGACTTGAGAGCTGTTGTCCATTTCCTGGGAAGATAATAATCGGTATGGAAAGTGATTGTTTTAGTATCTTTATACATTCATCAAAATGATTATGTATCAGAAGGCTACCACCTATCAGTATACCGTCAACTCCACAGTCCTCAAGAGACTTGGCTCGTGATGCAAGCTTATTTAAATTCTCCTGATCAGGATCTAGTAATACTAAGTATCCTGCCCCCTTTTCCTTAGATATCTTTAGTAACTTCTCATATACTATCATAAAATATGCCATTTTATAATAACTAGAATCATTTAAAATTTTTCTAAATCTGCCAAATCCTGAGATCGACCTGTAGCTCGTTTATTCTTTTTCAAACTTTCAATATCTATAAAATTAATTTCAACTTCTTGGATTTTTACTTTTACTCTGGTTTTATAACATTCATTAAAATCTAAACTTTTTAAAGATGTCAATAAATCTATACGATTAGGTGGATAACCAAGCTGTATTATCCGATCTGGAGTAATAAAATCATCTTCTTTTAGATCAAGAGAACCAAAACCAAATTGATCAAGAGCTTTTAATAAACTCTGAGAATTTCTTGATGATGGTTGCACCCAAATATCTATATCTTTAGTATAACGGGGATATCCATGAAAAGCAACCGCATACCCCCCAACTACAAGATACTTTACATTATTTTCGTTTAATAATTCTATAAACTCTTTGAAATCTTTGCTCAGCACCGTATTTCCATTGATTATATTCTCTTCTGATTTCTTCTAATGCATTAAGTCTTTCCGCATAGGACCTTGATTGCCAAAAAGAAGTATCATTTGGTTGTTCATTTATATTATATTTTTTTACTACTTTAGCAATACCCATTCAATAAACCTCCCTTAACTACTAATAATTCCGGTATATCAATCTACACAGTCTGCTTGATAACACTGTAGGCAATATTAATATAATCTTTTTTACAAATTTATCAATTATCATAAAACTAATAAAACTCGTATAATTAATGGTTTTTTAAATTGACTCAAACAAAATTATTTAAATTTTGTATATTGACAGAAAGTTATGTATTTAATTTTTTAACTACCTCAACCACTTTATCAAGAGCTTCTTGCAGTTTACCGGTATCTTTGCCCCCTGCAAGGGCCTGATGAGGTTTTCCTCCTCCTTTACCTCCTGTAATTGCAGCCACCTCCCTTACAATACTTCCAGCTTTAAGTCCTCCGTCTTTTATAAGATCATCAGTAACCACACAAATAAAGTTCACCTTATTATCCATCACAGTTCCTAAAACTCCTACTCCTGAACCTAGACTGTCCCGCAGTCTGTCACCTAAACTTCTAAGTTCATTAATACTATCAACCTCAACTTTTGAGGAAACCACCTTAAATCCCTGAATAATCTCGGAATCCTTAATCATATCAGATACCTCTGAAAAAGAAGAGTGCCTCTGCAGAGCTTTTACTTTTTTCCCTAATCTTTTCTTGTCCTCTATTAAGGATTTTATCCGGGAACTGGTCTCCCAAACTGGTACATTAAAAATTTCTGAAATTTCAGCAAGGATCTTTTTTTCTTTTCTCAAATATCGGTCGGCTTCCTGTCCGGTAACAGCCTCAATGCGACGCACACCTGCTGCGATGCCCTCTTCTTTTAAGATACGAAAATATCCGATCTCACCAGTACGGTCAACATGGATTCCACCGCATAACTCCATAGAATAATTCTTTATTTTCACTACCCGGACCGTTTCTCCATATTTTTCTCCAAAAAGTGCGGTTGCACCTCGCTTCTTGGCATCGTCAAATGATGTCTCGAACTTTTCGACTGCCAAATCCTCTCGCACTTGTAAATTCACCCTCCGCTCAACTTCATCCAATTGCTCCGGTGTAACAGCTTCGAAATGAGTGAAATCAAACCGAAGACGATTCGGCTCCACCAGAGACCCAGCCTGATTAACATGATCGCCAAGTACTTCTTTCAAGGCTTTATGAAGGAGATGAGTTGCGGTATGGTTACAGGCTGTTGATCGTCTTTCCTCTGATTGTACTCGAATTTTTACTTTTGGATGGGTGATTTTATTTCCTTCAATAAATTCTCCTTTATGGAGAATCATATCACCGGAGCTCTGTGTATCATAAACCCGGATTTTGAAATCCTTCCCGATAATTTCTCCTTTATCTCCAACCTGTCCCCCTGCTTCTGCATAAAACGGTGTTCTATCTAGAACAACAGTAATGCCATCTTCATTCATTTGAATTTTGCGAATTTCAGCTTTATACTCCTGATTTCCCGGATAAAATTGAATAAATTCAGAGTTTGATCCTTCAGTTGTATCTACCCAATCACCTTGATCCAATGAAGTAAATTTGCCTGCTTTCTTAGCTCTTTTCCTCTGCTTTTCTAGTTCCTTATCGAACTCTTTTTTATCCACACCCAGACCCTTCTCACGGGCCATCAATTGGGTAAGATCTATAGGAAAACCATAGGTGTCATAAAGACGAAAAGCATGTTTTCCAGAAATTTTTCTCTCTCCAGCAGCTTGAGTATCATGTGCAACTTGTTCAAATATCTCAATTCCACGATCCAATACTTCATTGAACCGCTCCTCTTCGGCCTTAATCACAAGTGTCGTATGCTGTGCTCTTTCTGAGATCTCAGGATAGGCGTTCCCCATGACATCCACCACCGAAGAAACCAAGCGGTAAATAAAAGGTTCATGCATACCGAGGTTCCGGCCATAGCGAGCAGCTCTACGTAAAATGCGTCGCAACACATATCCTCTGCTTTCATTAGAAGGTATGGCACCATCGGTTATAGCAAAGGTTAAACTCCGGATATGATCAGCTATTACCCGGAAACTGGTTACATTCTTATCATCTTTCCAGGTAGTGCCAGTTATTTCTGAGATATGCTTAAAAATCGGAATGAACAGATCAGTTAGATAATTTGAATTTTTCTTTTGAAGTACGGCAACAACTCTCTCAAATCCCAGACCAGTATCAACATGTTTGGAAGGAAGCGGAAAAAGCTTTCCACTCTCATCCCGATTGTACTGAATAAAAACAAGATTCCAGAGTTCAATAAATCGTGAACAACCACCGTTCACTTTACAGGTATGATGAGGGTCATTTTTTTTATCACAGCACTTTTCACCCAGATCAATATGAATCTCTGAACAGGGTCCGCAGGGTCCTACTTCCCCCATTTCCCAGAAATTATTTTTTTCATCAAAACGAAGGACATGTGCAGGTTTGATATCAGTTACTTTTTTCCAGAGTGCTTCCGCATCATTATCTTCCCGAAATACTGTAGCCCACAGTTTATCTTTGGGAAGTTTCCACACCTCTGTTATCAGCTCCCAGGCCCATTCTATAGCCTCTTTTTTATAGTAATCTCCAAATGACCAGTTCCCTAACATTTCAAAAAAAGTATGGTGGTTGGTATCTCTGCCTACCTCCTCCAGATCATTGTGTTTACCGCTAACTCTGATACACTTCTGTGAATCTACTGCTCTGGAGTATGATCTTGATCCTGTGCCCAGAAAAACATCCTTAAATTGATTCATACCAGCATTTGTAAACAGTAAGCTAGGATCATCCTGCGGTACTACAGGTGCACTGCGGACTATTGTATGTCCTTTTTTCTGGAAAAAATCCAAAAATGTATTTCTTATTTCTGATGCTTTCATATAATCTATCTGTTCCAATTTCTTGTTATATTAAAGATAATTCATAAGTCTGTTCTAAAATAATCTCTAATGTCAATATTGAGAAGTCAAAGCTTAGATATTAGGTGTCGTCCGAAAAGTTAAATCCTATTCTCTGACTCCTATCATCTAAAAACTTTGTATTTATTGGTTATGAGTTATTAACATTAGATAAACACTTTAATACTCCTTTTCTTCCTCCTGTTGAATTACTTCCGAAATAACATCCCAATCGAATCCACGTCTTTGTAAAAAATCTGTCAATCTCTTTTTTGTAGTGATATCGGAAAGATTTCCTACACCTAGCTTTTTACGGTACAGGTGATAGGCAACCTCATATTCGCTTTTTTCTCCATAATTTTCATCAATTATTTTATAAACCTTCTCTTCCTTAATTCCCTTATCTTTTAACTCCATGAGCAGAAAACGTTTACTTACTTTTTTCTTCACCATTCTGGAACGAACAAAAGCAGCCGCAAACTTCTCATCATCCAATAATCCCACTCTTTTAAAATCTTCAACCACCTTATCAATAATTTCCTGAGAGAATTTTTTCTCTCTCAGCTTATCATTAATCTCTTTTATGCTTCTGGCCCGGTAATGCAGATAATCCAGTACTTTTTTTTTCGCTCTCTTTATATTCTCATCATAGAGAACCTTCTCAATCTGTCTTTCTGATATTCTTTCACCTTCGCAAAGTTGATGTTCAAAGGCTACCTCTTCCTCAAGTCCAAAAGCAAAATTACCATCAAGAAAAATGTTTACTCTTCTCTTTTTCTTTTGAGGTTTGATACTGGTAATTTGATGAATAACTTCTTTCATGTAAATGCAGCCTTTAGAAGTCAGAAGTTAGCTCCCTCCTTCCAATGCCTAAGCTATCTTCTCACTTCTATCTTCTGAACTGTCTGTTTTCTCAATATTTTCAGACTTTTCTTTTTCTGAAGTTTTATCAAATCCCAAGTTTTCCTTGACTTTCTTTACAATCTTATCAAGAATATCTTTATTCTCTGGAGTATCAAGCAACTGTTTTACACTCTCACGTCCCTGCCCCAGTCGTTCATCTTCAAACGAGTACCAGGTACCACTCTTTTCAATTATCTCATATTGTACACCCAGATCAATAAGATCACCAGTATAAGAGATCCCTTTGCCATACATAATATCAAATTCTGCCACTTTAAAAGGAGGGGCTATTTTATTTTTAACCACCTTGACCTTGGTTCTATTACCAATTATTTCTTTTCCATCTTTTATGGCCCCAATCCTTCTGATATCCAAGCGTATAGTACTATAAAATTTTAATGCCCTTCCACCTGGTGTTGTTTCCGGATTTCCAAACAGTACTCCAATCTTCTGTCTGATTTGATTGATAAATACCACACAAGTTTTTGATTTACTGATAGTGCCAGTGAGTTTTCTTAAAGCCTGAGACATTAAACGAGCTTGTACTCCCATCTGGGCATCTCCCATCTCTCCTTCAATTTCTGCTCTTGGTACCAAAGCAGCTACTGAATCAATAACAATAATATCTATAGCCCCACTTCTTACCAGGGTTTCAGTTATCTCCAGAGCCTGCTCACCTGTATCAGGTTGAGAAATCAACAGATCATCCGTATTAACTCCCAGTTCTTTTGCATATTTTGCATCCAAAGCATGCTCAGCATCAATAAAAGCAGCAATCCCCTCAACTTTCTGAGCTTCAGCTATGATATGAAGAGCAAGAGTGGTTTTTCCTGAAGATTCAGGTCCGAATATTTCAATCACCCGACCTCTGGGAACACCTCCCACACCTAAGGCAAAATCAAGTGAGAGAGATCCTGTAGAGATTGAGGGAACATCCATGACTCCCTCTTTTTTCCCCAATCGCATTACAGAACCTTTTCCAAATTGACGATCAATCTGACTGATTGCTAATTCCAAGGCTTTTTTTCGTTCATTCTGATTGTCTTTTATCATTCCTTATCCTTCCAATTTTATTTTATGTAAAGGGGTATATTTCGCCCCTCTAGGATTTAGTTCACTTTTCATTACTATTATTTCCTCTACTCTAAATGAGCCTCCCTGAAAGCCAGTAGAATTCATGGCACTGAGAGTATCATCAATATTTTTTAAGGATTTTACCCGACCTAAGGTCAGATGAGCTGAAAAACTACGTTTCTCTGGATCAAAACCCAATTCTGAACATGCTTTTTCAATTTTTGCTGCCAAAGATATTAGTATCTCCTTCCCCTTTTCTACTCCAACCCAAAATACTCTCGGTCTTCTAATATTTGGAAATATGCCCGTACTAGAAACAGAAATAGTAAATGGCTGTTGAGAACTTGATGCTTCTCTAACCGCTTCAGCAATTGTGTCTATGCCAGACTCCTCCACATCACCAAGAAATTTAAGAGTTATATGCATACTATCGCTACTAATCCATTTTATATATGCTCCATATCTTTTCAAATTACTTTGTAAGTCTGAGATTCTTTTCTTAACCTCTTCTGGAACAGATATGGCTATAAAGGTTCGAATCATTATTCCCTCATTAACTACTATTATTATAAAATATCATATCCACAAAATCAAGTCTACTCCATAATTATATTCAATTTTTTTAAACTCTAAATTAATGAATAAGCTTCGATTTTTTATTAGATTTTCTTCATCTTATTTACTCTATCCTTAGCATAATTTCTTTTCATATTTTAAAAATTTCTGTTTATTCTATCTCTAATTGAGTAACAGGATTATTATGCACAATGATTGTCGCTTGTCCTCCCGGTTGGATAAATATCCTTTACAATTTTTATATCAAGCATACCTAAACCAGGAGATCGAATTCATCTTATTTGATTCTTTATTTTTATATACCTTGTGAATTGTTATTCCAAACTTATGTTTTATCCAACAGAACTCTCCTGAGTAAATCAAGCCCAGTTACTGCTGTTCTCTCTTTATTCCATATCCTGTCCCTAAAAAAATAGTATTTCTCAGTAAGGGTGTAATCCCTTAGAGAACAGCTGAGATAAACCAGACCTACAGGTTTCTGGGGAGTACCACCACCAGGTCCAGCAATCCCTGTTGCTGATAAGCCAATATCGGTTCTGCTAAGTTTTCTTACATTGTTTGCCATCTCGGCAGCAGTTTCTGCACTGACTGCCCCATATTGTTTTAATATTTTTTCTGGTATACCTAAAAGTTCAATCTTGGATTTATTGGTATAAGTTATAAATCCTCTTTTATAATAAGCAGAACTCCCTGAAATATTAGTCAATTTATGAGAAATAAGTCCACCTGTACAAGACTCGGCAACTGAAACTGTCATTTTTTTATCACATAATAATTGAGCAACAATCTCTTCAATTGTTTCATTTCCAGTACCATATATATATCTTCCCAACTTATCTTTGAGTCTGTTTTCAGCATTGTGTAAAATCTTTTCTGCTCTCTCTTCACTAGTTTTATTAACCTTTAATTTAATCTGTACTCCGCTCACCTGAGGAAGATAGCCAATTTTTATTTCTGAAAATTGCTCAATCAATCCTTCTATATGAGATGATATTTCGGATTCAGATATTCCTGTAGTCCTAATGATTTTTTGATTACTAACTTTATAAGGATAAATTTTTTCTAAATAAGGGAGTACTTCATCTTGAATCATCTTCTGCATCTCAGAAGGCACTCCTGGAAGAAAAAAGAAAATAGCCTCTTTATGCTTAAATTTTATTCCTGGTGCTGAACCTATACTATTTTCAATAATTTCAGCTCCTTCTGGTAATTCTGCCTGTTTCTGATTTTCCGGGGTCATAACTTTGCCCATCTTTCTAAATTTCTCTCTGATAGATTCCATTACCTCATCATAGAAAACCAACCTTCTATTAAAATACTTTGCCGCTGCCTTCATGGTTATATCATCTGAGGTTGGACCAAGTCCTCCTGTGGAAATGATTACTGAAGCCCTATTACCTGCAATTTTTAAAACAGCAACAATATCTTCTACATCATCACCCACAGTTGTGATATACTTAACTGATAAATTTGCCTCATCCAGTACCTTACCGATATAAACTGCATTTCTATTTACAATAAAGCCAGAAAGCAGTTCCTCACCAATGGAGATAAGCTCTATTTTCATTAAAAATCCTTAACAAAATATATAAATCAAAATCCGCATAAAAAGATTTGTATATAATCCAGCTAAGACATCATCTATCATCACTCCCCACCCCTTTGGAATTTTCTGTGATTTATTAACAGGTGGAGGTTTAATAATATCAAAAATTCGAAAAATAAAAAAAGCTATAATCAACCAGTACCAAGGCAACCAGCTTGGTAAAAAAATAACCGATAGCCACATCCCAACTATTTCATCAATATTAATAATCGAAGCATCTTTTCCATCTGTCTTTTCAACAATAGTAGCGGCCCAAACACCGATAAAAAAAAATATTATTGAAAACAACAAAAGAGACAATCCATGCAAGGCTGGAAATAATAATAATAATGATAAACCTATAGCACTTCCCACTGTTCCCGGAGCAATTGGAAAATATCCACTATAAAAACCTGTTGCTAATAATCGCGATAGAATTCTCATAAAACCTTTCAAAATTCTGAAGGTAAAAATATTCGATAGATATCTACTGCCAATTTTTTTAAATGATATCTATTATTAACTAAATAAACTACTCCTGAAATTACAGTAATAATCGTAATACCATATAACAAAACTATAATAACCTTATTAGTTAACAATATGCTTAGGATGTTATCATCAACATTAACTTCTCTACTATGAATGAAAATATGATATAAAAATATATAAAATAGTACTATTAACTGGCCAAAAGTTTTTATTTTCCCAAAAAAATTTGTTCGAACCGGATTATTACTATTGATTACATATATTCTCAAAGATGTAATTACTAAATCTCTTAATATAATCACCAAAATAATCCAGTTGGGTATATAACCGAGTCTATTAAACATAATAAGACTAGTTATAATAAGGACTTTATCAGCAAGAGGATCCAAAAATTTGCCTAATTTTGAAATATTATCATACTTTCTAGCAATATATCCATCATACCAGTCAGTTAAAACGGCAATTGTAAATACTCCCAGGGAAAAATACCATGCAATTAAATTATCACTAAGAAGTAAAATCACAAATATCGGTGTTAAAATTATTCTGAGTATTGATAATTGATTTGGTAAACCCATATTTAATAAATTTTTTTAATAATATTATTTATCTTTTATAAATAAAACTCTATCCTCTAGCGCCTTGGTTATGGTTATATTGTCATTAAATTCTAATGAAGCACCAAAAGGTATTCCTCTTGCTATGCGTGTAATCTTTACATTTTTCTTCTTAAGAAGAGTAAAAAGCCGTGAACTTGTCATTTCACCTTCAAGTGTGGGATTAATAGCAAAAATTATTTCTTCCACTTCAGAATTTATTCGATTAATCAACTCTTCTATTTTCAAATCCTTCTCTTCCACACCATCTAAAGGAGATAAAACACCACCTAAAACATGATAAACACCATTAAATTGACCAGTCCTTTCTATTGCCAAAAGGTCTTTATGCTCATCCACTACACAAATGGTCGAATGGTCTCTTTTTGGATTACTGCAGATCTCACAAATTTCATTTTCGGTAAGATTAAAACATACTGAACAGTAGCCAATATTTTGATATAAATCTAAAACAGATTGAACAAGATTTTCACCACATTGTCTATCTTCTCGTAACAAATAAAGCGCTATCCTCTGAGCTGATTTTTCACCTATTCCAGGTAATTTCGAAAATGTTTTAATTACTTGCTCTAATATTTTTGAGCTATATTTCAATTCAACACCTACCCTAATTTTTTTATTGTCTATTTATTAAATTATATCAATCCTGGAATCTTCAAACCACCAGGTAAATTTCCAAGCATTCCACCTGCTATCTTTTTCATCTCTTCCTGGGCCATTTCTCTCGATTTATCCAATCCCTGATTTACTGCAGCCATAATTAAATCTTCGAGCATTTCACAATCCTCAGGATCCACAACTTCCTTATCCAAAGTAACAGAAAGAATCTTTTGTTTTCCATTCACCTTTACAGTAACCATTCCCCCACCCGCTGAACCTTCAACTGTCATTTCCTCAAGTTTTTTCTGTACCTCTTCCATCTCTTTCTGGATTTTCTGTATCATGCCAAACTGACCTGCAAAATTAGTTTTACCCATTTTTATATTCTCCCTAATAATCAAAATTTATTAGCTAATAATTTTTGCATCTATATCATCTACAAAATTTCTCAAAGATTTATCATCATCCAATATTTTTTTTAACAATTTCTCCTTATCATTACTCATCAAATTCTTTCTTTTGGACTTTGGTAAATCTTTTTTTATGCATTTTATATATAATTCTTTCTTAAAAACCTCTTTTAAAACCTCTGATACAATATTGTTTGACCTGTTTATAGCATCTATATGAAAACTATTATCTAATCCAAAAACAACTTCAATATTTTTTTCCTTTAAATCATTTAAAAATCCCTCTGCTAAAAAGGAACCTATTGTTATTTTTTTATGTTTAATCTGCGAAATAAATTCCGGCCATTTTGATCTGATGTGCTCAAGTGTTAGTGGATTTTTTTTTTCTCCCTGATCACTTGGATTATTTTTTCGATTTTCTACCTTCTCTTTATCAAAATCTTCTTCCTGAGTTTGTCTCTCCTTTATTTCCTCAGATACATCTTCATTCATATCCTTTTCTAATGGTATTTTTACTACAGTACTTTTTATCTGCTTAATTAAATCCTCAATAGTAACAGTTTTATCCATTTTTATCATTTTTATAACTGCCAGCTCAAGTTGAAATCGCGGTTGTACATTTCTCCAGAGCCTGGCTTTAGCATCAGAAACAATTTTTATGAGTCTTAAAATATCACCTTCTTCAAATTTATCTATTTGAGTAAGATATCGTTTTTTATAGGTTTCGGAAGTCTGCAAAATTTCAGTATTTTGGGTAGTAACTACAAACAGTAAATTTCTTAAATGATCTTCCAAACCACCTAAAAACTCTTCAATATCATACCCCCTTGAAACAATATCCTCAACTAATTTTACTCCTTTTTTTACATCCTTTTTATGCACTATATCAGTAATCTGAAAAAAAACTTCTTGCTCAATTAATCCTAATGCTTTAATAATATCTTCACCCCTAATAGTTCCTTCAGTATAAGAAATCATCTGATCGAGAATAGATTGACTATCTCTTAAACTTCCATCGGCCTTCAGGGAAATTAATTGAATAGCCTCATCGTCAATTTCAATTTTTTCGGCTTCACAAATATTCTGAAGACTTTTAATTATTTCTTTTGTACTTATTCTACGAAAATCAAATCTCTGACATCTGGATATGATTGTTGCAGGTACTTTATGAGGCTCCGTGGTTGCAAAAATAAAAACAACATGTTCGGGTGGCTCTTCTAATGTTTTTAAAAGTGCATTAAAAGCCTCTTTAGTTAACATATGCACTTCATCTATAATATATATTTTATATCTTCCACCAGAGGGAGTATACTTGATATTCTCCCTGAGACTTCTGATTTCATTTATTCCTCTATTCGAAGCCCCGTCTATCTCATAGACATCGATATTTATTCCCTCAGATATCTCCTTACAAGAACTGCACTGATTACAGGGAGCAGTAGAAATACCTTTCTGACAATTTAATGATTTTGCCAGTATTCTTGCAGCAGTTGTTTTTCCCACACCTCTCGGACCTGTAAAAAGATAAGCATGAGCAAGACGCTCATTTTTAATTGCATTTTTCAAGGTAGAAGTAACATGCTCCTGACCAAGCATATCTTCCCAAACAAGAGGACGCCATTTTCTTGCTAAAACTAAATAACTCATTATTCAATACCTATTAAAAAATTTATAAAGGCTGTGCACCCTTTCTCGATACTGCTAAATTGAATTCAATTTTAGCAGCCAACTCCAGCCAAGTAAAACTACGGCACATGTTAAATTGTTTACCGCTGCTACCTTCCGGTCCTGACGGGATTCAACAATCGACCATTGCGTAGAACTCGAACTATCAACATTACTTACCAAAATATCCTCCAGCCAGCACACATCTCGTCCGGGAATTAAATCCTGCTATAGCGGATTGCAGGTTACAAGGCACCGCTAATTCCTCATCTAGCACAGCCTGTTCTGTGGAGCAGAGCGGGTTTGAACCGCCGACCTGTACGTTGCGAACGTACTGCTCTCCCAATTGAGCTACTGCCCCTACACTCAGCGGAGAGGGTGGGATTCGAACCCACGGTAGCATTCACTACACACGCTTTCCAAGCGTGCACCTTCAACCGCTCGGTCACCTCTCCTTTAAACTTTCCACTGCACCCGCTCTTAGAAAAATAGTCACCTTGAAAAAAGATTAAATATTCAGCGGAGAGGGTGGGATTCGAACCCACGGTCTTGATACCCAAGACAACGGTTTTCGAGACCGCCCGATTCAACCACTCTCGCACCTCTCCATCAATATTTAATCACTGTTTTTCCGCTTTCTTAAATTCCTGAAAAATATTTTTAAAAGATCTTCTGCCTCATTTGCCAATAAACCGGACTTTAATCTCAGCTGATGATTTAATCTTTTATCCTGAACAATATTTCTCAATGAACCACAGGAACCTGCCTTAGGATCATCGGTACCATAATATAACCATTTTATCCGGGAAAGCACAATAGCACCTGCACACATTGAACAGGGTTCTAAAGTAACATAGATAGAACAATTTTCCAACCTCCAGGACTGTAGATAATTAGCAGCGGCTGATATTGCTATCATTTCTGCATGAGCTGTAGGATCGTTTAGATTCTCGACTTGATTATACCCTTTACCAATAATCTGGCCTTCATATGAAATTACAGCACCAACTGGAACTTCATTGAGAGTAAGAGCTTTCTTAGCTTCAGCTAATGCAGCTTCCATAAATTGTAGGTGCTGATCCATTGAATATCTGTATTCAATCCTCTATTTACTTAGTCATGTTTGCACCTACAAAAGATAGCAAATTTTAAATAAAATCCAAACAGTTAACAGCAACAAATTACATTTTTTTATTAAACAGATAAAATATATTTAAAAGCAAAAAAGGTAACCGATCATATGGTGATTTTTTCAGTTCTAGATTTGATTTTCAAAAATAATATCACAATAAAAAAGGGGATGACTAAAAAGTCCCATCCCTGGCCACGTCATTCCGGACTTTGATCCGGAATCTCTTTAAGAAATAACGCATTGCTAAAAATATATATCTATAATTATCATTTAATTTCAGAATTTTTAGTCATCTTCCTTAATCCTGTACCATAAGTAATAATATCTTACAGATTAACGAGGGATTCTATACAAAAATATTATTTTTGAGAATCAAATCAGTACGCCCGAAGGGATTCGAACCCCCAACCTTCTGATCCGTAGTCAGATGCTCTATCCAGTTGAGCCACGGGCGTAAAAAATCATAAGCAGGATATTACTCAGAATCCTTCAAAAAATAGTGATGACCTTGTTGAAAAATTCTATGCTTCACTAATTTTCAGTATGTAAGTTCAATATTTATAATGCTTAAATTACTAAAAAAATTGATTATTTCAACTCTGTCATCATTTATTTTTTCTAGTAGCGCATACGGGAGTCGAACCCGTGCTACCGGCGTGAGAGGCCGGCGTCCTAGACCACTAG
>CAYUAG010000003.1:0-72360 GCA_964442615.1 uncultured bacterium
ATATATTATTTTAATTTTTAGTATAATATTTACAATCAGCAGACAAATTCGAACTCAAAATAAATTATATGAAATATCGAAAATTAGATCGGCAAGGCTAGAAACAGAATTGCTAAAAAAGAATATTAGACCGCATTTTTTAATGAACACGCTCTTATCGATTATTTCTTGGATAGAAATGAATCCTAAGAAATCGATGAAACTTATTCAAGCTTTAGCAGATGAATTTCGTATGATTGATGATATTTCATCTAAAAAGAAAATACCCATTTATGAAGAAATAAAATTGTGTAAAACACACTTAGATTTAATGTGTTACAGAATGGATGCTAAGTATAAGTTAGAAACACATAATTTATGCGAAGATGAATATGTACCACCTATGATTTTTCATACCCTGATTGAGAATGGTTTGACTCATGCTTATCAGACTGGAGAAAATGGACTTTTCACCTTAACTTGTGAAAAAAATGTGAATCACATTCATTATAGTTTAATAAATGGTGGATCATTATTAAAAAAAATATCTTATGCATTGGAAAATAAAATAAATGAAGGCATGGGATTAAAATATATTAAAGCTCGACTTAATGAGAGTTATCCAAACAGGTGGAAATTAACTTATGGTTTAATTGAAGATGAATGGGTGACAGATATTTATATAGAAAATTGAGGTAACCATGAAAATTCTCATAGTTGAAGATGAAAAACCAATAGCAAAATATATAGAAAAATTATGCTATAATATTTTAAAAAATAATATTCAATCCGTTTATTTGTACTATACCCTTGATAATGCCTCAAAATTTTTGTTTGAGAATCAAATAGATATATGTCTTTTAGATTTGAATCTTAACGGTGAAAATGGTTATGAACTTTTAAAATTAGCTGTATCTGGTTCTTTTCATACGATTATTATTTCAGCATACACGGACCAAGCTGTTGAGGCTTTTAAATACGGTGTCTTAGATTTTATTCCTAAACCTTTTAATGAAGATCGTTTAAAATTAGCTTTTGATCGTTATTTTGATAGAATTAAGCGAAAGGAATTAAATACAAAATATTTGTCAATTTATAGATATGGTAAAAATGATATCATTAGCATCGATCATATTGAATTTTTTAAAGCTGCAGACATTTATGTTCAGGTACATTTTAAAAATGGTAAAACCGAAATATTGAATAAAACCATGGACCGTTTGGAACAAATCCTTCCTTCCCGCTTTATAAGAATCCATCGATCCTATTTAGTAGATATAAAAGAAATAAAATCATACGGACATCACACAGGAGGAACCTATCATGTTATAATGAAAAGTAGGCAAAGCCTCCCTTTGAGTCGTCAAAAATATAAAGAACTCCATAAGATATTTAGTAAATAGAAGAGTAGATATTTTTTCCTCCTCTGTTTCTTCAAAACTAATTGATTTCCTTTTAGATAAAATCATCCTCCTAACCTAAACATCTGTATTTTTAAATTCTAATTATGTTTGTATTGAAATTCACAAGTTTATATTGAAATTCACAAATTATATGTATCTTTTTTTAGCTTTTTACTTATAATAATGATGTAATTGTAAATTTATAGTTTACGAAACAACCAATAACTTCCTGGTATAAGATTTAGTTAATGCTAGCTCAATGAGCAAAACTATTTCTTCAGATAATTCAACAACTCTCGACCTATAGCAGTATGTTGTTGTAACTTATGATACTGCTATCAATGTCATTAATAAGTATATCAATGGAATTAAGCAATAAATAAAAGTTATCACATATTTTAAATAGGAGAGAAAGATGAGACGAGCAACATTATTGTTCTATTTAATCATTGGAATTAGTTTGGCTTTTAGTCAGAGTCAGGATAAAACAAGGCAATTCTCAAATTATCATGATATGAGGGAGTATTTTGGAAATCTGTATCAACAAGAAAAATACTCTGAAGCAGCTGCAATTTTAGAAACTCATATCAATCGTTTCCCTGATCATCTTGAAGCAAATGCTTATAATCTTGCACTTAGTTATGTTCAATTAGGAGAATATAAAAAGACCATAGAAGTGCTTCAGCATGGATTAGATCATAGTGTCTGGTTCAACATTTACGCTTTCGAGCATGAAGTCTGGATACCTGTCAAGAAGATAGAGGTATTTAAGAAAATTTTAGACCAGAATGATAGATTAAGACAGCAGGCTCAAAAATTAGCTAAGTCTGAGCTTTTAGTGGTCACACCAGAAGAATTTAATGAAAATAATGAATACCCTCTTTTTATTGCATTGCATGGAGGAGGGAGTAATATAGAAAACTTTAAAAAGATATGGATATCTGAAAAAATGAAAAAAGAATTCATTACTGCTTATGTGCAATCATCTTTGATAGTTGGTATGAACCGATTCACCTGGACAGTGGATATGGAAATTACTAAAAAAGAAATAAAGAATGCTTACAGTAAGATAATTAAGCATTACCCTATTGGTGAGAACGAAGTGATTATTGGAGGTTTCTCTGCTGGTGGTGTTGCTGCACTGGAGATTGCACTTAGTAATTCGATACCAGTTACAGGATTCCTAGTTTTGTGTCCGGGAAAGCCCGAGAGTTTCGATGAGACAAATATTATAGAAGCAAAGATGAGAGGGATTCGGGGGACGATTTTAACCAGTGAGATGGATCCACGTTTGTCTGTTCAGCAAGAAATGGTAGAGGTTTTGCGGGCTGTAGGATTACAATATCAGTTTATGGTTACTCCCAACATTGGTCACTGGTTTCCGGAAGATTTGGATATTAAGATCGACAATGCTATTGATCATATCAGATATAGATAGCATTACTGCCTTCAATTAGTATTGAAGATTATATTACAAAGGAGATTTTACTTTGAGAAAGTATTTTTTTCTTTTTTTAATTTTTAAGATTGTGAGTATCTGTACATTCGGATTTTCACAAACTAATCACCATTGTTGTTTGTCTTTTATGCTTAAAAAAGAACCGGTTTTGCTGTTCGGCCATAATCTGGATAGCGACGAGCCTGTTCCCGGTATGGTTTACATCAACAAGAGGGGAATTCTCAAGGCCGGATGTACCTTTAGAGAATTGACCACCCGTGAGCAGTTGGAACCCTCCACACTTATTTGGATCTCTAAATTCGGTTCTGTAACATTCAGTCAGTTGGGTGCTAATTTCCCCGACGGCGGTGTGAATGAGGTTGGCCTCTTTGTCTGGGAAATGTCCCTGATGAATACAACTTTCATCCAAGATAAAACGCTTCCCAAGCTTTTTATGATGCAGTGGATGCAGTATGTTCTGGACAATTGTTCCACGGTTCAGGAGGTTATTCAATGCGCATATTCCATTGCTATGGACGGATGGAACTGGCATTTTTTTGTAGCTGACCGGGAAGGAAATTGTGCCAGCATCGCTTTTATCTTGGGCCGGCCGGTTATTCACACCGGTGACAGCATGCCTGTCCCCGTGCTTTGCAATGCACCCTATTCCGATGAAATGGAACGGCTCAAATATTTTAAAGGTTTTGGCGGTAGTTACTCTGCATCATTGGAAGATATGTCTGTTCCCAGGTTTGTCCACGCCGCACATCTTCTAAGAGAATATCAAACCACCCAACCGGCTGTGGATTATGGTTTCCGCATATTAAAACAGATGGAAGGAGTGGAACAATCAAAGTGGTCAGTGATCTGCGATCCTCTTGAAAAGAAAGTCTATTTTCGGACGGATCAGAGCCCGGAGGTCAAGCATTTTGCTCTGGATGAATTTGACTTTTCCAATCAAACTCCGGTTCAAAGCCTCGATATCCATTTTAAAAAAGCGGGAGTCGTCTTCCAGTCTTTTAATGATCATACCACTGATGAAAACCGCAAACAGATCGAAAAGAGATTGACTTCGTGGTGGAATCTTCATGATATGCCGGAAGGATGGACAGACATGACAACATTGATCAATAGATTCGCTTCCTATTATAGGCTGCCGGTCATTCAAAATACCTGGGACTTCTCAGGAACATGGAAAGGAAAGGCAGTGATTGCCAACGGAGAATCCTTCCCGGAAAAGACTGAATGGGAAGTAACGATTCGCTGTGAAGAGGGCATGGTTTCTGGAGAGATCACAGATTCCTCCGGCTATTTAAAAAAGGAGACGTTGGAAAATTTCGCACTTGTTGATCGAATGTTGTCTTTTACTTTCCGGAAAAGAGAGAGTTATATAATATGTAAAGTTGAATCGTATTTAGAGAACGGCAATATGCTGGGGACATTCTTCCTTTACAGGATGAGGTATGGAGAGCCTGGTCGAATTTGCCTCCAGAAAGAATTGTAGGTATGTTTTATTGTAGCACCTGAAACCGATATTTGCGGGTAGCTAACTATGAAAGGGCATTATATATAATTTTAAAAAGATGAAGATAAGTATACAAAAGGAAAAAATACCAAAGTGGCAATAGTTGATTGGCTCTTTGACATGAGTCCTGAAGTGTTGTAGAAATATAAGAAACCGACTTCGTTAATACCTGATGAATCCATTGGTATGGGTAGGTCCTGGCATGGTGAATGGATAGCGGAGATTGTCTATCAAATAGCACCCGAAGCTAAATAAGAAGCATTTTAACTATGTAATAGTCAAGAAGTGCAGAACATGGTTGAATCATATGTTAATTTAAGTTAGGGATATTTTTCATAAACCGATTAATGACAATATTTGGATGTTTTCTTATGTCGGATCTGTTTTCGGTGTCCATACCCAAAAACTCAACCTATAGTGCGATCTGAAATCGGGATCAGAGCAGCGGACTGGGAGCATAACCAATATTTTTGCCATGATTGCCATTGTGATTGTCTGTCTCAGTTTATTCGGTTTTTACTCCTATAATGCAGTATAGCGGAAAAAAGAGATTGGCATTCATAAAGTATTGGGTGCCTCAACTTCAGGTATAAGCATCCATCTTTCCTGGAATATCATAAAATGGATATTGATATCAAATGTTATTGTTTGGCCTGTCGCCCATTATGCCATGAATAAATGGATTCAAAGTTTTGCTTACCGTACGTCGATAAGATTATGGACGTTTTTATTCTCTGGACACATCATCCTTGTCATTGCTTTGTTGATCATGAGTTATCAGGCTATCAAGGCGGCTAAGGCTAATCCGGTCGATAGTTTACGGTATGAATAAGATAGTTGGGATTTAGGGATTTATATTGTGAAAAAAATCTTCAGGGAGAAATGAATATCGCTTCAGCTGTCGATGCTAACAATCAATCCGTGAGTGAAGTACATATAAGAACTTTAGAAGACTTTAAAAATTCTATATTGGTCTTTCTATAGTATGCAGACGGTTCTAATCAACCAAGGCTAAACCACCTAGCTGGTGAGTATTGGCCCAGCCGGGCAAAAAAGGGGTAGAGGAATAGAAAGGGATGACTATACTACAAAATCGCTGTATCAGATGGGAAAAATAATGATTCTTTGTTTATATAATTCTATTTGTTCATGTAAACCAAAAGAATTGAAATAAAAGGAAACTAAAACCATGAAAATAGCGAAAAGAATGATTGTTGTTTTATTCATATTTTTCATTTCCACAATTCCAGTATTGGCACAGGAGAAAACAAAGGAACAATCTGACTTTCCAGTTCTGAAAGGATCCTATCTAGGACAAAAGCCACCAGATAAAGTTCCGGTCCTGTTTCCTACTGCCGGACTCCAGGCAGACAGCGCCTGGTTCTGGCACGGTTCTCCAGCGTTTTCGCCTGATTTAAACGAGATGGTTTTTACCAAATATGTCACCACCAAACCAAATAATCGTACGGAGATACATTTTATCCGATATGAGAACGGTCGGTGGACGGCACCGGAGTTGGCTCCCTTTGCAAACAGCGCTTATGCTGAGAATAATCCTTTCTTTTTACAAAGTGGAGATACGCTGTATTTTTATTCATCGCGGCCCGGCGGATTCATCTTCAGAACAGTCAGAACCGTCGGCGTTTGGTCAGAGCCTGTACCCCTCTCTCTTCCGCTTCCTTCGGGCAGCGAGCCAGGACTGCAATTTTCAATATCGAGAAATAAGACAATTTATGCCGAGCTGTGGGAAAACAACAATACAGATCTCAATATTTATCGCTGGCGGCTGATCGATGGAAAATACAGTACTGCTGAAAAGCTGGGCGGAACCATCAATACGCCGAAATTCGAAATGATGCCACTTATTGATTCTGAAGAACGATTCCTTTTCTTCTGTTCCAAACGTCCCGGCGGATACGGAGAGGCGGATTTATATATAAGTTTCAAAAAGGATCAATCAACCTGGACTGATCCACGAAACATGGGATCCCTGTTCAATACTGAGAGCGACGATGTCTGGCCTGTCATCTCTCCGGATGGAAAATACTTCTTTTTCTGTTTGGGCGGAGAATTGGGCTTTAATCCGTTTTGGGTGGATGCAAAAATCATCGGAGAGTTAAAACCGAAAGAATCTAAATAGGAGGAGAAATAAAGATGAAAAGAATTAATCGAATTATCATCACATTGATGGTTTTGGCTGTTTTTATCGTGCCAATATTAGCGCAGGAAGACGGCGATCCGGTATCGATCGGGACATACCGGAAACTCCATTCGAAGATACTCAATGAAGAACGCATTGTATTGGTCAACCTGCCCCGGGGATATGATGAGACGACGATTCGTTATCCTGTGCTGTATATTTTATATGGCGGTCAGGTTGAAGGATACTTCGCTGACGCAGTTCATATTGTTTGTCGTCTTAACGAGGCAAGTAGAATTCCGGATATGATCATTGTCGGTGTTAAGAATGTGGACCGTTATCGTGATTGTCTGCCGATCAATCGGAACGGAGAACCGGGAGGTGCAGGTAATTTCTTGAAGTTTTTTACTAAAGAACTGATCCCTTTTGTCGATCAATCATATCGCACCAAGGAT
The DNA here is from genome assembly GCA_964442615.1 of uncultured bacterium. GTDB lineage: Bacteria > Zhuqueibacterota > QNDG01 > QNDG01 > CAYUAG01 > CAYUAG01. The sequence continues at coordinate 6,941 of CAYUAG010000003.1, forward strand.
TTCCGCATTTTGCTCGGTCCTCAGGCCGGAGCCGCTTTCGGTGTGTATGCCCTGATGGAAAATCCCGGGCTTTTCAGAGTCAATATTGTCATGAGTCCGTTTTGGATCCGAGCAAACAGGGAGTATATGCTCAAAAAAGCAAAGGATTTTTTTAACCAGGAAGGATCGTTGAACCATTTTCTTTTCATGACCAGCAACACCAGTGATGATAACGATATGACCATGGAGTATTTACAGAAATTCAAAACAGTCGTTGAGAATGGGAAAAGAAGCGATTTTACCTTAATCATCAATCAACTTGAAAAAAGAGAATCGGGTATTATCTCCTCACCCAGATTAAGAGAAGGACTGGAGGCATTTTTTAAGGATTATAAATTCCCCCGGGACACACAAATCAATGGACTCGAGGATTTGAAAGCATATTATCAAAATCTTTCCCGGAAATATGGGTATGAAGTCGATATCCCGGAATTTACCCTGGTCAGACAGGGAGACAGGCTTGATGAAAGGGGTCAATTGGAAGAGGCAAAAGAAGTATTTGAATATATCGTTGAAAAGTATCCTCACGACCTGAACAGTTACGCCAGGCTGGCTGATCTGCATCGCAGATGGGGAAATTATGAGCTTGCGATTCGGTATTATGAACAGCTTCTGGAAAGAAGACGGATGCCGTTTATGGAAAGAAGACTAAACTCCCTTAAAAAGTATTTGCTTGAATCGTCGGTTTATTTGATAGAAAAAGCCATCACTGATTCCGGTATTGAGGCCGGTATTGCAAAGTTTCAAGCACTCAAGTCTGATGATCAGAACACATTAATCTTCAGCGAAAATGATTTTAATTCTCTGGGATACAATTTAATTACCAGAGGAAAAATTAATGCTGCTATCGAGGTGTTGAAGATGAATGTCGAAATGAATCCTCAATCGGCGAATGCCTATGACAGCTTGGGCGAAGCGTATATGAAGAAGGGGGATAAGAAAAATGCAATCGAAAATTACACAAAGTCATTGGAGTTAAATCCTGATAACACCAATGCCAGGGAAATAATTGAAAAATTCAAGTAAAAAAGGAATAGATCAATCCAAAAAATTTCTGGAAGCTGGCTAATGGATAGTATAAAAAAAGTAACCGTCCTGATATTTATCATGGCCGCTGATTTCAGTGACAGCTATCTAGCTGCGAGCCGGGATTTTCATCAAGAGCCGTATAATATCCTATTTATCGGAAGCAGTTATTTCAGTTACAATGATTTGCCCGGTCTGTTTGAAAATCTGATCAATAGTTCCGGAAAGGCAGCCTATATCGATCGACAAATCACCGGTGGTTTCTATCTTCAAGACCATGCAAACTGCAGTGCCACAGAAGCAAAAATCAATGAGCAAAACTGGGATTATGTTATTTTACAGGGAGTGGGTAGAATCACCGCATATCCGGAGATCTATTTAGACCACCCTGTTCGTCCTGCATTGATGACTCTTCGGGATAAAATATCTGGAAATTGTGAATCAACAAAGATGATTTTCTGTTTGCCCTGGGCCTATGAAGATGGAATGACCTGGTTGGAGGGATGGACCGACACCTATGAAGATATGCAAATTAAAATATATGAAAATATTTTATTGTATTCAGATGAAGTGGGTTTTGAGATTGCCCCGGTCGGCTGGGTGTGGTACAAGGTTCTTAAAGAAAAAAACTATCCTTTGCATTACCTGCACATGAGTGACTGGAATCACCCTTCACTGAAGGGTTCCTATCTCATGGCCTGTGTCATTTTTTCGACCGTCTTTGTGGAAAGCTCTGTTGGTATCCATTCTTATAGCGGTTTATCAGAAGAGGAAGCAAATTATTTTCAGACAGTCGGATCAAACACTGTTTTGGATAGTCTCGACCTGTGGAACATCACAACCACGAATGTTGAAAAAGAAGAATATTCCACTCCAAACAAATTGAATCTCCATCAGAATTATCCCAATCCATTTAATCCGGTGACCATAATCAACTACTCTTTACCTGATGATGGTTTTATCTCACTTACAATTTATGATACTCTGGGAAGAGAAGTAGCTGCCCTGGTCCAGGAATTTCAAGCGGCGGGTTCCCATGATATCATCTTTAATGCGGCCCGCCTTCAAAGTGGGATATTTTTTTACAAACTTCAGACGAGAAGAGACGTACAAATGAGGAAATGTATTTTTATTAAATAGTATCGATAAGATTTTTATTGTAGATTTTGAATGGGAGAAAATTTATTATAAGGAAGCTCCTATGATGAAAAATATCACATTCATTATTGTTTTAATATTTCTTGAAACCTTTTTTGGATGTGGCAATCAAACTGATTTTCTCGAATTAAAAGATGCCTATTTAGGTGAAGAACCACCGGACATAACACCAAAAATCTTTGCACCGGGTATCATTTCAACTCAAGAGAATTTAGAAATCGGATGCTGTTTCAGCCCTGATGGAAAGGAATTTTATTTTTCTCGTACAGAAGGACTTAGTCCAAATGGAAATACATTTATCTATGTTACAAAATATAAAGATGGAGATTGGACGAAGCCTGAAATCACCAGTTTTTCAGGCACTCATGTTGATTTTGAACCATGCATCACCCTTGATAATAAACAAATGTTTTTCAACAGATTCAGCAGAAGCGATACAACCGTTTTGAATGGAATTTATATTATGAAAAGGAAAGCTGAGAATTGGGAAGAGCCCCATTTTTTCAGACCAGGAATGTGCTTGACATCAAGCAAACTGAGGACAGTCTATTATACGGATCTGTCCAGGGGATTAATTGTCTGTTCAAAATTTGTAAATGGGGAATACAGCGATCCTGAGAAAGTATACGGGGATATCAATTCCGGTTTTATGGATGCTCATCCCTGTATTTCAGCTGATGAAAGCTTTTTGATATTTGATTCCCGAAGAGAGGGGGATCATACTCAAAGTAAGCTTTATGTTGCATTCAGAGATCAAAAGTATAAATGGAGCAAAGCAATCAACTTGGGAAAATATCTCAATGGTGGCATCAAAATGTGTGCTTCACTTTCTCCGGATGGAAAATATTTATTTTACAGCTCAAAGGGTGATATTTATTGGGTCAGTATTGATGTAATTAAAAATCTTAAATCAATCAATTAATGGAGGTTTAAAATGAAAAAAACAAAATTACATTTCAGTATCGAGATTTTAACAGGAATTGCCGGGATATTTCTATTAATATTTCTTTTTTCCTGTTCACAAAAAAGAACCAGATCAAACATCGAACAAAGTATCAATCGCATTGAAAACGGTTTAATGGAATTCAAATCACCGGCAGGTATGTTTCAACCCGATAGTGCACAACTTGCAAATCCCAAGACATTAGCCGAAAGAATGAAACATTATAAGATACCAGGTGTGAGCATTGCAGTGGTCAATAATAATCATATAGAATGGACTAAGGCCTATGGTATAATGGATAAAAACACAGGCGCACCAGTAACAACAGAAACCATTTTTGAAGCGGGATCTACCAGTAAATTAATTACAGCAGTCATGGCACTTCAATTTGTGCAGAAGGGTTTAATCAAGTTGGATCAAAATGTAAATAATTATCTGAAATCATGGCAGGTGCCGGAGAATGAATTTACAACGGAGGAAAAAGTTACACTTCATCGGTTGTTAACACATCGGGCTGGATTGCCGGATACATATTACGATCATGATGAGAGCAGCGAATATCCGACGCTTATCGATGTTTTGAATGGTGAATCACCCGCCCTGAACAATCCGGCCATGCCGGAATACCTACCGGATTCGAAATGGCAATATTCCAATATAGGTTACAATGTCATCCAGCTTCTGCTCCAAGATGTGTCAGGCAAAACCTTTCAACAGCTTGCCGAAGAAATTGTTTTTAAACCTCTTGGGATGAAAAACAGTACCTTTATATACCCCTTGGACTCTGAAAAAAAAGAACGGGAGGCCATGCCGCACGATGCTGAAGGGATTTCACGAGATCCACTAATGCATCGAACCGCTCTTGCGCACGGAGGATTAACGACCACACCGACTGATCTGGCCAGGTTTACGATTGAACTCATGCTTTCATATCAGGGAAAATCTGAAAAAATAATATCTCAAGAAATGGTTAGACGGCTATTCACCAAAGTATGTAAAATTGATCAAACATGGGCTCCTTTACCCTTTTCTGAAGGATTAGGTGTTTTCCTGATGGGCGAAGGCGAAGATTTGTTGTTTACGCATCCCGGAACTAATAATCCTGGGTTGATTTGTTGGCCAATCGCTTGGCCGAAACAGGGAACAGGTGCTGTGGTCATGACAAACGGTGCCAACGGTCTATTTCTTTCGATAGAAATACTTGAAGCAATCAATAATGAATATAACAAATTATAGCCAGGTTAATCAAAGAATTCCCCTGGACTTTGTCTCGTGGGTTCAAAGCCCAAAATTATTATTTTCGAAATGGGATCAAGTCAATATTAAGTGAGGTTAATTATGAATTTAATCAAGAAATTCGTTCTTTTATTCCTTTTATGCTTTCTTTTAATTTTGTCTGCATTTACTCAAGAAATTCAAGAAACAGCAGGAAAAGCTTTAACACAAAATTCCAAGCAAGAAATTATTGTCCGGCATTTTTCCAGAAACAGGAAAGTGATCCCTCTTTATTATCAAAACGGCAAACTGCAGATTTCCAGTATCAAACTATCTGATATGGTTATTACAAATAATAGTGATGTAATGCAGCGATTAGAGAAAGTTGAGGTCATTGTAAAAGGTGTGGAATCCGTATTGGCCATCTATCATTTATCAGGTGATGAAATGAAAGAACTATCAGCAAAAATCGGTCATCAAATTGAGGTTCTTAGGCAGGCCGATGAGCTGTATAGACTAAAGGAAATATTCGGAGAGATGGTCATTCCCCAGAATGGTTTTTCAGATTCCAATACAATACAACCTGAAGAGAGTTTTCTCGCTCCTCTTTCTCGCCTTGTTTTCATACATTATATCGGTAAGGAAAAAATCGATGATATTCAACTGTCATTTACTTTTCAGAATAATTCCAGAAAAACACAGATAACCTACCCGGTCGGTGTAACACCCTATCAAACAAAGGGTAAATATATCTGCCCGGTCAGAGGTTCAATCAATATGGTCAATCTACCCACAAATCTGGTGCAGCACCGGGCCAGCACCTTTCAGGAGTTTGCCATAGATATCTGGGATGTCCAGTTGGATGAAAATATCAAAGAATACACCAATTCAAAACCCAATCCATCCGAACTTTCAGATTACTATATCTATAATCGCGAAGTGATAGCCCCGGCCGATGGCATCGTTGTTGAAGTAGGAGACCAGTTTCCCGAGGAATTAATGAAGGATCCGGCTGCATTGACGGCAGAATATTTCCAACAACTCAGAAAAAAATTGGTCCCTGAAATCGGTTTTCCGAACTTTGTTCGAGGTAACTATATTATTATCGACCACCAGAACGGCGAATATAGTTTTTACGGCCATCTGAGTGAGGGAAGCATAAAAGTTGAAATCGGTGATACAGTAAAACAGGGAGAAGTGATTGCCAGGGTGGGCAATACCGGACATTCCGATGCCCCTCATTTGCATTTTCATCTCATGGATTCACCACATTGTTATGAAGCGAATGGATTACCTGTAGTTTTCGAAGATATACCAAATACGGCCATGGGGTTTGATATTTCCAAAACAAATTCATTAGTTCATTCTGATTTTTTATATTTATTTCTGAAAATATCTAATAAACTTGGAGACTAACATGGAAATTAAAAACGTTCCTTTTACTATTATAGACTGGGGAATGATAGAACCAGTTGAACACAAAGGAGAATCTGGTACATCTTTTTGGAGGGTATTTGAAGAAGGTAATATTAGAGTACGGATGGTTGAATATTCACCCGGATTTCGATCTGATCATTATTGTCCACGCGGGCATATCCTGCTGGTCCTGGAAGGAGAATTTTTTATCAAGCTTAAAAAAGGGCAAATATTTCAATTATATTCTGGTACCAGCTTTCAAGTTGCCGATGACGAATCCAACCCACATTTAGCGTATACAGAAAAAGGGGCAAAGGTGTTTATTGTAGATTAAATTATAGTGAGAAATATTAATGAAAATGAAGGTGTTTCATTATTAGTTTAAAATCCAACATTACACTTGTAATGTTTTTTTACATTTTACTTTTAATGTCCTATTCAGCACAAAACAGACTATCAATTTTTAAAACATTCTTTCTGAAACCTAAAATGACATCCCAATTAAATTCAAGTTAAATCCAAAATAGTTATTATTGTTTATAAGATTTTGGGTTCCGTCAAATCTAACAGAGAGAAATTTGAATTTCATCACCAGAGATATACCCAATTCATGGTGAAATTCATTTTTATAACTTGGTGCATAATTTTGCTTAATACGGTCTAATCTTTCTTCATTGATCCATGTCCTTCCCGAAGCGCCCTGAACTATAAACTCATATTTATTTCTAGAAAAATATTTTAATCCTACAATTTCAAAGGGAATGGATTTGAAGTTATGCTCCCAGAAAATTCCGATTTTTTTTTCACCTTCAAGCGGTTTATTAATCAAGGTTTTAAAAATTCCAAAGGATGAATAGGAAAAAATACTACCATCGATGATGGAAAATCTCTGTAAAGGCATAGATCCTGTGTACGTAGATGCTTCAATTCGAACTCTGAGATAATTATGATCCGATCTTCGTTTAAAAAATGTGGTTAGTCTATAATCACATAAAAAATTACATTGAGTAAAATCGAAGTCACTATTTAAATATTTTGGTGAACTGTGTTCGATCTGCAACTCAATTTTGTCAGTCCTATCACCAAAAATTTTTTCCATCTCAGGTTCATTATAAGCTTGGTGGTAAGCAAATTGAAATTTTACTGAATTCAACCTGCCGTCATCAATTGCAGGATTTTCTCTTTGTGCATATTCTTTACTCAGAATATTCCAGTTTGATTTTTTTATAATTGATGAATTGTTTTCACTATTAAACACAAATGAAACTTCACTTCTTATATTTTCAAAGCTGTATATTAAACCGGTAGTAATTCTTTTATTTTGATAATAATCAAAATAATCATACCTTCCCAGAAGTGGTAAAAAACTTGTGACTAATTGTGAATAGTGCATTGAACCATACCTGGTATCGGTTTTATCATAAAAACCGGCAAAAATACATTTATTTTCATCATCTTTATGTATCAAGTATTTCAGTTGGGTCTGGTAATACAATCTTTTGGAATAGGTTTGATAACCTCCGACTGTACTTAAAAGATAGTGATCATGAAATCGATAATTATATTTTATTCCCAGGTTGAGACCCTCAACTCGATTATACCATCCCTGGAAACCCAAATCAGTACTGGATTGTATGGGTGTATAACTGCCGTGTTCACTTAAGCCAATCTCAAGATCTTTTTCTTTACTCTTAAAATAGGATGCCAGAATTCCTGTGGGCGGGAATGATTTAATCAAAGTCATAGTGGTGTCAGGATTGGTATGAGCTTCAAGTTCTCTTGAGGTTAAAGGCACTTTTTCAAAGTTCTCAAAGGCACGGTCATTATTATAAATTTTTAAGGAACTTTGAGAAGATGTGGTTATCGTATCCAATCTAACCATCTTACTGGTAACATCTACATTAATCTCATAATTGGAAAGCCTGGAAATCTTACTGAATATTGCTTTTGGAAAAGCAATCAATCCCATATCAACTTCAAAAACTTCTTTAACCCGGGAATCAATAGGCAGCCAGAATTCCTTGCCAAAATTATTGAATTGCTGCTGGTAATTTCCCTGAAAATATTTCAGCATGGTAAAAAAATTCATATTCCCGCTATTTTTCAAATCGACTTCAATCATGGCAAAATCCTCATCAAGCACGGAAATTCTACCTGAAAATAGCGGCTGTAATCTGGTTTTGGGTTTGACCAGGATATCAAAAACTGTCTTGTTATTCAGATTCCTTTCTCCTCTTAATTCAAAATTATAATATGTAAAGGCATCAGGATGCGTCGGCCCCACGAATGTATGATTGATTAACTGAATGTTGTCATGGTAAAAGTTATAAATATTTTTAGAGCCAACATTCAACTCGGTCAAATAGCTCATCCGTTTGGAACTTTTTTTGGCGATGAACTCCTCACGCGAGCCCATTTCCGAATCCCAATAAAGTTTTGATACCGACTCTGACAAGGAAACAATAGATGTATCATTTTCGACTTTTGTTCGGGTATAGGCTTTAGCTGTGTATGATTTTAATTTTTTTTGCCATTTGATTTTATTGGCGATTACTTTTCTCATGATCCTTATGGCCGGATCTTCTCGGCTCCCGGTAATTACAATGCTTTTCAATTCCAGGACAATCGGATTTAATGAAATATTCAGTTTGTTTTCACCTAAATTCTCTAATTTGATTTTTCTGGTCTCATAGCCAATATAATAAACGATAACCATTGAGGGAATGGTTGGAATTTCCAGCGAATAATGTCCATCCTGGTTGGAGGTTGTGCCGATATAGGTGTCTTCTATATAAATATTAGCATAAGTTAGCGGTTCGTTTGTATCAGCATCTTTGATTATTCCATGAATGCTATTTTGTGAAAAGACATTATTTACAGAAAAAAAAATTATTATGCAAAAATAAATGTTCTTCATTTTAATCTATTTCTTGATTATTCTGATACAGCTACTTTTTTCATATTATTATCCCGATTTCGATCAATTAGAATCAGGTAAGGATCAATCCCTGCCTGAACAGGTTGTTTATCCACAATAATGTCAAATTGTTGTGTATTTTTAGTGAATTTATGTTTTTTCAAATAAAGCTCTTCCTCATCTTTTCCCAATACGCCGATATAAATATAATCATTTAAGGGAATTTCAGTCTGTTTACCATTGCTATCAGCACGAAATTTATGAGAGGATACTTTAAAACTTACTCGATATTTTCCTGTATGTAATGCTCTATAGTTTGCTGTGAGGACCTGGTTTTCATGCAAAGTGATTGTTTCAAATAAATCAGTGATAATATACTGAAGACTATCCGGTGTATTTTCCCTGAAAGCTGAGATTATATCCAAGGAGTTTATAAAGGAATTTTCTCTACGACCATATTTATCAATAATACATTTCAATGCTTTATTAACATTCTCTTCTCCGATATAATTCTGCAATGCATACATTGCAACCATACTTTTGGCATAAGTTATGTAATATCTCATAAATTGGCGTACAAGTGTCCGTTCCCCTTCTGTATCGTTTTTGCGCCCCCGCAAGTAATCATCCATTACTTCGCCCAACTGTTTTCTTGCCATTGCTTTGCCGTACTCCTTTTCCAGACACATAATCCAGACATATTGGCAAATTGCTTCGGTCGTCAATTCACAACCTTCTGCAAAAGATGGAGCAACGATATAGGGCCACCAGTTATGGGTAATTTCATGGGCTGCAATGCCAAACATCTGATCATTAGCTTCAGGATCTTCAATATTATCTATGAAAACCGCACTTTCAGTCCAGACTACCATGGAAGGTTGGGAACGGGCACCAAAAGCATAATAGTTTGGGATTTCGGCAATGCGGAATGCAGAATAGGGATATTGACAAAAATTGCTGGAACAATAATTCAACGAACTTTTCATTCCTTTAATAAGGCGCTGAATATTCCAGTGGTGTTTCTTGTAATAGTACACTTCCACTAAAACCCCATCCTGTTCATCCGTCGCCACTTCGTATTCTCCGGAAACAATCGAAATTTCATTTTTCATGGGGATATCTGTTTGATAATGAAAATAATTTCTATCCTGATCCTTCCATTGTTTCATGAGATTTCCATTGGAAACAATAGTTTGCGAACTATCGGTGCTTATAATCGCATCATAAGTCGTATTTGAAAAATTCCACTTATTCTCTTCCTTTTCCAGAGGGGGATATTCAGGACGTTCCGGTAAACCGTATTTCTTTCTTTCAAAGTTCTTTTCGATTTCGATCAACCGATTATAGCCGATGCCAGGGAAATATTCATTGGGTCCCCATCCGCCGCTTAAAAATAAACAAGTTCCGTTGTAAGCCAGTTCATTCTTTGGATTACTCTCTGTAAACCCGATTGTCCGAGCCTCAAGATCGAAGGTAAGAACAATCTCATTTCCGGGATTCAAAGGCTTTCCCAACCTGTAAATACGAAAACCATATTCTTTATCTTGATAGGTGAGGTCAGCAGGCTGAGAGAATTCAAGCTGATTGATTTTAGTGATCTTCCAGTCCGGTAAATTGACAAACAGGGTATCAATCGCTTTATTTGTTTTATTCCTCAGGGAATAATATCCTTTGATTAAAACATTACGTTGTTTGGGGAAAATATCCACATTCAATTTAATATGTTCAATTTTCGGTTGAACTGTTAGCAAAAATTTCGAATATTTTTTTTCATAATCAGCTTGCATCTGGATAGAATGATCCTCTGACCGGTATTGGTTCAATATGTACTTGTTGTAATAAATGGTTGAACCGGTCACTAAAAAAAGAATTACCAGTATAGCTAAGGCTATTTTGTGAGAATGCCGGAGATTTTGAAAGGCAATCCTGATCCTGTATTTCAACCTGGTTTCTTCATTCCTGCGCCAGGTCAGGGAGGAAATAATTCCTAAAATAAAAGCAAATATCAGCCAATACAGGGTATACCATAATATAATTGGTCCATAATGGCCGTATCCATTCATATTGGAATAAATAATTGATGGTATATAACCATATCTTAATAAAATATTATCATATCCGGAGACCATAAATATCAGAATGTCTGCTATGAAATAGAGTGCACAAATAAAAAATCCCAGGTATTTGTTTTTAACAAGATTTTGAATAAGCAAAATCATAATCCCGATGTGCCAATAATTAATAAGATGGATACCAAAGACTTGCTTCAGATAAAGACCTAATTCAATATCTGTCCAGCGCAGAATAACAACCTGGGTAAAAATTCCTGTTGCCATAATCATAATCACAAAAAAAGTAATAATGCTCATTAAGGCAAAAAGTTTGGAAAGATAGTTCAGCCATTCAGGTGTGGGCAAAGTATCATAAAATTGATGCGAATTATTATCTCTCTCCCGCCAGACAATCACCCCGCCGAAAAAAATGATCATCGGGATAATATACACCCATATATAATCCATTTGCTGTAAAAAATATGATGTGAGAGGATAGCGATTATCATCACCAAAACCAACATTTGCATAAAAATTGACAAAAATATTAGCCATAGCCATTATTGTGAGAATGATAAATGCGGGGTGAAATACAATTCGTTTAAACTCGCGACCAACGAGGTGGAAGCATTTTTTAAGTTGAAGGGTAAAAGAATTATCGATTGTAGATGTTTTTATTGGTTCTGAACAAGTGGTTGATTTTAATTCAAAATCGTTTGAATTGGAAATAACTCTATTTTTTTTACTCTCAAGGATGGAGATGAATTTGAATTTATTCCAGGTAAAATAAATAATAGCAAAACTAACAGTCAACCAGATTCCCCGGTTTAATAACAACCAACCGGATAGAGGCATGGTGTTTGTGTTAATTTCAGAAACCGTCCAGTATTTTGTTAACACACCAAGCGATGAAATGGCAAAAGGATCTGCTAATATCCTGATGGTATCATTATCCAGAAAGGTAAGACCCAATGAAATGAATCCATAAACAATCAGCAAACCAATTCCTGCTATGTAGGTCATCACCATTTTACGAGTAATAGTTGCCAGAGAGAAAAAAATGCTGCCAATCAGAAAAAGATTGGGAATAAGAATAAAAATTATAGGGAGCATAAATCCAGATAGACTGAAGGAACCATAATATTTCGGATCAATCACCAGGCAGCCAATTATTAAACCAATGATAGCTCCAGAAAAGATCATCAGGTTGGCAAAGAGCCCACCCAGAAAACGTCCGCCCAGATAAGCAGCTTTACTCATGGGGATGGTGAAAAAAAAGTCATGAATTTTGGCACGGAAATCTTTGGTAACTGCTCTTCCCATCATCATAATGGTGATTAAAATACCATACACACTTAAAAGTGCAAAAAATCTGGCGATGATTAAAGGTGCATTGTGCCATTCTCTACCAATCGGTATTGCGACTACTGTATTTGGATCGATATTGGAAGCAAAAATGTAAGTGTATATTAAATAAATGGTTGTAAAAATATAAAAAGAAATGTTTTTCAAATTTTTCTTTAATTCTGTTATGAATATTACTTTAAACATTTACATACTCCATGGATATTACTAATGATTTGTTGTCTGTTGTTCCTTAAATAAATTTTCTCCTGTCAAAGAATGATAGATTTATGGATAATTAGTTATTCAAATGATAAAAATAAACATCCTCTAAGGTCGCAGTAACAGATGAAAATCCATTTACCGGCTTAGTTTCACGATAAGCACGAATAAATGTTTTTCCTGCAAAAAGCCGGGTAGAAATAATATTGTATTTTTCCTGGTATTCACCCAAGTCGGTTTTTTTGATTTCCCTTTCCCAGATTTTTCCATCCAATTGAGAAATCGCATCAAGTGTATTTTCTGTTAAAACAATCTTGCCCCTGTTAATTATTGCCATATTTGTACAAAGATCGCTGACATCATCTACAATATGGGTTGAAAGTATGACAACAATGTTTTCACCAATTTCACTCAACAGGTTATGAAAACGAACCCGTTCGGCAGGATCCAAACCGGCAGTGGGTTCATCAACAATAATTAATTGGGGATTACCCAGTAATGCCTGGGCAATGCCAAAACGCTGTCTCATGCCATTTGAAAAAGTACCCAATTTTTGTTTTCTTTCTTTCCAGAGGTTTACTCGTTTCAAGAGCTGTTCTACTTTTAATTTGCGATCCTTTTTATCTCGTATTCCCTTTAATAAAGTGAAGTGCTCCAGCAGGTTATATGCATTCTCTTTAGGATAGAAACCAAAATCCTGTGGTAAATAACCAAGTATTTTTTTGACTTCGTTTTTCTGTTTTAAAACATCTATCTGGCCCAAACTAATTTTTCCTGAATCTGCTTCCTGCAGGGTAGCTATTGTTCTCATCAGTGTTGATTTTCCCGCTCCATTAGGCCCCAATAAACCGAACAGTCCGTTTGGGATTTCAAGTGATACATCATCCAAAGCTACTACACCATTGGCATAGGTTTTGGATAGATTTTTTATTGACAGTTTCATTATGCAATTACTCCTCTATTTTTTCATATTTTTTGAGTAGAACAAATACTCATTGTTTTAAATAAAATATGTCTTTTAAAACTCCAAAAAGCAAAAAAGAATGACAAACGAGTGCCGTACAATGATAAATGCTTTCTTTTACCTGGTGAACGACATAGGTCAAAAAACAGTTGTATTTAGTAATTAAAAGTGTATATTTGAAATATGAAATTCACCTTGAAGAACAAACTTTTGATGAAGCTGTGGGAAAACCAGCTTTTTCGTCATATATTCTATTGGATCTGTGGATTTATCTTTTTAATTTTAAATGTTATTATATGGGATAGTATTACTAATGCTTATCTAATAGGATTAATAGTTATTGTACCAGGAATTATCCCGGTTTATCTCCATTTCTATTTACATAAACGATTCTTTAAACGAAGACAATACCTGCCTTATATTTTTTTCATTGTCCTTATCCTCATTGGTTCTCAATTCTTTACGGAAGGCTTAATTCGTCTTATAGAAAAAGGTGAGGATACTCACACCTCCGGAGCAGCCACTGCTTTGTTTTATATTATACTTACAACTACTATAAAATATTATAAAAAGGGCGTAAAACAACAAGTTCGCCTGCAGGAAGCGGAAGCCAAACAACTTCAGACTGAACTGGTATTACTTAAATCCCAGGTTAATCCCCATTTCTTCTTCAACACTCTAAACAATCTGTATGCACTCAGTCTGGATCAATCGAAACGGGTTCCGGAAGTGATTCTTAAGATATCTGATTTGATGCGTTACATACTGGAGAGTTCTAACAATAAGAAGGTTTTATTAACTCAGGAAGTCAACTTTGTACAGAATTATTTGTCATTGGAGAAACTTCGATTAAGTGTCAATAGTGATATTTCTTTTAATCTATCTGGTAACCCGGATGGAAAAACCATAGCTCCCATGCTTTTCATTCCCTTTATTGAAAACAGCTTTAAACATGGTATCTCTGCCTCAACCAGGAGCAATTATGTGCATATTGATTTGAAAATTCAAGAAAACGATCTATTCTTTTCGGTTGAGAACAATAAGCGGGAAAACTATAAAACAAAAGATCAATCATCATCAAAGTCAGGAATAATAAATGTAACCAGAAGATTGCAACTATTGTATCCTGATAAACATAAACTGGATATTGAAGAAAATAAAAAATCTTACAGGGTTGATTTAAAAATCGAATTATGAAAATGAAGTGTATTGTCGTGGATGATGAGCCTTTGGCACAGAGAGTGCTGGAGAAATATATCTCGTCATTATCGTCATTGGAATTATTGAAAAAATGTAATAACGCTTTAGAGGCAATGGCGTTCTTGCATGAAAATAAAGTCGATATTATGTTTTTGGATATCAAAATGCCGGAGCTTACCGGCATCGAGTTTCTGAAAACCCTGACTCATCCTCCACAGATAATTATTACAACCGCTTATTCCCAGTATGCGGTGCAAAGTTATGAATTCTCGGTTATTGATTATTTACTTAAGCCCTTTTCATTTGAAAGGTTTTTAAAGGCAGTCAACAAGGTAATAAATAAAAAAGTGGAAAAAAACAGCACTTTGTCTGTAAATCCCGAACCTGTTCAAGATTTTATTTTTTTAAAAGCGGATAAAATCGATCATAAAATATTCTATTCCCAGATAAAATATATCGAAGGATGCGGAAATTATATAAAAATCTTTACTGATAATAAAATGCTTATGGTAGCCGAAACAATGACTGAAGTTGAAAAAAATCTGCCTAGGGAATTATTCATTAGAACCCATAAGTCCTTTATTGTTTCAATCAAAAAAATCGATCAGATAGAAGGGAATATGATTCGTATTGGTGATAAAACTATTCCGATAGGAAATTATTACCGATTGTGTGTAAATACAATTCTTGATAAATATAATCTTAAAAAATAAAATGTCAACAGCTTGTTTTTTCCCTCCAATTTTTCAAGTTTTACTATTTTCAGTAATATCCTATACAGAATTGTAACTTTATCAGAATTCGCCCCGAATCAGTAAAAGAATATCTCTTGACCATTGCTTATAAGGGATTTTTAGAGCTCCGGTGGAGAAGAATGTGAGGTTTGTCTGAAAAATGGTTTTACTGATTCACCATCTAAACCTGATAAAATATTCAAATCGGAACTTATACTCCCAAGAGTTAAGACTGTACATCAGAGGTTACCAGATATTGATTGAGCAGCTTTTATGTTACCGGTTCTGTATGAACTTACCTTAGGCTAAAATTGCTAGTAACCTCCTACAGTCCTTTATGACGGCTGTGGTAAAGATACATCGCTTTAGGAAAAAATTAATCAGTTTGTTATTTAAAATTGATATTTTTGGTTTGACCTTTTTTTCTTAAATAAATGCAATTCTTTTTCTAACAGAAAACATTGTAACTTTTCGTTTGCTTATGCATAGTATGATTAGAAAAACAATACAGCCAATTTTCTGATTAGGTCTGTGTTCGTATAGTATCACATTAACTGATAATAAAAGGAGTAGATATGCATTTAGAAATTCAAGATCTTTCAAAGGTATATACTAATGGAGTGGTTGCTTTAAAAAATGTATCTCTGAACATCCAGACTGGAATGTTCGGATTATTAGGGCCAAATGGTGCTGGAAAGACCACTTTGATGAGAATAATTGTTACCCTGTTGGAAGCTGATAATGGAACTATTCAACTTGGAGACATCAATATCCTTAAAGAAAAAATCAGATTGAAAAAAGTATTGAGTTATTTGCCACAGGAGTTTGGATTTTATCCAAAAGCAAGAACCTATAACCTGCTTGATCATTTTGCCATGCTGAAAGGAATTAGGGAAAGAAAAATACGTAAACAAGTTGTGGAACATCTTTTAAAGCGAGTGAATCTCTGGAATGCCAGAAAGCAAAGATTGGGTACGTATTCGGGTGGTATGAAACAGCGTTTTGGTATTGCATTGACTTTACTTGGGAATCCTCAATTAATTATTGTTGATGAACCTACAGCCGGCCTGGATCCTGCAGAGCGGAATCGTTTTTATAATGTATTAAGCGAGATTGGTGAAAATATTGTGGTGATACTTTCTACTCATATTGTGGAAGATGTTAGTGTCTTATGCACCCATATGGCTATTATCAACAATGGTGAAATTCTATTAAAAGAAAGGCCAATTGCTGTCCTTTCAGCTATAAAAGGGAAACTGTGGGAAAAGGAAATAGAAAAAGTTGAATTATCCTACTATGAGGAAAAATATAAAGTCATTTCAACAAGATTATTTTCAGGAAAAACATTCATTCATATTTATTGTGAAGATAATCCAGCCAATGGATTCTCCCTCTGTCAGGCAACTTTAGAAGACGCCTATTTTTATCATTTAAACAAGAATTAATCCCATGAAAGGATATCCAAGATGTTCCTTACTATTTATTTTCATGAAATTAGAGAAAACTGTAAGAGTATTTCCTTTTTTATATTTGCTGTTGTCCTGTTTGGTCTTGCCTATTTAAATGCTTCCAATACCAGCTCCAGTATGGTGGTTATTATCCAACATGGGCAATCGTTGCATAATGCTCCATTATTCATTGCTCGGTTTATGGCAATTATGTCTGTTTTATCGCTGTTATTTACAATTAGAATTGTTGGAAGGTCAGTTGTTAAAGATTTTCAAGCTAATATGCATGATTTTTATTTTACCATGCCGATAAGAAAGGTAGTTTATCTTATGGGAAGATTTTCTGCAGGTATTACTACTAATACAATTATCTTTATAGGAGCTTTATTGGGAATTATTATTGGATGTTCAGTTATTGAGGCGAGATACATCGGGACACATCAACTGTCTGCCTATTTGTTTACCTTATTTATCATTCTTATTCCTAACCTGGTTATTATAGGCAGTGTTTTTTTCTCTATAGCGACCCTTAGTCGTAAAATGATAACTACATACATTATTGGCGTTGCTTTTGTAATGATCTATTTTATTGTCACCCTTGGTATTGCTGATACAAGTCATGAAAATGTTAAGGTTCTTGCTGATCCTTTTGGAATAGGTTTTTTAGAAGTGGTATCAAAATATTGGACAATTACTGAAATCAACCACAATCTGATTCCCCTTAATAAGCTTATCATTATGAATCGAATCATCTGGCTTGCAATCAGTATGGGAATTTTTTTCTTTACTTGGAGCAGATTTAAATTTGTCTCTGTATTAGAGACAAAGGGGGTGAGAAACAATAAGATAAAATGCAGTATTATTTTACTCTTAATAAAAACAAAAAATATTTTTAAAAAATATGGAAGTTATTTGTTCTCAACTCCTAAAGAAAAATTAATTTCAATGGATAAGAAATCTTCAGAATCCAAAATGGTTACAGACTACAGTCATCTACCAGAGTCTGTAATTATTGATTCGTTTATCATTCAGCTACAGAAATGTTTTCGTCTTATGGTTGTGGAGTTTAAGAATATTGTTTTTCATCCTGCCTTCATCCTTATTACTATAGTAGCCTTGCTTCAAATTTATATCAATTTTACCAGTCACGATGTAATGGAAAGTGTTACATATCCGCTTACATCAATATACCTGCAGCATGTAAAAAATATCGACATATTTCTTATATTAATCACCTTGGTTTTTAGCGGGATGGTTGTATGGAGAGAAAGAGATTATCAATCGAATGAGCTGTATGATGTGCTTGCTTTACCTGATTGGATGGTACATTTCTCCAAACTTTTTTCAATCTTAGCCATGCAATTATGTGTCTTAATGCTCTGTATCTTTCTAGGGATTTTTACACAGGTGGTTATTTATGGGTATACCAACATTGAATTGAATCTTTATGTAAAATCGCTGATTGGTATTCAGGTATTACGTTATTTTTATCTGGCAGTACTGTTTATCTTTGTACAAAACCTTGCCAACAATAAATATATTGGTTATTTAGTTTGTGTCTCATTAATAATGATAGGCGTTTTTGTCCCTCAATGTATTGAGTCTGATATAAGCTTATTTCAATATGGTAGTCTTCCAGTTTATATTTATTCAAATCTCAATGGATATGGTCATTTTGTAACTGTCCTGATCTGGTATCAAATCTATTGGTTCTGTCTGGCATTTATTATTGTGATAGTTTCAAATATTCTTTGGCGCAGAAGTAAGGAAACTAGGCTGAAATTCAGAATTAAAAATGCAGTGAATAATTTCAACAAAAAATATGCATTAACATTATTTATTTTAACTATTTTATGGTTACTGGTAGGTTGTTATATCTATTATAATAATCACATCCTTAATAAATACCTTACTGAAAACAAGCAAAAATCAAAACTGGCAACCTATGAAAAAAAGTATAAGCAATATCAGAATTCTCCTCACCCAAGTATCACCCATGTTAATCTTGAGGTAGAGTTATATCCAGAAGATCGAGATGTATTTATTAAAGGTTTATATAGGCTACAAAATAAAACCCTACAAAAAATTAACCATATTCATATTGGTTTGTCTGATAGAAAAATCTCCAGGATACATAAGTTTGCATTTTCAGCGGAGACAGAAGTTGTATTAGAAGATAAAGAGCATTGGTTTTTTATATATCATCTTAAAGAACCTTTATTACCTGGTGCAGAATTAGAAATTGATTTCGATTTTGATATTCTTACCAATAGCTTTTCCATAAACAATCCTAAAAATGAATTAGCACATAACGGTATGGTTATTACAAATTTTCCTCTGCTACCACCTGAATATTTACCCCAGATTGGCTATAATCAATATTTAGAGTTAAGTAATCAATATGATAGAGAACTATACGGTTTACCGAAACGTTATCAAATTGTTTCTTTTGATGACAGTATTGAGTATAATACAACAATATTTCGTGATCTTGTGAGCTATGAAGCAGTCATCAGTACAAACAAACCTCAGATAGCTGTGACAAATGGAGAACTGGTAAAATCATGGATAGATAACAACAGGAATTATTTCCACTATAAAACCGATTCTCAAATGAATAATGCATTGGTTATTCACTCTGGAGAGTATCAATTAAAGAAGGAAACATATAAAGGCTTACTTGTTACAGTTTATTACAATAAAAATCATGCTTACAATATTCAGCGAATAATGGATGGCATTAAGTATGCTTATGATTATTGTTCACTGAATTACAGCCCATATACTTACAAAGATTTAAGAGTGGTGGAAGTACCAAATTGCTGGGTTTTTTTACGAGGTGGGGTGCTGTCATTACCTGCTCTTTTTTCATGGAGTGAAGATGCGGGTTTTATTGATAACCTGGAAAGGGATCACGCTCCTGATAATGTTTTCCCAATTGCTGCACATGAAATGGCGCATCAGTGGTGGGCCCATACAGTCAGACCCGCCTCTGTTCAAGGAGCTGAATTTGTGGTTGAGACAATGGCCATGTGGGTGCAGATCATGTGCATGCAGAAGGAACAGGGATTGAAGAAAACACAGAAATACTTGAAACATGAAATGGTTGATTATTTACGATTCAGGAGTGGTGAGATGAATGCGGAACAGCCTTTAGTTTATTCAGAAGGACAAGGATATGTAAGCTATCAAAAGGGCGTGGTGGCTATGTATGCTTTGCAGGATTATATTGGAGAAGATGTCGTGAATCTAGCCCTAAAAAGTATTGTAAAAAAATATGGATTTAAGAATGCTCCTTATCCAACAAGCTTAAATTTGATTAAATTCTTCAGATCCGTAACACCTGATAGTCTACAATATGTTATTACAGATTTATTCGAAACCATTACACTATACGAGAATAAAGCAGAATCTGCGGCTTATACAAAATTGAGTAACGGTAAATTCAAGCTAAGTTTAACCATATCAAGTAAAAAATTAAGATCTGACGGAATGGGATATCAGACTGAAATACCAGTAAATGATTATATGAGTATAGGTGTTTTTGGTGATAATAATGAAGAGTTATACTTGAAAAAACACAAAATAAATAAAAACCAAATGACCTTTGAGATAATAGTGGATAAAAAACCAGTTAGAGCAGGCATTGATCCAAACATAATCTTGATTGATAGAAATAGAGAAAATAATATCACGACCGTAGAAAAGATTGAATAATTTTATTTTTTGTGACCTATATGTTTGTTGGATTTTGATGAGATTTATAGATAAACTGATTGTAAAAATTTTTAGACGGGATTAACAGGATATATAGTTTTATTTATTCTGTTAATCTCGTCTAAATAATAGGATTCTTTATAATTACATCTGGAATGGAGTTTATATTTCGTTTTGGTTTGCTGGTTAATTCCCTTCTTCCAGAAGACGCAGGGTAAATCTGACCAGCTTGAATGATTCTCGAATATGAAATCCGGCCTTTCGCAGCTGATTATTTCTTAATGCTTCGCCTGATTTTAAGTAGTGATATACAGCTTTTCTATATACATATAGTACGCGTGGATTCTCTTGATTTTCAAGATTATTTTTTACTTCATCAAGAAATTCTTTAAGCTCAATTCTTTTATCTATAAGTTTTTCTTTAACATTTTTCAGTTTATCATGCATTTCTTCACGCACAAGTTTTACAGCTTCAATTGCTAAATATGCACTTTCTTTTATGTAATCAAAAGCTTCTTCATATTGTTCCTGTTGGACAGCTTGGATTGCATTATCTTTTGCTTCATAAGCTTTTTCTAGAATTTCCTTTGCTTCTTCATTATCATTGATGATAACAAATTTTCGTGCTTTTTGTAACAGTTTATTTAACTTGAGTAGGGCGATTTTGAATCGTTTTATCAAGTTCTCATAAGTAGTATCAGTAAGTATTGATTCATGTTCCAGATCGATTTCACTCTCTAGTATATACAGCTCTTCTATGGAGTTCTCTATTTGTTCTTCCGGATTAGTGGATGTGGAATTTTTACTACACTGAGTTACTATGAAAACCAAACTGAACAACAGCACTACTGTTATACATTGTCTTACCATGATTTTCTCCTTTCTGATTGTGATTATTTTTTAGATTAATTATCAGTTTTATGATGATTTACATTTATATGAACGTAGGGATAATGAGAATATTGTGTTCAATTGTTACTTTTATATTTTTTTTGGGAAAATGTACAGAATTTTTGAATTTGGTTAGAATAGGGGAGATTTTACGTGGCATGAAAGCTTCACCTTCCCTAAAAAAAATAAATTTTATGCAACCTTTTTGGTTGATTATGTGTCATATATATAGAGAGAAATTAAAATAATTTAAAATATGGAATAGGATGATGAAGAAAAGGCAGATTACTCGTTTTGAAGCGGAAGATTTAATCAAAAAAATGGAGGTACTTTATTCTGAGATTCAATGTAAACAGAAGGAAATGCAAATTTTATTCAGGCTTTCTAATAGTAAACAATTTTTTGTGATTTATAATTTGAGCAGTCATAATAAAAGTTATTATATTGTGGAATGAAATTTTTTTATTATATTATTATATATTAATAGGTAGATATAACAAAGAAAACATTGATGAAAAGATTTTCATATTTTTGATTAATAAATCATTATAAGAGTAACTTTTTACTTTTTTAAAAAATCGTATATAAATGTTATTAATTTAAAATTAAAAGTTTACTCATGTTTTTGAAGTTTTTAGAAAAGTTTTAAAAAATTAGTTACACAATCAATCTATTAATTTTACGTTTTCAGCTTGTGGTCCTTTATCTTTTTCAACAATATCAAACTCTACTCGATCACCTTCATTCAGTGCTTTAAAACCATCCATAGAAAGTGCAGTAAAATGGACAAAGACATCCTCTCCATCTTCTCTTTTTATAAATCCATATCCTTTGTTTCTACTAAACCATTTAATAGTACCCTGAGGCATATTTTACCCTTTCTTTTAATAAAATATTAACTGAGATTAATAATTTATTTTAGTAATTTTTATAAAATATAAAATAATTGGGTAAATAATGCAAGATAAAATTGCAATTCAAATTTTTTTTCCTTAAATTAGTTACTTTAGAAACAAAGGAGAAAATCAATGGCATACACTTTTATTGAGCTTAAAAAGAAAACCCTTGCTGATTTAAAAAAAATTGCGAAAGAGATAGATCATGAAGCAGTTAAAGGATATACCCAGATGAATAAAGATCATTTGTTTGAGGCAGTATGCAAAGCTTTAAATATTCAAATGCATGAGCATCACGAAGTTAAGGGTGTTGATAAAACCGCAATAAAGAAACAAATCAAAGAATTAAAGAAGAAAAGAGATAAAGTACTTGAAACTCATGATCATAAGAAACTTAAGGAAGTACGTCAGAAGATTAAAAAGTTAAAAAAAACGTTATAAAAAGCAACTGTATAAAACCTTTTTGGAAAGAGACCAACAAGTAATACATTAGTTTTAATTTTTTTAAGAAATGTATGGTTGATTATTTTTTATAAAATAATTATTTCCTTTCCCTTTTATAAACAACCTTCCCGCCAATAATTGTATATACAACCTTGGTTTTTAAAATATCTTGATAAGGAATTTTTAAAATATTTTTATCAAGGATTACAATATCTGCTAATTTTCCAGATTCAAGAGAACCCTTTTCATCTTCTCTTAACTCAGAATAAGCAGAACCTATAGTATACGCTTTAATTGCTTCTTGGATTGTTAATTTTTCGTTGGGATACCATCCATTAGAAGGATGGCCCATAGTATCCTTTCTGGTTATAGCAGTATAGATTCCATATAATGGATTTAAAATACCATGGGGATAACCAGAACCTAAGGCAAGCATAGCTCCACTTCTATTTATTGAAGCTAGGGGATAAGCAAACTTGGTTCGGTGTATACCTACTTTCTTATCCATCCATCTAATAGCATCCATACAGAGGTTGGGATTTATTATAGTAACTATATTTAAATCCTTAAGTTTATCAATTATATTTGGATTTAAAATTTCTACTCCCTCAAGGCGAAAACGTCGTTTTTTTATTTCATTTACAGTATGGGCAAATTCAAATACTTTAATTGTATTTTTGACTGCTGCATCACCGGCAGCATGTATTTCCACTAGAAGGTTATTTTGGTCAGCAAAAATGATTAATTCACTGAGTTTTTCAAAGGAAATTTGAGATATACCATTTGTTGATGATTTGTCAGAATAGGGTACTGATAATAGAGCTGTACGAGATTTAATACTTCCATCAATATTTATTTTTAAAGGATTAATATAGATTTTACTATTCTGGAAATTATTTTTAAATGTAATATATTCATTAATATCTTTTTTTAAGGGATAAGAGAGGGATATTCTACAGTTAAATTTTTTCTGTTTCTCTAATTCTTGAATAAAGGGTATAATTTCAATTGATGATTTATCCTGTAAAGTTGTAATTCCTAATTGTTCTGCCTGTTGAATACTTTCATTAATAATTTGTCTAATGTCTTCATCTGGGATTTCTGGTAAGAACTGAAAAACCAGATCAATTGCTCTCTCTTTTAATATTCCAGTAGTATTTCCTGTTCTTGGATTTTTTAAAATTTTCCCTCCGGGCGGGTCAGATGTAGCGTTCCAGATTCTTGCAATCCGGAGAGTTTTTGAGTTAACAAGTGCTACATGACCATCATCATTAAAAAAAATCATAGGAACATAGGGAGCTATTCTGTCTAAAATTGATTTATGAGGCCAGTCATCGAGGTTTAGTATTGTTTGATCCCATCCTTTTGCAATAACCCATTTATCATAATCATTATTCTCCCGGATTCTTTTTAATACTTTTTGCTGTATTTCAAGGGTAGTAATCGCATTACTAAGATCCAAAGCATTACTAAACCGGGCATTTGTGAGAAGCTTTACATTAGCATCATTGAATCCAGGACAGCCAAATTTTCCTTTAAGATCAATTGTTTTAGTATTATTGTTGGAATATTTAAGAGCTTCTTTATCGTTCCCGACAAAGAGAATACGCTCATCTTTGATTACAACAGCTTGAGCAAGAGGATTATTTTCATCAACAGTAAAAAATGTTCCATTTTTTAAGATGAGATCTGCTGAGGTTCTAGTATTTGAGCAAACAGAAAAATAAATAATTACAAACAAAACTATTAAAATTAAAATAAAATAAAGATAATAGATTTTTTTCATTTTAAAACTTTCTAATTAAGATTAACATTCAGTTTTGTTAAATTTAAGTCAATTTTTTTAACCGATAGATTTTCAAAAAGTTTCCATAAGCTTATAATAGCTATTTGACCAATTAACCAGAAAGGAAAGTTGTTAAAAATAAAAGTATATAGCAATGCAAACAGACCAAAAACTGGTCCTACAAAAATGATAAATGTAAATCTACGTATCCTTTCACCTTTTTGTCTTTTTTCAGAAAAAGGATAGGTATTTATTTGAAAAGAGACAATAGCATTTAAAAGTAAACAAAACAATAGCAGTGATATTAAAAAATGCAGTACATGTAAAATTGGTATGTATATTGAATAAATAACGCCAAGTATGAGAAAAAATGGAAGAATATAGCGGATGAAAATAGCACATTTTACACCCTGATAAAATTTACCTGGTGATACAATCGGGGTTATAAAAAATATCCATGATGCTTCCCAATCATTACTATATTTCATAAGCATGGTTATGGAATACATCATCATAAAGATGAATACTATGAAAATAGGGATTCCCTTACCTGGGAATAAACCATGAATTATTGGATCTTTAAATTCATTCTCCAAGATTGCTAGTCCAAGTAAAGCTATGGGGATACCTAATAGAGGATAAACACCCATTTTTATTGATCTGTCGTTTTTACACATAGCAGTAGTTAAATCAAAACCAGCGGTTACCTCCGTATTCTTCAAGAAATTGCGAATAAATCTTAAGATAAAATTTCTTCCTTTGGATACTATTTTTTTTGTTTTACCTGATGGATTTGAAATAGTTTCAGCATTAATATTCGCAATCAAACCTGCATACTGAAGAGATATTTTTTTGAATGAAAAAAGAATGAATATAATTGAAATACAAATTCCAATCAATGCTAAGTGGAAATGTATGTTTGAGGCCTGAGCATGGAACATGTGGATAATTCCAGAAAACCAAGCAGGTGGAATTATGTAATACCAGGTTTGGAGATTTTTTTCTCCTCTTATAAATATTTCACTACTCAGTCTTGGAATAATTTGATAAAAAAGAAAAAGAACAAGACTAAAACCAATCTGAAGATAAGCGATTAGATCCTTGAATTTTTGATAGTTTATTTTTCGCAGAAGCAGTGTATAAATGAGTACAATAAATGATGCAGTAGTAATATTAGCAATATAACTTACAGGTATAAAAATTATGGGAAAAAACAGATTGTTTCCTTGTACCCCAATCCCAAGTAAGGCTGGAAGTATACTCATGGCAGATGTTATTAGCATAATATAGAATAACAGATTAAAAAGTTTGGCCAGAAAATAGGTTTTGGAATTTATTGGTCTGTGGATTAAAATATCCCAATCATCTGGATTGAGTATTGAATTACCAAATTCTAAAATTATACAAAAACCGCTCATCATCATTGTATAGGTTATAATAAGCATGGAATAGATAAAAGGATTAACTTTAGTTATTAGATTACCAGCTAAAATTAATCCCATACCAGCATAAAAAATGAGGCTTGATAATAAGGGAGAAATTTTTTTATGTCTACCTCTAATCCCTTTATTTTCTCTTAGCTCAATTTTCACACTAGTTGTCAGAAGAGTTTTAAATTGAAGCCAATCAATACCAAGGTGATCAAAAAAATATTTAATCATTACTTATCATCCTCACCTGTGATACTTTGGGAGAATGCTTTGGCAAGCTCAAGCATATCTTCTGTATGGATTAAGCGGCTGAAAACTCCTTCCAGAGAAGAACGTTTTGTCATAGATTTTAGTTCATCAACAGAACCATCTGCAACAATTTTTCCTTCTGAAATGATGATAACTCTGTCACACAGATGTTCAACCACTTCCAGGATATGTGAACAATAGAAAATAGTTTTTCCTTCATTTGCCAGATTTCGCAGCAATTGTTTTAGCATTAATGCGGTATTAGCGTCAAGTCCGGTTAAAGGTTCATCCAAAAATATTACTTGGGGATTATGAATTAAAGCTGCAGATATAACCACCTTTTGTTTCATTCCTTTTGAAAATTCATTCATTCTTTTATGAGTGTATTTTTTTAAAGTAAAGAATTCAATAAATTTTTTAATTCTTTTTTCTATCATTTCGTCACTCATATGGTAAAGTCTGCCTACAAATTGAAGATATTCAAAAGGAGTAAGACTTTTGTATAGAGCTCCAGACTCAGGTACATATCCGATACGTCTTTTTACTTCCGTTTTATTTTGAATAATATCATAATTACAAATTGACGCTGTACCTGCAGAAGGTGGAAGTATACCTGTGAGCATTTTGACTGTGGTTGTTTTGCCAGCACCATTGGGACCAAGGTAACCGCATATTTGTCCTTGTGGAATTGTAAAGCTTATATTATCTACAGCAGTAAAATTTCCAAAGTGACGAGTAAGATTATAAAGTTGTATCATTCCTAATCCTTCTTTAATTTCTGAAAGAGAATAGATTTGGTCACAGTAGGATTTACCTTTTTTTATAGATGTTTAATATTGTAATACTATTGTACATTACCGATAAAATTTTAAACTATTTAAGTCATTATGTCTTTCTTTGGCAAGTTCAATTAACTGAGTAATAAGTTCGGAGTATGAGATACCGGATATTTCCCAAAGTTTTGGATACATGCTTATAGGAGTAAATCCAGGGATTGTATTGACCTCACTCACATAAAGATGGTTTGTTTTTTTCTCTAAGAGAAAGTCTACTCTGGACATACCTGAACAATCAAGAGCTTTAAATGCTTTTATAGCCAAGGTTTTAATTTTAGCTGCGGTTTTTTCTGGTATATCAGCAGGTATAACTAGTTCAGTGGAATCGTCAATATACTTAGCTTTATAATCATAAAATTCTTTGGAAGGTATAATTTCACCAATCGAAGAGGATTTAGGCTTATCATTACCTAAAACACTGCATTCCAATTCTCTTGCATTGATATATTTTTCTACTAAAATTTTTCTATCATAACAGCAGGCTTCATCAACAAAGGTAGAGAACTCATCCTTTGTATGAGCTTTTAAAACTCCTACACTTGAACCTGAATTTGCAGGTTTAATAAAACAGGGAAAACCAATCTCTTTTTCTACTCCTTGTTTGATAACATGAGAAGAGTGTTTCCATGATTTTCGAAGAAACCATATGAAATCAACACTTGGAATGTCATTTTGAAAAAATAATTGTTTAGCAATAATTTTATCCATTGCTACAGCAGAGGCAAGAACGTCGCATCCGACAAAAGGGAGGTCTGCCATTTTCAACAAACCCTGAATAGTGCCATCTTCTCCAAAACTCCCATGAAGTATAGGGAAAACAACATCAACAGGTTCAATAAATGAGTTTACAGAGCAATTATTCTTCTTACCTGTGTTGATTCGAATTAATCCAGGAGAGCTTGTATCTCCTATAACTATTTGGGTAGTGGGATTTTTTTTTAAATCTTTAATGGATTGTAAGGTGTTAACATTATCAAAGAGAAGCCAGTTACCTTCTTTGGTTATTTTTACAGGAAGTAGGTCAAATTTTTTTCTTTCTATGTTTTTTATTATTCCAACTGCTGAAGTAAGTGAGACCTCATGCTCAACAGATCGTCCTCCAAAAATTAAAGCAACGCGTGTTTTTTTTGCTAAGGGCATGGTATGCGTCCTCCTTATCTGAGCATAAGATAACAAGTTGATCAGAATTTAGCAACTATTTTTGTTTTTATATTAAAATGAAATATTTTGCATTGTTACTTTTTTATTACTTTTCAATAATTTAAAAATTGTGGAGATGAAAAAGCTCTTCTTCCAGTACCTTTTTCATATTTAATATCCTGAAGCATGGAAGCTTTAACATTGATTTTAAAATAGAAGTGTTTATATACTCCAATAGGTGACCAGACGAATCGTGCTTCCCAACAGTGGAGGTCACGATAAAAGACGAGATCTTGACTCATCATTTTCCCCTTTTCAAAATCATACCTGGCATTATAGGTAATTTTCCAGTTTCTGGTCAGATTAAAATTTAAATTTGTGTTCATATAGAAAGTTTTATTTGGATTCAGGGGATTTATTTTAGTGTGGCTGTATCTAAGAGAAACATTCATATTCCAAGGAATATCGAAGTTTGATATGTTACTGTTCATCTCATACTGATCATCAGTAAAATTGTTTATTCCCAGATTTTGGTTTTGAATTGTAGTTTCTGGAAAAGAGCTTTCATCTTGCTTAGTCCCCCCTTGACCTGACTTAAGTTTTCCTTGTAGTTGTAAACTAATATTAATATTAAACCGTGTTTGTCTTAGTAATTGAGTGTTAAAAATGCTTAGAGGTTTTTTCCAGTTTATATCGTCAATATACATGGATTCGATCCTACTTCCTTCTGCATCTGTTTTATAAAGAGAATAGGTGGTGTTCATACTTATATTAAGATTGTGAGTTGGACTTGCATTAATGGAAGAGTTTATATCACTCATGGGAAATTGTTTTGCTTTCCAGTTATAACTGGTGGAGATATTCCATCTGAAAAGATCAAATTTTTTTGTACTATCCGGTTTACCTGTTTTCATCTGAAAAACGTTCCTTATACTGAGGGAAATGGCTCTTTGTTCTCCGGAAGGAGTCGATCCATAGAATCTTCCTGAAAATCTGTCATATTTTTGTTTTTCACCAAGTGAATCCATGACTGTCTGATAGTAACCCCATTTTTCATCAGAGAAATCCGGACGATAATTATAAGAAAGGCTGGGTGTTACAACATGTCTGAAACTAGTATTCTTTAGAAAAAAAGGATTAAATGTTCCGTACAGTTTTGTACTAAAAGAGGATGAGAATCTGAAAGTTCGAAGAGCGTAGAAACCCTCTTTTTCTTTAGAATCTATAGTGTTGGTTTCAGGATCAAGAAAATATTCTTTCTGCTTAGCATACCAGGTTTCATCATAGTTAATATGTGGACTCCAGGTAAGATAATTAAAAAGTTTTTGTGGACTTGAAATGCTTACATTGTGGTCCCATCCCATGTCCTGAGTGGTTTTAAAGGTTGAATCACCTTGCAGTACCTTTTTTCTTTTATATTGAGCTTCTGATGAATAAGAGAAATTTATATTATGAAACCATTTAATGTTTTCCTTGTCTTCCGGTCTTTTAAAGATCGGAGATGTTCCGCCCCGGAAAGATATTCTAGGCAAGGTTTCATCCAATTCGTCAGTAGTTAAATTCCGGGTTTGATTAAGATTAACAGTAATATTTTTTGAACCACTCAGATTTTTTCTTAAGGTAGCATTGGAGCGTATTGTATTTTTTAGCCTTAAATTTCTATCGGAGCTGAGTTCCTTATACAAATTACCATCACTTACAAAGGAACCATTTATATTCAGGGAGAGAGTAGGTGATATTGTCTGAGAATGATTAATACCTAAATCCCATCTTCTCTGTTTCAGACCGGAAATTTTGAAATTTTTTCTTGTCCAGGAACCGGAAACAGAACCTCTCATGTTATAACGTATATTATAATTTAAACGACTTTTAAGAATAATACCACTTTTTTCAAAATAATCTAAAGTAGTCTTAACATCCCAATATTCACTTGCAGCCCAGTAATAACCAAAACCGCTAAGATACCGTCCTTGAAGGCTGCTTTCTCCATAACGAGGTATGATCAAACCGGATTTTCTTCCTTTACGTATGGGAAAATAGAGAAATGGCAGAGCAGCAACAGGAATATTTCCAATGAACATTACAAGGGGCTTGGCAAATACTTTTTTATTTACATCTATTCTCATTTTTTTTGCCCAAAAATGAAAATGAGGATCCTCTTGATCACAAGTAGTAAATTGAGCATCTGCAATAAACAAAACTTTTGGTTTTACCATCTTTAAAGTATTACCTCGATAAAAGCCTCTTTCATACTCAGTTTTTCCTTTTATTACTCGTCCTTTTTTAGTTTTAAAATTAAAATCCATCTTTTCACCCTTCATCACATCACCCGCTTCTGAGAATTCTGGAAGACCAATCCATTTTTCAGTCTTAACAGAATCTCCAGTTTCTTTATCTTTTATCCATACTGAATCTATTCTGCCTTGTGCATGCATAAGATTTTTATCCCAATCAACTGTAATTATTTCCGCTTTTAATATAATATCTTCATAGGTGATTTTAGCTTTTCCTGTAAGAATAGTATTTTTGTTGTCTACAGAATTATAAATTTCTTCAGCCTCATATTCTATAGGAGATTGAATACTACTTTGGGTATCATTGATATCAGCATGTAATGAGTCGAGTTGAAGAGTATCAGGTTGGACTGTAATCTCCAAAGTGTCAGCTTTAGTAGAATCAGGTTGGTTAATGGGCTGATTTTGACCCAATAGACACAAAGAATAGGATAGGATAAAAAAAAATATAAAAATATTTTTTAAATAATACATCATTTATAACATTAATTATTATTGATAATATATACGTCTTATTGTTTTATATGTTACTTTATTTATTAATAAGAGTTATGCATATGAAAAGAATATTTGATCAGCTTGGATAATTAAACATTATATCATATCACTGATTCTCAACTTCTAATCTTGCCTGATAAGCTGCTCCAATAAGACCTGCTTTATTACCAAGTTTTGCAGGAACTATTTTTACTATATTTCCAGGATCTTTAAGAGAATATTCCTTCACTGCCTTTCGAGCAGGTTCCAGTATTAAATCTCCTGCTTTGGCAATACCACCACCAACTACTATCATCTCAAGATTTAAAAGATTAATAACTCCAGCCAGACCAACTCCGAGATAAAATCCAGCTTGCTTGAGAGTCTCAGCCGCAGCTTTGTCTCCTTTTTTTGCTGCTTCACTGATATGTTTGGGAGTCAGTTCCTCATCACCTGTTTCTTTTAATATGGATTTCATTCCAGCTTTGGTGATTTCCTTGAATGTCCGTATTATTCCGTTTGTTCCTGCATACGCTTCTACACATCCCAGGTTACCGCAGCTACATTTCGGTCCTTGAGGATTTATAATGAGATGTCCGAATTCTCCACCAAAGCCCTTTGATCCGTGATAAACTTCACCCCTTAAAATCAATCCGCTCCCTATTCCAGTGCCAAGTGTAATCATCATCATTTCTGAGACTTTTTTGCCGGCCCCATAGGTGAACTCCCCCAGGGCAGCCAGGTTGGCATCATTGTCCCATACAATAGGTAAATCAAGATATGATTTTAGCTTGGAAGGTACATCAATATTTTTGAATGCTGGAAGATTAGGTGAGTTAAGGAGAATTCCTTTTTCAGAATCAATTTGGCCGGGAATTCCCAGACCTATTCCTGCTATATCAGGGTTTTGTTTAACTGAATTGCCAAGCTGTTTTACTAAATTTGATATTCTGGCTAATACGTAATCAACACCTTTTTCTACTTCAGTTGAGATAGTTTTTTCATTAATAATAGAGCCTTTACTATCAACACTTCCTCCTTTAATATCAGTACCGCCTATATCAATCCCTATGAATATTTTTTCCATATGAACTCTCTCTTCCTGGTAAATTTTTTAACAACAATACTTCCTTTTTTCACCTTTTTTTATTGTTTTTTGGATTTCTTTTACTCCACAATCTATCCAATCTGTTTTTGATTTTTTTTTCTTTACCGATATTTTTTGGTTTATAGAAAATACAGTCTTTAAATTTTTCCGGCAAAAAATCCTGCTCTATAAATCCCTCTTCATAATCATGAGCATATTTATACCCTTTTCCGTAATCCATTTCTTTCATAAGGTGAGTGGGTGCATTTCTAAGATGAAGGGGTACAGGTTCCAGAGAAGTGTTCCTCACCATCTCTTGGGCTTCTTGTATTGCCAGGTAGGAGGCATTGCTTTTGGGTGCAGAAGCAAGATAGGTTGCAGTCTGGGAAAGTACTATTCTGGCCTCAGGCATTCCGATTGCATGAACTGCCTGAAAAGCGGAATTTGCAATAATGATACCAGCAGGATCGGCATTTCCAATATCCTCGGAAGCAAGAACAATCAGTCTTCTGGCAATAAAGAGGGGATCTTCACCTGCTTCCAGCATTCGTGCCAGCCAGTAGACAGCTCCATCCGGATCAGATCCGCGGATGGATTTTATAAAAGCTGAAATGGTGTCGTAATGGTAGTCACCTTTTTTATCATAGGAAATCACTCTTTTCTGAAGGATTTGTTTGATGTGTTCCTGAGTTATTAGCCGTTTTCCATTTTTTTCTTTTGCAGTCTGAATAGCGAGCTCCAGAGTGTTTAAAGCCCGTCTGGCATCACCGTCAGCATAGGTCACTATGACTTTTTTTATTTTTTGGGATAGCTCTGGATGCAAGCTTTTTAACCTCTGATCTTTTTGTAAGGCTTTTTCAATGATTTTTTCAATATTTTCTTTGGTGAGAGAATGTAACTGGTAAACTCGGCAACGTGAGATCAGAGGTGAGATTACTTCAAAAGAAGGATTTTCTGTGGTTGCTCCAATGAGAACTAAGGTTCCGTCTTCAACTGAATGGAGCAAAGCATCCTGCTGGGCCTTGTTGAATCTATGGATTTCATCTATAAACAGAATGGTCTTCTTACCCTGATCTTCCAGTTCAGCTTCTGCTTTTTCCATAATTTTCCGTACATCCTTGAGACCGGCCTGGACCGCACTTATCTGAAAAAAGTTGGATTTTGTTTCCTGAGATATTATCCGGGCCAGGGTGGTTTTTCCAACTCCGGGAGGCCCCCAGAAGATCAAAGATGGCAGCTCCTTGCTGTGTATTATTTCTCTTAAGATCTTTCCTTTATCTACCAGATGATCCTGGCCTACAAAATCATTTAAAGATTGGGGACGAACTCTATCTGCCAGAGGTGCAGTATTTCTTTTGTTTTCCATCCTCTGCTTATCAAATAAATCCATGCTTAAAATTTAAAGGAATCAGGGGGTAAAGTCAAATAAATTATTAATTCAAGAAAGTAGAAAGAGAATATAAAGGTATTTAGTCATAAAGTAATTTTTTAACTTCCGCAGGCATATATTCCCTAGTCAGTGGCAAATATCTTCCGTCAAGGACAGTGGATACCCTGATTAGAGAAGTTTTTTAATCTTTTACTGGTTAGAGCTGATCCCTCATTGCCGGAAAATATAATATCAATCAGAAAGAAAGTTATCCTGTTGAATTGTTTCTGTATTGTTTTTTGATCGGAATAATTATATAATAGTTAAAGACAATATTTTTAAAAGTTAGAGGTGTAACTCAATGAAAGCATTGATAGTGTATGATTCGTATTTTGGTAATACAGAGCAGGTAGCGCAGGCGATTGCTACTGCCCTTGGTTCATCAAAAGATGTCGGTATACTCCGGGTAGGCAAGGTCAAATCGGAACAGTTGAAAGGTCTGAAGTTACTCATTGTCGGTTCTCCCACCCGGGCCTTTAATCCAACCACTGCACTTAAAAATTTTCTCAGAAGTGTTCCCAAGAATAGTTTAAATGGTGTCAGGGTTGCCGCTTTTGATACCAGAATTTCTCAGGATGAGATTAATTCAGGTATAATATCCTTTCTGGTAAAACTTTTTGGCTATGCTGCCAAACCCATTGCAGGCAAACTGAAGAAAAAGGGAGGGGAACTGGTAGTTTCTCCGGAGGGATTTTTTGTACAAGATACAGAAGGTCCATTAAAGGAAGGTGAGCTTGAAAGGGCGGCTAAATGGGCTGAGCAAATAATATCAGCGTAATGAAATTGGTCTACAATTTTTTGTTTTCTCAGGATTTCCATTCCGCTCTTTTTACAAGCCATAGTTCAGTAATTTATAAATATGAAAAACCTTCCAGGTTTTTGAAGCCTGGAAGGATTAGATAACCGCAGTCAGGGACTGCTGCTACCCGTAGTTATGATTTTTTTTTATGGTTCGAGGCGGTCCTTAACCGCTGATTAATAGTCAGGAATATTTATTCTATTTATGAACTTTTTTTAGAAAATTTTCCATCTCAGGTATGCCTCCTTGAAATATCAGATAGCCATTATAAGGTTCTCTTTCTGTTATTTCGTCACGTATGGGAGTAAGCATGATTTTTTCTACTTGCTCCAGATCCTCGGTCTGACCCAGAGCCCATCCCAGTTTTACATAGGCTACTTCCGGAAGCATGTTTTTTGCAGGAATAATCCCTTTGTTCATCAGGTCTCTGCCGGTATCATACACAAACATATGCACATATCCCCAGAGAGTCTGGACAGTCATATAGATGGCCACACCCTTTTTTGCAGCCCGTTCAATAGCAGGATACACAGGTTTGTTCACATGTCCTAGTCCGGTTCCGGCAATAACAATACCCCGATATCCGTTATCAACAATAGAATCAATAATATCTGGCTGCATATTGGGATAATAGTAAAGAAGCATTACTTTTTCTTCAAAAAAAGGATAGATGTCAACCTTCTTATTCTTTCTGCGCTTATTATACTCTTTTTTTATTGGGATTATTCTATTTTTCTCCACCATGGCGATAGGAGTATCTCCCAGTGTACGGAAGGTAGATCTATAGGAAGAATGCATTTTACGTACCCGGCAGCCACTATGAAGGAGACCGTATTCATCAGATGTGGGTCCGAACATGCAGACCATAACTTCAGCAATATCGGAATGAGCAGCAGTATAGCAAGCATGTATTAGGTTCAGGGCAGCATCAGAAGAAGGTCTGTCGGATGAGCGCTGTGAACCGACCAATACTATGGGAACCGGATTATTTTGAATCATAAAGGTTAAAGCAGCGGCTGTATGGTGCATGGTATCGGTTCCATGTCCAATTACTATTCCATCAATCCCTTTTTCAATTTCCTCTTTTATAGATTCAGCAAGTTTTATATATTGCTGCGGCCCCATGTTTTCACTGAAAACAGCAAATAGCTCCTGGGTGGATAAATTACAAATATCAGCAAGTTCAGGTACGGAACCGTATAGTTCACCGGGTGAAAAGGCAGGTATGACAGCTCCAGTTCTGTAATCCAGTCGGGAAGCTATGGTACCGCCAGTTCCAAAGAGTTTGATGTTTGGTTTATCAGAGGAGGTGGGAAACTCCTTTTCAGGTATTTTATAGTTTGCTTTTTTATACCCTAATTCTTCAATATTTTGTATGGTATCTGTATCAATGCCAATATTATATCCGGTATCAAGTTTTAAAACAAGATGTTTATCATCGTCAAAAGCTGAGCGCGGGAGTATTATCCCTTTAAATTTTCCTCGGGTGGTATTTACCTTCACCTCACTCCAGACTTTTACTTTATATTTTTCAAGTACTGTTAATCCTCTACCTTTGTATCCCTTAAATTGCTCTTCACTCATGTAATTTTCCTTCAACTATATCTCTGAGTTCTGAGAGATCTATATTACCAACAGCTTTTTTTCTTAGCTGACCCATAATCCAGTTAACCTCAGCTTTTGGACTATCGGTTTTGGAATTTTTTTTAAAAGTCTCATTTAACTTTTGGATTTCTGAGGTAATTTCTTGTTTACTCCTGGACTTGAAATCAATATATTGTAACAGGGTTTCCATAGATCCAGTGTGATTTTCTGCCATAGCGGTGATCAGCACCTTAAGAATTTCTCTATGCAGCTTTTTTTTATGTACATTTACAAATAATTTTTTTATTATAGTTTCAAAACTGTTATAATTTTTTTTAAGCTTTTTATCATAATGTTTGATATGATGTCCTATAATGCTGCCGATAAAAGAGGGAGGAAAATCAGTGTGATCGATTATATTCTTAAGAAGAGAGAAAAGATTATTTCTCAGAATATAACCAAAACAGTCCAGAGGAATTTCCCACTCTCTCATTTTCTTGATACAGGTATGGATCTCTTCAGGTAGATCTTTTCCGGCTTCATTAATCATTTTTTCACTGATGGGAATAGGTGCGGAATCAGTATCTGGATACATTCTATCCGGCCCTGGTAGAACCCGTTCGAAAATAGTTGTACTGTCAGGCATGGATTTACGGGTTTCATTGAGTACACCATGAAAGGCTAATTTACATCGCTCTTCAATGGTTTCAATACCGGTTTTTATATCCTCCTGCTGCCCCCAGAAAATAATCTGGGCATCTTCAGATTTACTTTTTAACTGGGAACGGATTTTTTCCAATTCATTCTTAGAGAGATAGGGCTCCATAGATTCTGAATGGAACATATTTGGTTTGGGAATACAGGCAATAACCTCAATTCGATCACTTATCTCATCAGCAAAAACACGACCTGGAGAGGTAAAAAAGGATAAAATATTTTCAAAATTAGGGAGATTTACCGCGATGATTTTATAGTCTTTATTTAATATATTTTTTATTGTAAGAGAACTAGTTTTTGCAAGTAAGGAATTTATCTCGTTATAGTTGATTTTCCAGTCTTCTGTATTTTTAATTTTTTGCAGTAGTCTGTTTTTTATTTCAATCAGAGCTTTTTGCCGAAATGCTTCCTTATGTGTTAATTCAGGTATCAATTTAATATGAGCTACACCTTTTATTTCAACTCTTGTTCCCCCTCTAATACTTACATTTACATCCTCTCTGGCAGCACCAATTCCTGTATTTACCATACCAGTACTTCTGGTTAAATATCGTATATATTGAGCAGCTTCAGCTACCTCATCAGGAGTATTCAGGTCAGGATAGGTGACCACTTCCACCAGAGGTATGCCAAGTCTATCTGTTACATATACTCTGTCATGACCCATATCAGATACTTCCCGGCAGGCATCCTCTTCCAGCCCCAGTTGAATCACTTTTACCTTTTTTGAAGTAAGGGGGATTTCACCCTCTATGCCTACCAGTCCTGTACGCTGAAATCCAGTGGGAATGCTTCCGTCTAGATACTGTTTCCTGGTAATATGAAATTCACCCACAATATTCATTTTTAACTGGAGGGCAATCCGTATTGATATTTTTAATGCCTCAGGATTTAATAAAAAGGGAGGGGTATCATCAATCTCATAGGTGCAGGCAGTTTTATTGTTAATATGGTAGTAAATATTTTTTTTTGTTTT
The DNA here is from genome assembly GCA_964442615.1 of uncultured bacterium. Classification (GTDB taxonomy): domain Bacteria; phylum Zhuqueibacterota; class QNDG01; order QNDG01; family CAYUAG01; genus CAYUAG01. The sequence goes on from CAYUAG010000003.1 coordinate 44,370, forward strand.
GAACTCCATTAAGGCTGTTCCATCATATTCACCCAGCTCACTTAAGGTGGGGCGCATATGACGTACAACTTCAGCATCATAGTCATCTTTGTTATGATAGATTCCAGCCGGACAGTGACAAAATAACTTTTTTTCAGTAGTTATCTGCTGATGAATTTCTAAGCCACTTTTAAATCCTAACTCTTGGTAAATTGCAGGTGAAGCATCCTTTTTTGAAACATAACCTATTGATTTTTTAGTATTCTCTAGATTATTGTGTGGATCCAAATTTTCCTCATTTTTAGATTAACAGATTGGATAATATACTTATCACAGTCTATATTGTCAAGTTAAAAACTTTTCTATTACTAAGGAGGAAGATTGTTAAAAATAAATTTACATGAATATTTATGGAACTTACTGATCAGTGAAACGTAATTGATATATCATGAATAATAATATTCTTGAAGTTCATAATCTTGAAAAAATATATAAAAAGACCAAAACACCTATATATGCTTTGCGCAGTATCTCTATCAGGGTATCAAAGGGTAACTTTATCTCTATTGTGGGACGTTCGGGATCTGGCAAATCAACACTTTTAAATCTCATAGGCGGTCTTGATACTCCTAGCTCCGGAAGTGTGGAAATTGCAGGCAGGGATCTATCAAAAATGAATAAAAAGGAACTCACCAATCACAGACGTACTAGGGTAGGAATGATATTTCAATCATTTAATCTTATTTCTTCTTTAACTGCACTTGAGAATGTTGCTCTGGCTTCCATGTTTGCAAATGTTTCCAAGAAAAAGAGAAAAAAGAGAGCTGCGGACATCTTACATACCCTTGGTTTGGGAGATAGGATAGACCATACTCCCTCTGAACTCTCCGGAGGAGAAGCTCAGAGAGTGGCTATTGCCCGGGCTCTTATTAATAATCCTGACATTCTTCTTGCTGACGAACCAACAGGCAATCTGGACAGTATTACTGCCAAAGAGATAATAACTTTGTTACAAACTTTGAATCAAAAAACAGGAGTTACTGTTATCATGGTAACCCATGACAAACTAACCGCTAAAAAGATTTCTCATCATACTTATACACTTTTAGATGGTAAAATTGTAGAATCTGTTTTTCAGGGATAAAAGATGAAAATTAATGATCTGCTTCAACTAGGACTTTCAAATTTATGGAAAACTAAACTACGAACTTTTCTTACGGTTTTAGGTGTAACTATAGGTATCGGAGCGCTAGTTTCCATGGTATCCTTTGGTACTGGTATGCAGAAAAATGTAACCGACTATTTTAAAAAAAATGACCTTTTTACCAGTATTCAAGTAATACCCCAGAAAATCGACATTAATCAGCTAGTATCCGGGATTGAAGGTAAAATAGAGACGAATCAAAAGGAAGTTCCCCCATTAAATACCAAAGTTTTGGAACGGATCCGTTTAATTGAGGGAGTTGACATTGCTTTTCCGGAAATTTCATTTCCAGTTAAGGTTAGCTTTAAAAATCATGAGACCAGAACCTACCTGAAAGGGATTCCGGCTTCATTGGGTGCATACAAACCATTTAATGAACTATATTATGGCCATTTTTACCAGAATGATACTCAGGAAAGTATTGTGATAAGCACAGAAACACTACAATCCCTCGGTATAAAAATAGTAGGAACGGATGGTGACATAGCTTTTAAGGATACAACAGATATACAATATTTGCCCCCTGATTCGGTTATTGGCAAACAAATTACAATTTATACATCGGTTATCGATCCCTCTTCTATTACCAACATGATAGGGAGAGGAAAGACAGATAACTCTTTTTTTAAAAAACAGAAAAAACAATTTACCATTGTTGGTATTAAAAAGAGAGAAGGAGAATTTAGTTATGGATACTATAGGGGGGGTATCATAGCTCCCATAAAGACTGCTGAAAAAATGCCCAGACTTCCTTTTAACAGTGTATGGAGTCTGTTAAATAGTATGGATAATAAAAGTGATTATGAGGCATTATTGGTTAGAGTAAAATCCATTGAACAACTAAAACCAGTTCGGAATAAGATTGAAAACCTGGGATTAGGTACTATTTCTATTGCCGATCAACTGGAACAGTTTAAAAAAGGATTCATTATTATGGATACTGCACTTGGAGCTATAGGAACTATTGCCTTGATTGTAGCGGGATTGGGTATTATAAATACCATGGTCATGTCAATTCTGGAAAGAACTAGAGATATCGGGATTATGAAAGCCATAGGCGGCAGTGATTTTCAAATAAAAAGTATCTTTTTCTTCGAAGCCGGGAGTATCGGTCTCTTGGGTGGATTTTTGGGGCTTGTACTCGGGTGGATAGTTACAAAAATTGCAGGTGCTGTGGCAACTTATTATATTATCAAACAGGGTGGTGAATCTGTTGATCTTTTTTTCATTCCTGGTTGGCTTATTTTATCAGCAATGATCTTTTCGATTTTAATAAGTTTGATAGCAGGTGTTTATCCTGCTGTACGTGCAGCACGTATAGATCCGGTAGAAGCTCTGCGACATGATTAGGGATTTTTAAGAAGCTATTACATTACTTCAACTTTGTATTAATGTTAAGACATTCCTTAATAACCTTAAATTTTTTTTAAGTTCAACTAATAAATGTGACAGTTAGTGAAAGAGGATTAATTGTGTTCTATTAATGATTAACCCTCAATAAAGTAATCACTAACTGGTGCACAAAATGGCTCATTTACAATTAACCCTCGCTCAATGATACAGAATTCCTGCTTATCTGCAAGCGGGAATTTCAAAAAGTAGAATAGTTTAAGTTACAAAAGATACATATTGACATTTAACCTTATCTATTTTATATTAAATAAAGATTTGAATAGATTATTTTTTTTAATATTAGGATAAAATTATGGGATTTAACTGTGGTCTAGTTGGACTTCCTAATGCAGGAAAATCAACAATTTTTAATGCCTTAACTAATCTGGGAGTTGATGCTTCTGCATATCCCTTCTGTACAATTGATCCTCATTTTGGCACAATAATCCTTGAGGATGAAAGACTTGATATGATTTACGATCTTATAGGCTCAGCAAAAAAATCACCTACGACTCTGGAATTTGTTGACATTGCTGGTCTTATAAAAGGTGCTCATCATGGTGAAGGACTTGGCAATAAATTTTTATCTCATATTGGCCAGTGTGATGCCATAGCCCATGTAGTGCGCTGCTTTGAAGATGAAAATGTTTCTCACCCTTATGAAAATATGGATCCTGTAAATGATGCAAAATCGGTTACCATCGAGATAATTCTCAAGGATATAGAAATAATCGAATCACATCTTAAAAAGTTCCAGCAAGCGGCTAGAAGTGGAGATCCGGAAGCTAAGAATGAAATTGAAATGTTAAATCAATTTTTTGATCATCTTAATTCAGAGAAAGAAATTCGTACATTAAACTTAACCTCAGAACAAGTGGCTTTAGCCAGAGAATTAAATCTTCTTACTGCCAAACCTGTAATGTACATTGCCAACATTGATGAAGTTCACCTTACTAATAGCTCACTTGTTAATGAATTGAACGAATATGCACAATCTATACATTCACCCTGTATACCCTTTTGCGGCAAGGTGCAGGAAGAAATTGCAGAACTTGATCATGATGAACAATTAGAGTTTCTTCAGGCAATGGGTCTTGATGAAACTGGTTTACAAAAACTTGTTAAGACTGGATACAATCTTTTACATCTTATCACTTTTTTCACAGCCAATGAGAATGAAGCTCATGCCTGGACCATCCAGAAAGGAGCTACAGTTGTAGGAGCTGCTGAAAAGGTACATACCGATTTTGCTAAAGGTTTTATCAAAGCTGAAGTTATAAAATATACAGATCTTATTGAGCACAAATCAACCAAAATACTTCATCATAAGGGTCTAATAACTATTCATGGAAGAGATTATATAGTTGAAGATGGTGATTTGATTTTTTTTCATGCTAAAAAATAATCCTCGCTTTTTTTATTATTTTTCCTAGGCTAAAAAATAATTCAGGATAGGAAAGATTTGATATTGGGTGAAAGAAAACTCAAATAAATCCCAGTTGTCTTATCCTGATTTAACAGAAAATAGGTAAATTGTAACTGCAAATTTGTCTTTATTAAAAATTTCACATTCAGCAGGATTTGCCTATCCATCACCTGTGGATTTTGATTTGTAGCAATTATAAGAAATAATTGTGAAAGATTTTTACAGCTATTGCAATAGAGTAATAGGTGTAAAGAATATTAATCTGATCAATATCAAAAAAGGTGGGAAGGCCATGATAAAGAACAATCATGAAAAATTTGAAAGATATAGGAAAATTTGTATGCACCAAGCAATTTTGCAGATTTGTATTGTTATTTCAATTTTTATATCAGTAACTTGTTTATATGATTTTATTGTATATAAAAACAGTGTATTTAATTTTCCATTCATTCCTCTTAGTCTTATATTTATTACTATAATTATTTGTATTTTTAATAAAATTTTTCAACTGAAACTGAATCCCTATTATTTTAGTCTTATGGTAGCAGTAACTGTTACTACCGGGATTTCCTTAATGTGTTATATTAATCCATTTGCTGTTATATCATCTCTTTCAACAATAATCCTATTAATCTTATACTTTGGTATATTTTTACCTTTTAACCTTAAAGAAGGTATATTATTATTTTCATTAGTGTGGATTTTTTTTCTCATACCTAAATTTTTTCAAATTAATAGTTATGAAACTGAAACCTTTGGAAAAGATAATCTTTTTGTACTTTCCTCTATTATATTTTCAATTTATTGGTCAAAAAAAAGATTTAGGGAAAGAAAAAAATTATGGGTTTTAAATGCATATTGTAAATCAATGAAACAAAAATGTGAAATCAAATCTGGTAATGTTGAAAATCAAATTCAGCAAACGGATAAAAACATAGCTAAAACTGAACGAGTAGCCTTTATTGGTCAAGTAATAAGTAGCTTTGTTCATGATTTAAATAATTTTTTAACCATAATTTTGGGAAAGAGTGATCTGGTATATGATTCTCTTTCTGAAGAAGATAAAAATCGGCAACATATCGAAACAGTGACAAAAACATGTAGAAAGGCAGCTACATTGATAAAAAAATTACTTACAGTAAGTAATTGTCAGGTTTTCATGCCCTGCAAAAAAAATCTTAATGAAATTATTAATGATGTTAAGGATATGGTAATCCACACACTATCCCATAACATTGATCTTATTGTAAAGGAAGCTCCAAAATTAAAATTGGTTAAGGTTGATCCTTTACAGATAGAGCAAATTTTATTGAATTTATGTATTAATGCAAGAGATGCCATGCCCTATGGAGGTAAATTGATATTAGAAACCAACAATGTAACTCTGGATGAAACCTATTGTAATTAAAGATATCTATCCCTTGTACCAGGAGAGTATGTAATGATCGCTATCGGTGATAAAGGTACCGGAATAAGTAAAAAAATTAAGTCCCAAATTTTTAATCCTTTTTTTACAACAAAAGATAGGGATTCTGGAACAGGGCTGGGTCTTTCTTCTGTTCATAGAATTATTAAGGAGAGTAAAGGAGACATAGTTGTGTATTCTGAAGAAGGGAGGGGTACAGTGTTTAAACTTTTTTTCCCGGCTTACAAACCAGTTTCAAATATTAAATATAATACAAAAAATTTATATATTCCGAATGATATTTCTAACCGTTTAGGCAAAAAGGAGACAATACTTATTGTTGATGATAATGAAAGTATTCTTCATATGACATCCTGTATGCTCAAAAATTATGGGTATAATGTTATGGAAGCACGAAGTAGTCAACAAGCGATTACTTTAATCAAAAAATTTAATAAAAAGATTAATCTTATGATTACAGATGTTGTACTCCCTGATATGAGCGGAAAAGAACTTTATAAAAAGGTTATAAAAAAATATTCAAACATAAGAATACTTTACACTTCTGGTTTTACTAGTTATTTATTACGGCATAATGCTTTGCTTGATAGTGATAGTAGTAAAAATTTAATTCAAAAACCGTTTACTACTGTTGAGTTGATTAATAAAGTTAAGGATTCTCTAAAAAAAAAGGAAGAGAGTAAGTATTTAAATCATGATAACTCATTTAATAAAACAACCAATAGTGAATTTTATTGTAGGATAAATAAATAACTAATATAATAATTATTATATTAGTTATGGTTTAAAATTTTTTCCCGAGTCCAGTTCTGAGCCAAATCAAAGTTCAATTAGAGCTTCCATAATATTGCCTTCTTAAATAATCAATAACAGTCATTTTTTTTTGTGATCCATCTAACCAATTGTTAAAATCAATCTATAATATCCATCTTCAGGTAAGGTCGTAATGCTTCTGGCACTATGACCGTACCTTCATCAGTCTGGTAATTTTCTAAAATGGCAATTATAAGACGAGGCAGTGCAACACCGGAACCATTCAAGGTATGAATAAAACGAGGTTTATCTCCCTTTTTCTTTCTGTACCGTATATTCATTCTTCGTGCCTGAAAATCCGTAAAATTGGAACAGGAAGAAACTTCCAACCATTTGTCAACTCCTGGAGCATAAACTTCAATATCGTAACATTTAGCTGCAGCAAAAGAGAGATCTCCTGTGGCCAAAATTGCAACCTGGTAGGGAAGTTTAAGCGCCTGGATTACCTCTTCCGCATCTTTAAGCAATGATTCCAGTTCTTCATAGGAATTTTCCGGTTCCACAAATTTTACCATCTCAACCTTGTTGAATTGATGGATTCGCATTAATCCTCTGGTTTCTGCTCCGTATGATCCTGCTTCTCTACGAAAACAGGGGGTATAAGCAGCATAACAAATTGGTAAATCTTTGCCTGCAAGAATCTCCTCTCTGTGAAGATTTGTTACAGGGACTTCTGCTGTAGGAATTAAGAAAAGATCATCTTTTTCCACCAGATACATATCATCTTCAAGTTTTGGCAGTTGGCCGGTGCCAAACATCATGTCACGCTTAACAATAAAGGGAACCCAGATCTCCTTATATCCATGTTTTTCTACATGCATATCTAGCATAAAGTTAATAAGTGCACGCTGCAGTTTTGCACCTATTCCTATAAAAGAAACAAAATTTGGCCCTGAAAGACGGCTTCCCCGCATTAAGTCAAGAATACCCAGTTCCTCTCCGATTTCCCAGTGAGGTTTTATTTTGAAATCATATTCGGGAACATGACCCCACTTTTTTATGATTTTATTATTTCTTTCATCACCTTCTGGTACTGATTCATGGGGGATATTGGGAATAAATATTTGGATATTTTTAATGGTTTCTTCACTCTCTTTGATCTCTTGATCTATTTCCTTAATGTCATTTGAAACTTTCCGCATAGCTTTGATAGCAGTTTCAGCATCCTGTCCCTGTTTTTTCAATGTACCTATTTCTTCGGATGTCTTATTTCGTTCAGCTTTCAAATTGTCATTTTTCTGTATGAGTTCACGTCTTTTTTTATCTAATTTTAATAGCTTATCAAGGTCTGCATCCATTCCCTTAACTTTTATAGCATGACGAATTATTTCAGAATTTTCTCGGATAAATTTTAGACTTAACATCAGATGTACTCCCTCTATCCTGTGTATTCAATAATTTTTTGAGCAATAAATTGTATTTCTTTTTCTCCCAGTTCAGGATACATGGGAAGAGATATAATATGTTTTGCTGTTTTCTCTGCAACTGGAAAGCTTCCTTTACCTTTACTAAATTTTGCATAAGCCGGTTGGAGATGAAGCGGGATGGGGTAGTGTATGGCAGAAGCCACTCCTGCCTTTTTAAGATGTTCCTGCAAACCGTCTCTATTTTCAACTTGAATTGAGTATTGATGAAAAACATGATCATTATATTCCTTAATTACAGGAGTTTTAACATTTGCTTTCTTTAAAAGCTCAGTATACAGTGCAGCTCTGTCCTTTCTGGCTTCATTCCACTCATCTATATATTTTAGTTTTACTTTGAGAATAGCAGCTTGTAAAGCATCAAGTCTGCTGTTTATTCCCAGCCGAGAATGATGGTATCTTTTATCCGAGCCATGGTCCATTATTATTCGGACCTTTTCAGCAATCTCTTTATTTGAGGTTAATACATGTCCTCCGTCACCAAAGGCACCTAAATTTTTTGCCGGAAAATATGATAAGCAACCCATATCACCGAGACTGCAGGCACTTTTTGATTTATATTTTGCACCAACAGCCTGGCAGGCGTCTTCAATTACATAAATATTATGTTCTTTTGCGATTTTATTGATCCGGTCCATATCAGCTGTCTGTCCAAAAAGATGTACTGGTATAATGGCCTTGGTTTTATCAGTTATGGCATTTTCAATTTTATGAATGTCAATTAAATAACTATCCTCTTCGATATCAACATATACCGGTTTTGCTCCCAGAAGAGCTATAACTTCCGCGGTAGCTACAAAAGTAAATGGAGTAGTTATTACTTCATCTCCAGGTTTAATATCAATCGCCATGAGACATAACTGCAGAGCATCGGTTCCGGATGCACAGCCAATTCCATACTTTGTTTCTGTATATTCTGCCATCTCATTATTGAATGCTTCTACATTGGGCCCCATAATAAACCATCCGCTTTCAAGGACTTTATCAATTTCTTTGTTAATTTCTTTTTTAATCGATTTATACTGTTTAACCAAATCTACCATCGGTATTTTCATACTATATATATCTCCTTTTTTTATTATTTTTAATGTCCTTTTCCACTGAACATTATATAGATTGTATGAAGGATAATTTTTATATCCATTCGCAATGACATATTCTCAATATAATACAGGTCGAATTGAAGTTTTTGTTTAACATTCTCAATAGTCTGATCATATACTCCTTTGATTTGAGCCCAACCGGTTATACCAGGTCTTACTCTCAATCTTCTGCTATAAAGAGGTATCTTATCTTTTAATTTTTTAACAAAATTTGGTCTTTCAGGCCTTGGCCCCACCCAGGACATATCACCTTTAATGACATTGATGAGTTGAGGTATCTCATCAAGTCGGTATTTGCGCATGAATTTCCCAAAACAGGTTACTCTGGGATCATCAGGAGTAGCCCATATTGGGCCTGTCATCTTTTCTGCTCTTGATACCATAGAGCGAAATTTTATCATCATATACTCTTTATCATTTTTACCAACTCTTTTCTGCAGATAAAAAATGCTTCCTTTTGAATCGATTGGTATTATTATAGCAAATAAAATCCAGAGAGGCAAGAATCCTACCACTATGACTATTGATAAGACAATATCAATGATACGTTTCATAATTTGTTCCCACTGAGGCATAATTGTTGGGAGTACTTCAATAAGAGGAAAACCATATATTTGATTAGTTTTTACCTGGCCAATAATTACATCATACAAATGCGGAACTATTTTTATTCCTACAGGGAAACCATTGCATTGTGCTATTATATTTTCAAGTTGTTTTACCGAAGGATTGGAAAGAGATATAATTACTTCCTGAATATTTTTTTCCTTAATTATTTTATTAAGCTTACTAAGATCGGATAAAACTGGAATATTTTTATAACTTTTCTTTTTTTCAATTTCTTTTTGGGAAATAAATCCTACAATATCATATCCTAATGCCGGTGCTCCTACAACCTTATCTGAAATTTTTCGTGCTTCCTTACTCCAGCCAATTATAATGGTTTTCTTTCGTCCGAAACCAGCCATTAATAATTTCCTGTGAATAGTGCGAAACAAAATACGGCCTGCACTAACAGTAAAAATTAGTAGACCCCAGTAGGAAACGATCATAAAACGGCTGTAAGGAGCTGGTTGGTTAAGGTCATGTTCAATATCAAAGGTGATAAAAAACAGGAGTATTACTCCTATGGTAATGGTCTTGGTAACTTCAATGAATTCATCGGTCCGGGATTGGGTGTATTTTATTCTGTACAGTCCGAAAAAACTGAAAAGAAGAAACCAGAAAATAAAAAGCAATATTGATATCAGACAAACCCCCCAGAACGTCCTTTCGGAAAAAAGACCGAAACTTAACCGTAATCGACACCAGAGAAAGAATGCGGTGTGAATCATGGCAAGGTCAATAATAAATAAATGGACTTTTTCTTTAATTTTATACATAGTAAATATATATTTATTATATTTGTAAAATTTCACTATAAATCGAATCTATATTAAAAACCATTTTTTTTGCGGAGAACCTTTTTGAAACAAGAGAATGAGCATTATTGCCAATGTGCTCTGCAAACTTCGGATTACTGAGTAATCTATTAATTGCCTTTGCAACTTCTATATGATCTTTGGGTTTGACAAGTAATCCTGTCTTTTCATGCTTTACAATTTCTGGCACCCCTTCAACATTGGTTGCAACCACTGGTTTACTAGTATACATTGCCTCTGTAAGAGATCTACCTAATCCCTCCCAAAGGGATGTTAATACAAAAATGTCAATAATCTGAAGTATCTCTGGAATATCATCCCTAAATCCAAGGAAACGAACCTTTTCTTCAATTTTAAGTAATTTTGATAATTTTATCAACGATTTTTTTAATTCCCCATCTCCAACCAGCAGAAATAATACATTGGGATGTTTTAAAATCACATGAGGTGCTGCTTTTAATAAAAAATGTGGTGCTTTTTGTTTTGATAATCTTCCAATTAAACCAATAACTTTGGTAGTTGCATCAATATTTAAAGTTTTTCTTTTTTCCTGCCTGTTTATTTTTTTTTCAAAGTTTTCAAATAAAATACCACTATATACATTGGTAAATTTATGTTTTCTATCTATCTTTAATTGGACTGCCTTTTTTAAATTTAGCTTTGAAACTGTGATCAACTTTGTTGATATTTTAGCAAGCAGTCTTTCTAAGATTATAAAAAAGTGTTTCTTTGCAAAATTCATGTAATCATGAAAGGGAAAACCATGAATAGTATGTATAATAATAGGAACACCTGCCAATCGAGCAGCAATACGTCCGCTGAATCCTGCCTTACTGCTATGCGTATGAACTATGGAAAATTTATTTTTTTTAATATAAAAATATATTTTTATTAATGCTATTATATCATAAAAAAAATGTATTTTTCTAATGAGTTCATTTATAAAAAATATTTTTATTCCTGGTATCGAGGAAGCTCTTTGAATCCATTTTCCGCTATTACCACAAAGTAATGTTACATCATATTTTTTTTTGTCCAACTTTTCAAGAGTCAGTAATGTATTATCCTGGGCGCCACCAATAGAAAGATGAGTGATTATGTGTAGTAGTTTGATTCTCATTCATTTATTTCGTTTAAAAAAGCTGGATATTTTTTATTGATTTTTTCGATAATCAGTTCCGGATCAATATTGATGCATCTAGGTGACTCAAATGGGCAAAATGGTTCATGATTTTCATTGTAGCAAGGTTGATATGGACAGGTATTCTGTGTAATAATATTATTTAAATAGTGTTCTGGTATCACAGTCTGTGGATCAACTGAACTGAACAGACCAATAAAGGGTATATCGAAGGCAATTGCCATATGAAGCAGACCGCTGTCCGGGCCGATGAGCAGATCAGATCGTCTAATACAATCTATTGCTTGTTTTATTGATGTTGAACCGCAGAAGTTATGAATACCTTCAGCACAATCGGCGAGTATTTTCCCCGCTGTTTTATCTGTACCTAAGAGCACAATTATAATATTCTCCTGTTTTGTCAGTCGTTTGATTAACATTTTGCTTTTCTCTAATGGATAGGTTTTCGAACACCACCTGCCGCCTACGATAAAACTGATAGTTTTCCCTCTATGATTACCTAATTGCTCATAAGCGGTATTAGTTCTCTTTGAATAATTTTCCCGAAAAAACTGATATTCAGGTCTGCCAGAGGATTTGCCGTCTAACTGCTTCAGCAGTCTTTCTGCTCGGTGAAAATGATTTTCACCGGGTATAATTGACAAAGAATAATTAAATCCGATAAGAAAATTAGGTCTTAGTACAATATCAATCAAATAATTCTGGAGGCTTCTGGCCGAATTTATAATCAAGTCAAATTTATTTCTCAAGCTACGTAATCTGAATAAGCTTAAATTTTTAATATAATTAAATTCAGGGAAAAATTCAATCATTACTTCATGTGTACGGCCGGTTGTTAAAAGAGTTATTTGCGTATCTTTAAAACTTACAGCAATATTTTTTAAAACAGGAGCAAAAATAATTGCGTCTCCAATTCCATGAAGCAGTGTAATTAGTATATGGGTGACTTCATTATCCTTGAATTTAGGTTTACAACCTGGTAAAACTCGAATAATTAGGATAAGAATACGTTCAATTATTTTTTTTACGGTGATAAAAACATGTGATTTGAATTCGAACACTATATGTTTATATTTGTAGGATTTTTTCATTGTTGATAACTTATGTTTGTTCATATACAACTACTGATTCTCCATCCTAAATTTGTGCCATTGAAATTTTACTTTTCAGGGTTAGCGTTATATCAAAACACACTGGAATGACAATCATTAAAAAGGATGTATGATAAATTTGAAGTTGGTTAAAATATATATCAAAAAAGGACAGAGCAATAAAACTTAAATAAAACGCATATGTCATTTGAAAACCGATATAGGGTTTAATTTTAAAGGCAAGTGCCTTTAAAATATATGACACAATACCGATTATAAACATATAGATATACGTATACAGAGAGCCAATATACATAAATAACATCCCAAAAAATGTAAATACATTTGAGGAATGAAAATATTGATAATTTTTTGAGATGGATACCCAGCGATGAACAATAACATCCACTAATTCTGGATTACCAGTGATTGTATTATATATATTAATCGGTATTGCGAATATTTCTTTTGAACTGTACAAGGGATATATAGCATCATTAATTACTTCGCTAAAACCCAGTACTCCACCAAAAAGGTAAGTAAAAAATTGGTACATAAGGTAAAGTTGTACTTTTGAACTATAAGCACTGGACATACCAATGCGCGAATAACCAATGACATAGGAGACATTGAACAACACCAAGATCAAAACACAGAACAGTAATGTTTTTTTGAAATTAACTTTGATTACATTTAATAGATTGGCAAAAATAATACCGCTAAGCAATATTGTGATAATATGTGCTTTTATCTGAAGGACCAGTACTGAAATGAACATGCCAACCAACAGGAAAAGGATGTATTTTTTCTTTGAAAAAAAGTAATAGGCAAATAAAAATGTGAAGGCTGGTCGATTAAGTTGCCCAACATGGGATAGCAGCCCCTTTCCATATGCATCTTCAAATTCTATTGATGCAATGTAGAACCAGCCACCAACTTCCTTTAGTGCATTTCTAAAGTGGATAATGCTTGCCACTATGGAAATTATAGCGAGCCAGACAAACAGTGTTTTATAACGGTTAAATAAATAGGTTAATTCTTTCTCATTAAAGGAACGGATTTTTACATCAACTTGATTCTGTTTATACAAAAACTGTGAGTACCAACCCCCAAACTTAAAAAAACTGACACATAATATTACAAACATGACACTTTTCAAATTAACACTGAAAAATTCATAATATACACCGATTGTATTGATCAGAACAACAACTATCGTGTAAGGTACTATTATAAAAATGAAGGGGGTCATAATCGATTTATGGTTCTTGATATCATAATATCCAACCACGATGCAATATACTAAAACGGCTAATATGCTTAAAGCATTTTCCATATTAATTCTACCATTGAATTCATTTGAAAAAATTGATTGATTCGAAGAATAATTTTTTACTAACTTTGTTTTTCTCATTCGAATATTGGAGCAGCAGATGGTAAAGTTGAAGAATTTTTTGCAAAGAGTATTTCCGATTTATTAAAAGTTTTGGAATTATATAAATGAAATTTAAAGTTCTCCATAATTTCCAATAAATCATTGATCCACAAAATGACTTTTTATCAATAAATCGGTTTAAATATCCAATAAACATATATGGTAACCGATCATCTGGTTTGAATACTTTTTTATTTGCAATACAAACCTTATGAAAAATTTTAGAATCAGCCACAGCAGCCATTTTCACATTGTTTTTTTTCATCATCTGACTGAAATAATAATCTTCCTCTCCAAAAAAAAATTTTTCGGTTAAAAGCCCGAATTGTTTAAAAATATCAATATCAGCATAGAGTGCACATCCGGAAACGAATGTTACTTGTTTATATTTTTGATGAATTTTACTTTCATGCTTATTACTATAATAAAAAAAACGTCTGCCTGTAAAGGTTAATCTGCCTCCAAAACACCAGACTATTTCACGCCGGTCATAATAATTTATTAAAGGTGTAAGCACAGAGTATTGCGGATTATTTTTGTTAAAGTCAACCAGAACTTGAAGAGTATCCGGTTTAATTATTGTATCGTTATTCAAAAGAAATATTTTTCTAAAACCAGCTTTAATGGCATATCGGATCCCAATATTACATCCTTTAGCAAATCCTACATTCTCTTTACTCTTTATCAATATTATCCTGCGTACATCTTTTTTAAAAATTAATCTCTCTTCAATATCTGAGGTGTCAAATAGCTGAAATGTTAAACGATTTTGTACCCATGATATTATTTTTTTTAAAGAATTATCTTTCGAGCCGTTGTCTATAATTACAGCTGAAAATTGCTGCCAGGTTCCCTTAAAAAGGGATTCAAGACATTCAATAGTATCTTGCCATCCATTCCAATTTAATATTATTATTGCTAAATTATTTTGTTTCATAGGGAATCCGTCTTTTAAATATTGACAGAATCAAAGTACGATCCGATTCGCTTAAAATTATAAAATAGGCAGCTAAACATATTGATGCAGATAATACAATCGATACTAATATTCGGGCAAGTAAAATATCAATAAATATTTGAATAGCTGAAAGCAATAGAGCAAAAATAATCAGAAGAACAATTATACTTCTAAATAAACTCGATAGATAATTTTTCAATAAGCCCGGAAGTGACCGGAATGTAAGACTGAACAGGAGAATTGCATCCACCATAACCCGCAGACACCAAGCATAAGCTGCACCGGTGATGCCAAATTTGTGTAACAGAAATAGGAGGATAAGTATATACAAGGGAAATTCAGCTAGATGGCATTTTGCAGGTAAATCGGGCCTGCTGGAACCTTGGAGATATGTAAATGGTACCAATGCCATAAAATTTAATAAAATGCCAATGGAGAATAATTTGACAATAGTCGTACTTTTCAAAGCAAATTCAATTCCAAGCCATAAGGTTAAAATATCTTTAGCAGAGAAAAATAAAATTATTGTTAATATCCCTGAAAAAAGAAGAATCATATTTAATGATTTCTTAAGTAATTTTAAAATGTATTCCTGAGGTATTTCCTTTGTTGTTTTACTGAATTCAGGGAATAAAGTATTCATGAATGCTGTTGGTATGATTCTAAGTCGGGTGATTGCTTCTTGTGGTGCTGCATAAAAAGTTAGCATTCCGATGGGTAGAGTTGAGCCTATAAAAAAACGGTCTGCATAAACTAGAATGGGGCTGATCACACTGGTTATAGTCACCCAACCACCAAAAGTCAGCATTTTTTTATACATCTGACTGTGCAATAAATTCGGAATAGTCCAAATACATGGATAAATCCGACCACATAAATAAAAATAAATACAACAAGCTATTATACGGAGTATCAATATTAATAAAACTACAGTTGAAAGACTAAATTCCAGATAGAAGGACATTGCTGGAATAATAAAATTGATAGTATTCAATGGAATCTGTATTGCATTTACAAGGTCAAATCGTTGAGCAGCAGCCAGCATTCCCCTAAAACTGATTGATATTAATAGAATTGGCAAGGCAAAGGATATGTACTGTATTGTTTTTATGGTTTCATCCTGTAAAAGAACTGGAATGTTTAACAGGGGAGTTGATAAAACCGGAGCTAAAAAGTAAAGAGTTGTTCCTCCCAGAAGACCAAATCCCAAGCCCAACAGAGCTGCTGTCCACATTATTTCGGATATCTTTTTATATTTTTTTAGATGTATATACTCTGCTGTAAATTTAATGGTAGCACGAGAAAGTCCCAGATCAAGAAGTATCATATAACTCATTATAACCCAGACAATGGAAAGAATACCGAATCCCTCTTTCCCTAATCCTTTAATTGCAAAAGGGACGGCAGCGACTCCAACTGACAGAGGAACAACCATCCCCATTAAATTAATAAAAGAATTTTTTACCAGAATATTGCCAAGTGTAAATCGACTATTTATCATCAGTACTTACTTGCAGCTTTTTATAGAGTGATTGGAGAAATGGTTTAGTATAAAAATAATTGCTACTAATCAACCAGCTTAAAAAAGTAAAGAAAATGACAATCATAGCCCGTTTCGGCCGATGTTTCCTGATAGGTTTCACAGCTTTATCTAAAATTTGCAATGAGGGTGTATTCTTCATTTCCTCAATTTTTGCTTGTTCAAGCTGAGGCAGGATAAATTCCAACAGTTTCTCCTGCAGTTTGACCTCCCTATATAGTTGCAGATATCTCATGCCTAGTTCCGGTATATTTTCAAAAGGAATAAAAATACCGTTTTTGTCGCCATGAGATGTTTTAAACTGTTCATATTTACGATTTAATATTTCATATGCTAATTTTGCTTTTTTGTATTCTGCGTGTCCTGGTCCGACAGATTGGCGTAGGAGCGTCATTTCAATCTCTTTAGCAATCACCTGGGCCTTTATTTCCGCACCAGTCTCTATAGTTGCTGTGGTTTGTTCCGGTAGATAAATAAGCCCATGCGTCTCATGAAAATCTTTAAGCGCTTTTTCAGCAGATTTAAGTTCATCAATGGCTTGCAAGTATCTTTTCTCAATAAAAATTCTCGAATTACGTCCACGCTCACTGCGCATTCTCCTGTTGATTTGATCCAGCTGTTCAATGAAAAAGTTGGCCATATTCCGGGCTATAATCCGGGCTTCTTCTTTGCTTTCAGCTGATGGAAACCAGCAAGTTCCTGCTTCAGCAAAGAGTGTTATGGTTCCTTCATCATCCAAATTAATACCAATATGATTACGCAGTTTTTTCAGCGTCAACTCAATATTCTTTTTCTTATACCGCTGCATCAAATCAAAACTGTCAGCTGCTGCAGTCATTAATGTACGACTTTTAAGAATTGCCATAAAGGTTTCTGCTCCGGTTGTTGGACTGGAACCGAGTCCTAACGCTTTTAGTGGTAAATCACTCACCAATGATGCTATATTTGAAAATCCCTCATCTTCCAGAGGAGGCATAATTGTTGATACACCTCTATAATAAAGGGGGACTATCAGGCTGAATCCTACAGAAAGAATAAATGTAATCAAAGTAATAATGATTATTGTTTTGCGATTCTTATAAATAACCTTTAAAAATTCAAGTCCATAAATATTTTCTGTATTCATAGGTTTGCTGACCCTAATTTAATAATTTAATTCTAATCAAACATCCCTGCTGCCTTGGCAGCCAGAATGAGGGATGTTATTGTGGGTATGATTCTCACCCAGTTCTGCAGCCTCAGATTAAATGTTTCCCCTAGATTAACCACATCTCCTGCTTCTACGATAATGTCAGGTCCTTTTTCTGTTTTTCCAGTGCGTACATGATAAACTGACACTCCTTTAATATTACCAGCACGGTAATCACCACCTGCCATACCTGCATATTCCTTAGCTGTCAGGTTGAAGACATAGGGATAAGCACCGGGATTTCTAACTGCTCCTTTAACATAAACATAGTGAGAAGGCAGGATTACATGATCTCCGCTTTTAAGAGTAAAATCAAAACTTAATGAATCCGGATTAATAAAGGGACTGACATACTCTGTTCCCTTTTTGCTGTTTCTCTCTACCACAATCTTGGACAGATCAGTATTTCTTTTTAAAGCCCTTATACGGGTGATAAAATCTAACAGTTTTTCATTAGATGCTATTTGATATACCCCTGCATATTCCTGATCTTTTTCGATATAGACATACTGTTTGGTTAGATCCACAGATGGTACATGAATAACATCTCCTCCCTGTACATAAATATCTTTACTAATATTACCTTCCATCTCGAACTTGGAAAGATTAAATAAGTCCTTTGTACCATCTGTATGTCTAATTTCAATAGCTCCTTTCCAGGCTCTCTCGGTAACCCCCCCTGCTTCCACTATCATTTCTGAGACTCTGTCCACTGCCTGGGCGATAAAGGTTCCGGGAAATTTTACCTCACCAGCTACATGTACCCTAAAATATCGTAAAGCAGCCAGGGAAAGACTAACCTGACAGTTTTCATAAGACTCTAAAGATTTATCTATTACGATTTCCTGGACTTGTTTGAGGGTTTTATCCGAGGTCTCAATTTCACCGACAGAAGGAATCAAAAGTTTTCCTTCGGGAAGAACCGGCAGATAGATTTGATTTTCAAGAGCTCCCCAAATATTAAAAGAAAAGATATCACCCGGACCCACATAATATTCCTCAGGATGAACAGCTTTTTCCAATGCTTCCGGCTCTGTCAATTTTTCAAAGAGTTCACGGTCACGCTGTTCCTTCCAGGTATCAAACTCCTCCCGGGTCATCTCCATTTTTTGCAGTTGGAATATTTTGGAAAAATCTATGCGGGTGGGAAGAGTGCTTTGTTCTTCTTGTTTCTCTTTTTTCTTATCAGGTATTTGGGGGAAACTATTTCCTGTTAATAGAAAAAATATAAGAAACAACTGTATTAAATATGAATAAAATTTCATTAGCACAATACCCTTTTACATTAATTTTTATGCTTTAACAACTTTTTTACTTTTCTTTTTAATTGCATTACGGGTATCAATAATCAATGGGGCATGTTTTAAAACCTTATTAAAATCATAACGGGAATGATCAGTTGAAATAAGTACAGCATCATAAGTCGAAAGATGAGTAGGTGTTAATTCTATACTCTTCATATGATAATCATACTTTCTTACTTTTGGTATCATTGGTATATAAGGATCATTATAATCTACACAGGCACCCCTTTTATTTAATATCTCAATTAGTTTCAGACTTGGACTTTCTCTGAGATCATCAACGTCTTTTTTATAGCCAATCCCTAAAATTAATATTCGAGCTCCTTTTATGCTTTTTCCTCTGTCATTTAAAGCCGCAACTACTTTTTCTACTACCCAGTAAGGCATAGAGGTGTTTATTTCACCAGCAAGTTCAATAAACTTGGTGGGCATGTCATATTCCTTTGCCTTCCAGGTCAGATAGAAGGGATCAATAGGAATACAGTGTCCACCTAAACCAGGACCAGGATAGAAAGGCATAAAGCCAAATGGTTTGGTAGCAGCAGCTTCAATTACTTCATGTATATCAATTCCCATACGATCCAGGATCATTTTCATTTCATTGACAAGAGCAATATTTACACTCCGGAAAATATTTTCCAGCAGTTTAGTAGCTTCAGCAGCTTGACTGGATGACACAGGTACTGTTTTTACAATAACCTGATCATAGAGTGCAATGGTGCATTTCAGTCCATAAGGATCGTTACATCCAACTACTTTAGGGATTTCTTTGGTTGAATACTTAGGATTATTCGGATCCTCTCTTTCCGGTGAGAAAGCAAGATAAAATTCCTTTCCATATTCTAAACCTGATTTTTCCAGTATAGGACGCATAACCTCCTCTGTAGTTCCAGGAAAAGTTGAACTTTCCAAAATTACCAGATGATCATTTTTCAGATAGTTTGAGATTGTCTCAGATGTGCTTTTTATATAGGTAAGATCTGGCTGGTGATGTTTATCTAAAGGAGTAGGAACTGCAACAATAATACAATCGGTTTTTTTAAGCAGGGAAAAGTCTGTTGTTACAGTTATAGAAGTCTGTTTAATTGCTTTTTTAATACGTTCCTGAGAAATATGCTTGATATAGGTCTCTCCCTTTTTTAATATTTTAATTTTATCTTTATCAATATCATAACCAATTGTAGAAAATCCCTGTTCGACAAATTCTAAAAGTAAAGGCAGTCCTACATATCCTAGACCAATAATACCAACCACAGCTTGTTTTTTTTCAATTTTTTCTTTTAAATTCAAATTTTTATCCTTTTGTTAATCTTGTCTATACTGTTTTTTGTAATATTCCATATACTCCCCACTTTTTATTTTTTCCCACCACCATCTGTTTTCTATATACCATTGAATGGTCTTTTGCATGGCGTTTTTAAATGAAGCAGCAGGTTTCCATCCTAATCTACTTAGTCTTTGAGTATCAAGTGCATATCTTCTGTCATGTCCCTTTCTATCTTTTACAAATGTCATTAAATCTTTAGATTTATCCAGTTTTTTTAAAATTATATCTGTAATCTCTAAGTTATTTTTTTCATTTCCAGCCCCAATATTATAGGCTTCACCATCCTTTCCGTTTTCCATAATTAATTCAATGGCTTGACAGTTATCTGTAACATAAAGCCAATCACGCACATTTTTCCCATCTCCATAGATAGGGAGTTCTTTATCCTCAAGGGCATTTGTTATGAAAAGAGGAATCAATTTTTCTGGATATTGATAAGGACCAAAATTGTTAGAACTTCTGGGAATAACCACAGACATATTATAGGTTACATAGTAGGAATAAACCAACCTATCACCCCCAGCTTTGGAAGCAGCATAAGGGCTTGAAGGCATTAAAGCATCTGTTTCCTTAAAATAACCTTTATCTATACTTCCGTATACTTCATCTGTACTTATCTGAACAAACCTTTCAATTCCAAACTCTTTTGCTGCTTCTAAAAGAACATAAACACCATAAACATCTGTTTTAATAAAGTCATCAGCACTGCCAATGGAACGGTCGACATGGCTTTCTGCTGCAAAATTGATCACTATATTTGACTTTTTTATACATTCCCTTACAACTTCAGGATTACAAATATCTCCCTTTACAAATTGATATCTCTCATCATTTTCAATATCTTTTAAATTATCCAGATTGCCAGCATAGGTCAATTTGTCTAAGTTTATAATGTTTATATCATTTCTGTTTTCAAGCATATAGCGGATAAAATTACTACCAATAAAACCTGCACCACCAGTTACCAGTAATGTGTTCATTCACCACCTATAATTTGTCATAAAATAATATTTTAAAGGATACACTGGGCATTATTTCTGATTCAACCCATTTTGATTTCCCAGTCATAAGGGACTTTATCTGAATTCCATGGCAGTCTGTGTTCATCAGGATTTTCTCTGTTATAAGGTTGGGTAGGACAATTTACCACATATGCTTTTTCCCCACTTATACATTTCCACCCATGGTATACATGTTTTGGTATATGAACAAGAATGGGATTATTTTCACCAATAAAAAATTCATTGACCTCTCCTTTGCTTGAAGAGTCTTCCCGGCCATCAAAAAGAGCGAGTTTTAACATACCCTTAACCACACACACATTATCATCCTGAAATTTATGGTAATGCCAGGCCTTTACGATCCCTGGATAGGTTGTGGTAACATACACTTGACCGAATTTTTCAAATAGGTTATCATCACTTCGTAAGATCTCCATGAGATGACCACGCTCATCTGGTATCACCCGAAGGTTTTTAATTTGTACTCCATCTATCATCTATTGTCCCTCCAATAATGTAGAACTAATGTAACAAATTATAGAGAAAAAGTCAATAAAAGGTAAATTATGAAGAATATCATATTTTAATATGAAAACACTTATTTAAAGATGGGTAAATTACAGTGTAATATTTTCTGGATAATCCTTGATTCAATTAACCTGTATAAAAATTATTTTTTCTATGTCTGGAAAGCTTTTTTCAACTGTCTTCTAATTACATAACGCTGGCAAATTACTAAAAAGAGAGCCCAGATATTGAAAGGAACACAGATTATCCAGAATATCAAGTCTAAACGACCAAGCAATGCACATATCAGAAAGATTGATATATGAGTAGTAGCACCAAGCATGCTCCAACCACGAACCAGAGGCCAATTATATCTGCGGTAATGATTTCGGAAATATTTTTTAACTGATTTAGGAATGGATTTGTCTTTACAATACCACTCAAAATAACCTTGATAATCATTAGGTTGAGATAATCTAATAACTGCTCTTTCCATTATATAAAATCCAATATAGAAAAGAAGTACGAATTTATATCCTCTAGCTGAAATGGAATTACCAAGGTTACGATAGATACGTTTTAGCCGATCAACATCCTCTAATTTTTCATGATATTCCGGTATAGAGTAATGAATAAGTTCATTCTTAAAATGATCGAACAGATGAATATGAATCAGATAGTTAAGTATAGCGAAGATTCCGTAAAAGCTCCAGTGGAATCCACCGTTTTGTCCATTATGGGATATAACATAAGCTACACCAGTAAAAATTGATATATAGGTAACCACATCAGCAATACCATCCAGTGTCTTCCCAAGTCGAGAGCTAATTCCCTTTATCCGGGCAAGCTGCCCATCAACGCAGTCTAATATATGAGCAATGAAAAGAATAGAAGTAGCATAGTAAGCTGGGTAGGTCTTGGACTTAAAAAAGAAATATCCCGCAATTGCTCCAGATACCATGGATACAATAGTAACTATATTTGGGTGTATAGGAGTTGGTTTTAGAAGCAAAGCCAGTAAAAAACTAATAGGCCGGAAAATGAGCAAAGCTAGGGGTTCCTCAGTTTCAATAGGTTTTAATGATCGACTAAATAGAGTTTTAACTTTTTCCACAGTATGTAAAATAATTAGCCTTTTTTAATATTAAAATTCATTTCATATTCAATTAACCATGTAATATTTAACTTAGTATGCAATAGTATACAATAAAATAAGGAATAATAAAAGAAAAATTTTTAAATGTTGTTTTTTTTTAAATCTTAACTAATTCCAAAAAGATAAATTGCAATTAAACCGAAAATAACAGAGAGCATTCCAAATTTGTTGAGTTTTTCTTTCCATAAAATATAGGTACTAATACTTGTTAATAAAATCACACTTATATTAATTGAAGGAAATACTATCATTGCAGGAAGAGTGGTTAATGCTCCAATAAGAAAAAAAGAACTAAAGATATTGGGAACACCCAGTGTAAATCCTCTGAAAAATGTCCTTTTTTTAAAAGTAGTTTTCGTTAATAGAACAAAAGACAGGGAATAAATAAAAGCTGATCCGAATATACAAAGCAGAAAAAAAGGCTTTTCAGCCATGGGCCTCCATTGCTGAAAAACCTTTATCCCAAAATCATTTATACCAATTCCGATTAATAGCAAAAGCAAGTAGATATAATTGGCAAGAGAATGTGTTTTTTGACGAGAAGTTTTCAAAGAATAGTAAAAAAAAATTATAGTTATGATTGTCAGGAAAAAACCTGTAATTTGTTTTATGTTTGGTGTTTCATGAAATATAATAATTGAAAGAATGATGGGAATTAATACTGAAAGTCTTGAACTGACTACTGCCAGAGCTGTTCCTGCTCTGCTAACAGATTCGGCAAAAACAAAAAAGGAAAAAACAAACAAAAAGCCGAGAAAAATTCCAAATAGGAGGGTTTGAAAAGAAAATTCGATGTTCTTTGAAAAAAGTAAAAAGAGAAGACAGATAAGAGACGCTATAAGATAATTACCAGAGAGTAAAATAAGGGGATGTCCCTTTTTCACATCGTTTCTTTTCAGGATCAAAGCAATGCTTGTAGAACAGACAATAGTTAATAGTAAAGAAATCATGAATTACTCATAATGTTTAATTTTAATAGGTTATAGGATTATAATAGTTTTAAAATCCTGAAATTTAAAATATTTAAATCAGTTGACCAGCGTATCCTTTTTGACAAAATTAGGTCTGGTAATTTTTTAAATGAATCTATTACAGCATTCCAAAACCATGCTGATTAAACACCCATACAGGTCCCAACCTCCTTGGCTACTTTGATCAAGGGATGATCTTTATCAACGGTTCTGTTCTTACCTGCAATATCAGACAAAGGAACTGTTACAATATCATTTCCCCGTACAGCAATCATTACTCCACCTGTCCCGGTTTGACAAAGCTCAGCAGCTTTTACTCCAAATCGGGTTGCTAAAATCCTGTCAGAAGCTGTGGGTGTACCACCTCTCTGCAAATGACCTAATACAGTTACTCTGGTTTCTAGTCCTGTATTCTTTTCAATATCATAAGCTATTTTATTGCCTATACCACCCAAACGAATAGGATCAGTGCTATCATTAATTTTTCTTTTTACTACCAGATTTCCCCCTTTTGGTTTTGCACCTTCAGAGACAACCACAATACTAAACCGGCGACCGGTTTTACTCCGTCTTTTTACTTCTGCAATAATTTTATCTAATTCATAGGGCAGTTCAGGAATGAGTATAACATCCCCGCCTCCAGCAATACCAGCCTCCAGAGTTAACCAACCTGCATAACGTCCCATTAATTCAATTACCATGACTCTATGGTGGGACATGGCAGTAGTGTGAATTTTGTCAATGGCTTCCGTAGCGGTAGATTTAGCAGTGTCAAATCCAAAAGTGACATCTGTTCCCCAGATATCGTTATCGATTGTTTTTGGTACACCTATTATGCGTACTCCTTTGCGACAGAGTTTTTCAGCAATAATCATGGTACCGTCCCCACCGATACAGACAAGATTATCAAAGCCCTGTTTTTTAATATATTTTACAACTTCATCAGATACGTCAACAAATTTTGTCTTGCCATTTCGATCTTTCTGAGGCCAGCGGAAGGGATCGGCCTTATTTGATGTACCCAGTATTGTTCCTCCCTGAGTAAGAATTCCTGAAACTTTAATCCAGTCAAGTGGGAAAATATTTTTTTCAATAAGTCCGCTGTATCCATCTACTATACCAAAAACATCAATTAAAGAACTGCTTATACTCGCTTTAACAACCCCTCTTATTACTGCATTCAGACCAGGACAGTCTCCACCACTGGTTAAAACACCAATTTTTTTTCTTTTGATAGTCATACACTACCTTTAAGATTAGTGAATAATAACTTTAATCAATAATATTAATCCCACTCCAGGATAACCTTGCCACACTTTCCGGAATTCATCACTTCAAATCCCTTTTCAAAATCTTCAAATTTAAATTTATGGGTGAGAACAGGAGATATATCAAGCCCACTCTGAAGCATTACTTCCATCTTGTACCAGGTCTCAAATATTTCACGACCATATATACCTTTTAGAATAAGGCCTTTAAAGATAACCTGATCCCAATCTATTTTGGTTGAATTGGGCAGCAAACCGAGTAAAGCTATTCTCCCTCCATTATACATATTTTCCAGCATTGATTCAAATGCTGATGAATTTCCAGACATCTCAAGCCCAATATCAAATCCGATCATTCCAAGTTCTTTAATGCAATTTTCAATTGAGGTTTTAGTAACATTAACAGCTTTTGTTACTCCCATTTTTTTGGCAAGTTCAAGTCGGTAATCATTAATATCTGTAATAACAATATATCTTGCACCTACATGTCTGCATATAGCAGCAGCCATAATACCGATTGGTCCTGCTCCGGTTATGAGAACATCCTCACCTACCATTTCAAATGACAAAGCAGTATGGGTAGCATTTCCAAAGGGATCAAAATAGGCTGCAGTATCAGAGGAAATATCAGGGTGAACATGCCAACCATTTGAAGCAGGAAGAGAGAGATACTCTGCAAAACAGCCATCCCGGTTAACACCAACACCCACTGTATTGGGACAGAGATGACGTCTGCCTGCAAGGCAGCTTCTACATCTACCGCATACAATATGTCCTTCACCTGATACTCTGTCACCAATTTTAAAATCATTAACTGCGGATCCTTTTTCAACTACTTCACCTACAAATTCATGACCAATGGTCATAGGTGTTTTTATGGTACGTTGAGCCCATTCATCCCAGTTGTAAATATGTAGATCTGTACCACAGATTGCGGTCTTTTTAATCTTAATAAGTAGATCATTACTGCCATATTCCGGAATTTCTTTTTCTTGCAGCCAAAGCCCTTTTTCCCGATATTTTTTTACTAATGATTTCATTTTTGGCATAATACATCCTTTTAATAAATTAAAATTTTAGTGGTACATTTGTCAAAAATATAAATTATTTAAAATTAAAAGTCAAGAATAAGAGTTATGAAAATCTGAATTATTTTCAATTTTTTTATACCCATTACCATTCATGCTTTTATTATAGTAATCATTGTATAATACCAGTGAGTTTTTCAAACTCACCCCCTTAAATCCACTTTTTTTTGAAAAAGAGAGGAGAAATAATTTTCATAAGTTTTCATTTATTAAGGAGATTCCCGATCAGATCTGTACTCATAATAAAATTTCCTTTCTTTTTTGCTTACATTCTTTATAAGTCAACGACTAATTTTTTAAAAAAAATAATTCCTCTAAAGTCACTTTATTTAAGAGACAATGTGGGTGATGACAAAATTACCAATCATACTTGACATTATTAAAGAAATCACTTAAATTTAAAACAGATGAAGTTTAGATAGCTTATGCTTTCCCTTGTATTTCCAGACATTAGGGAAGAAAACTGTGGAAATATAAGCGCTTCTTACAGATACTTCTGTATACCCTATTCAATTTGGTATTACCAAATGAGATAGGCGTATGAAAATTTCGAAACATCAAAATAATAATATTTTCGTATCAACGTTTTCCTTTTACCAGGAACAAAGAGAACTCCTTGTGCAGTTAGGCTTAATAAATGTATCCTGGATTATTCCAATTCGATCACCTTGGTCGTTAATTAAAATGGAAAATCTTCAAAGGAAATTCAAATGGGAAATATGATAATTAATAATATTCCATGTATTAACCTGTTGTATGAATCGGAATTCTTGCCTATTCAATGGACTGAAATTTTTTAAAAATCAGGAGTATGTTATGAAAATTGATATTTTTGAACTGGAAAGAACCCAATCATTATGGGAGAATACTGTCGAATATAATTTGACGGAAACAGGAATTCATCCTTTTACCCTGCAGGAATTGCTGGATCAGCGAGAAATCGAAAAGCTACATTCAATCCGGCTTGGGTATGGACAGACAAACGGATCGACTGAATTGAGGGATGCAATCAGTGCCATGTATCCCGGAACTAACCGAGACAATGTTCTGGTTACCAACGGTTCCATTGAAGCAAATTTTGTAGCTATGTGGAGTCTTTTGAATCCTGGTGATGAACTGGTACTCATGCTCCCGAATTACATGCAGATCTGGGGGATTGCCCGCGCTTTCAATATTACAGTTAAACCGTTTTACCTAAAAGAAGAATTAGGTTGGCAGCCGGATCTTGAGGAACTTACAAAACTAGTAACACCAAAAACTAAGATGATCGCTGTTTGCAATCCCAACAATCCAACCGGTGCAGTACTGAGTGAAGAAGCCATGCATAAGATCGTCTCAATGGCAAAAGAAGTTAAAGCCTGGCTGTATGCTGATGAGATATACAGGGGTGCGGAATTATCCGGAATCCCCACACCTTCTTTCTATGGTCTTTATGAAAAGACTATAGTAGCTGCTGGTTTATCCAAAGCGTACTCGCTTCCTGGTCTGCGTATAGGCTGGCTTACAGGGCCAAATAAGGCAATTGCAGAGGTCTGGTCGCGGCGGGATTATACTACCATTGCTTCGGCAATTTTAAGCAACCGCATTGCTGCTTTAGCTTTACAGCCCCAGTTAAGAGCAAAAATCCTTCGACGTAATCGTAAAATGTTGAATGAAAATCTTGGAGTGTTGACTGAATGGGTTAATGCACACCAACATCTTTTCACATTTATTCCTCCTAAAGCCGGGGGAATGGTTTTTTTACGGTATAATATGAAAATTAACTCTACAGAACTGTCCACAAAAATCAGGGAAGAAAAAAGTACTTTCATCGTTCCAGGTGATTGT
>CAYUAG010000004.1:0-70983 GCA_964442615.1 uncultured bacterium
GTTAAAAGAAAAAATTCAGTTTTTTTTTGTATAATGACTTTTTCAGGGACGACTAAATATGGTACGCAAAATTCGTATTTGGCAAAAAATCTTTCCAGTTTAAATGGTTGAATTTTCATACAAATAGATAATCTCTTTTAATTATTAAAATAATTATCGATTAGTATTAATTTAAAGTATAGGTTTGATCTAACCTGAACAATCCATAACCACAAAGACTCATAAATACTCAATGTCAGAAAGATAAGATTGAATGATGCTTAATGATAGAAATAACAATAAAAATAAGCTTTACAATTCAATTATATCTATTGATTTATCTCTTTGTGACTTAGTGACAATCATTTATGAATAATCCAGGCAAATTCTCATTTCCCTGAATAAACAATCTTTTCAAAAAATGTTTCCATTTTTATTACTACTTTCCCCTGAAATTTACATAAATACCTAATATCAAAAAAATTAATCTAAATTCACAGAACTATTTGTCTCAATTGTCATAGGAAGAGTCATACTCATACCACCTGTTACAGCTACAGTTCCTTCTATAAAGCTTTTTGATTCTGCTTTTACAAAAATACCTTTTTTATAAGCAAAATAATAAGTTAATTCTAATTCAATATATCCTTCGAATACAAAACTACTGCCCATTTGCTCACCATCCCCATCAAGTTTTCCTTCACCCTTTGAAGATATTACCAAACATTCATATTCGTCAATAGTTTCAATACCTTTAAAAGTATGTTTCAATTCCATATCACTTACTACATCCATACCACTTTGTTGGGTGGTATCAATGTCATTTTCAGTCCAGGTTTCTCCAACTTTTACAGATTTTTCTGGAATATCCGGAAATACTCGCTGGAAAAATCTTTTAACTCCAATTTTACCACCAGCCATAGGTCCGACATCAACCTGCAGAGAATCAGTTCCAATATATTCCAGCTCTTCTCCAGAAGGAGAGAGAACTATCTGAAAAGGCTTTCCCATGATGGGAGAAAGATCAAGCTCTCTTCTACCTCCCATTCCCTCCATAACCGAACTTAGTGAATCGATAATAATCTCAAAAATCAAATTATTTTTATCATCAAGTTCTTTACCTTTTACAGTAAATTTTGCAGTTGAGGTGGAAGTATTCTGCATAGATCTTCCCTGCATTTCTATATTCTGGGTCATATCATTTTCAGAAGTATATTGATAGGTTACTCCTGGCTCTAATGAATAAGAAAATGATAAACCAGTTTCTGGACCACCAGTATAAGGTTTAGCTAATTCCTTATGTCCTGCACACCCTAATACAATTAAAATGATTGACAATAATATAACAGTTGTCTGTTTAAAAATTTTTTCTTTTCTCATCTTATTCTCTCCTTTTTTTGCATAGTGAATTGAGGTTAGCATTTTTAAAAAAAATTTAATTCCTTTTAAAATCTATCCCCCAAAATTAAACAAAAATTACTAAATATTTTTTATTAAAATAAAATAATAAATTTAGTATATTTTGTTTATTCCAGGATTTGTACAGTTCGTTAAATATATTTAATTTTCCCTTTACTGTCAACTTCTTTTAATCCAAATTCCATCTTTCTATCCTTAGACAAACATATTTAAATACTGCTATTACTGATTCTTTGCTTTAGAGCGCTTACTATTCTAAATCTTGCATCAGAACATCCACAGCTTTCTCTAACTGCTGATCCCGACCAATTATAACTACCTCATATTCATTATCAACTTTAATATCCGGTTCCAGCTGTTGATTTTCCAGATAACTGCCTTTCATATCCCTTGCACCTACCTGGGGAATTCCAAATACCAAAGAAGGATCCTGGAGTCGTTCCCACCAGACCGCTGTCATGGTCCCTGGTACCGGCATACCAACCAGCTTACCGATTTCCAGAGTCTTATAGGCATAAGGAAATCCATGAGCATCAGAATAGTTAGATTCACTTATGAGAACAATTGATGGTTTTTTCCATTTATCCGTTGGTTCAGAACCAAAATATTGTCCCCGTGGATAAAAATCAATATACGGTTTCCCACTGAGAAGGGTTACCAGATCGTCATGCAGCCAACCGCCCCCATTGAATCTGGTATCAACCACTAATGCCTTCTTATCTATATTTCTTCCCAGTATTTCAGAATATATTTTTCTATAACTGGCATCACCCATACTTCTAACATGAACATATCCAACTTTTCCATTAGAAAGTCTTTCAGTATCCTGACGTCTGTTTTTTACCCAACGTTCATAAAGAAGGGTATTTTCCTCACCAGGGGAGATCGGTTTGACTATTTCTTCCCAGCGTTCATCTTTTTCAGGATCAAAAAGAGATAAAAGTGTTCTTTTATCTTCCTTATGATTTAATAAGGGACAGTAGTCCATTTCAGCGGTGATAAGAGTACCATCGATTTTTTCGATAATTATTCCTGGTTTAGCTTTTGAATCCGCTCTATGTATGGGGCCTTTCTCAATTACTTCTGCAATTTTCAAACCATTTCCCTGATAATCATTATCATAGAAAAGACCAAGACTTGCAGTAGCATCTCCATTTTCAGAATCCGGTCTGTAGCGGCATCCGGTGTGGGATCCATTTAACTCTCCTAACATTTCACTCATCATTTCCGAGAAATCAAAATTATTATTAATATGCGGAAGAAAGCGAGTATATTCTTTTTTATAGAACTGCCAATCTACTCCATGTAAATCTTTTACATAGAACTTTTTATAAACCTGTCTCCACCTATGTTCAAAAAGATATTTCTTCTCTCCAGGCTTGTTAAGATCAAATTCTGCAGAAAAGGAAACCGATTCCTTTTTATCTTTATTTATATCAATTTTATAAATGCTTCCGTTTGATAAAAGGAAAAGATTTTCTCCTTTCTCATCAATTTGTAAAGCACCACTTCTGCCTTTAAGTTTCATGACAAGTTTTGTCTCATCCTCTCGAAATTCTCTTACCCACAAATCATAACCAGCTTCAAATTTACTGAGATAATAGAGTTTCTCTCCATTCGGAGTGAGAACTGCATCTGAAAGATTGGAGGAATTAATTGTCAGCCGTTTTATTCTGTCCTCAATTCCTGAGAGTTCTATGGTTAGAGGTTCAACCTTTTTTTCTGATTCATCATTATCCTTATTTTTATCCTCATTCTTTTCATCTTCTTTTTTAATCTCATAATCTTCTTTACTGAGATTAAAATTATCAAATGATTTCTGAGTGAAAAACATTGCAAAAACATCATCCTGTGATCCCCAGCTTCCATGACTTCTGAGTCCCATGCGGTCTGAACTCCAGATCATCATCTTACCTTTCATCATCCATTTTGCCCCTGAATCACTATAACCACTTTTGGTAAGATTAATTGGCTCTTTCTTACCATCAGCAGAGATTAAGGCAATATCATTGGATACAAAACTTCCAGGTGAAAAATCAGCCAGCAGCCATTTGCTGTCCTGAGACCACTGAAACCACTGATCCCCATCAGAATAAGAATAATTATACTTACCAGGTAACACTACCCGGCTCTTTCCTGATTCCAGATTGAGTATTTTAAGAATTGTACGTTCTTCCAGATAGGCAATTTCCTTTCCATCTGGAGAAAAGAAGGGTTGATATGTTTCTTTATCTGTTACTAGTACCGGTTCCTCTTTAAGTAGAGTTGCTCTGAAAAAATGTTCATCCTCATCTCGAACTTTTTGAGTTTTATAAATATTCCAGGAACCATTTCTTTCAGATGCATAGACCAAGGTTTTTCCATCCGGACTGAAACTGACAGACCGCTCCTGTTCCGGAGTATTGGTTATACGTTTTGTAGTGGAATAATCAACCGAAGTAACAAAAATTTCTCCTCGTAAAATAAAGGCAATCTCTTTGCCATCAGGAGAAACCTTCATTTCAGTGGCACCACTTTTATGTTCCATGTGTTCTACAGGATTGAATTTTTGATCTGCATGAATGCTTATGTTGATCTTCTGGGATTTCGAATCCTTTTGTTTAGTATAAATCTCTCCCTGAAAACTGTAACAAATGGTTCCATTATCAGCACTGGTTAAAAAACGGACTGGATGTTTATCATGAAAAGTAATTTGTTTTACATTATCTGGTTCGTTTAAGGGAAAGCTGCAGACATTAAAACTACCGAAATGCTCACTAAGATAAAATATCATTTTATCCTCAGAACCAAAACCCGGATTTCTATCTTCTCCTTTAAAATTAGTAAGTTTTGTATGCTTTCCTTTTACTTTATCATACATCCAGATATCTCTGGTCACAGAAGAAGTATGATGTTTACGCCATCTATCTTCATATCCTTTAATATCGTGATAAATTATCTTTTGGCCACTTTTATCCATTTGTGCATATTCAGCAGGAGTAGTAAGTATTCTGTGAGTTCTTCCTCCTTTTGCAGATACTTTATACAGTTCAGTCAAAAGACCTATGGGATATTGAACATTCTGGGGATGATCCTGAATATGAGCTTTAAAAAGAATACTATTTCCATCAGGTGTGAAACTGAAGGGATATTCATTTGCAGAATGAGTGGTTAATCTCAAAGCAGTACCTCCGGAAGAGGGAATAGTATAAACATCAAAATTACCAAACCGATTACTGGCAAAAGCAATGGTATTCCCATCAGTAGACCATACTGGATAATAATCATGGGCTTCATGTATGGTTAAAAGTTTGGCATTTCCACCCTCTACTGGTACAGTATAAAGATCTCCTTTATAGGAAAAAACAATGGTTTTACCATCCGGTGATATGGCAGGATACCGCATCCAGAGAGGTGAATCCCCACCTGTAACTATTGATAAGGTTAATACCATAAACATAAAAACAATAATTCTTTTACTCATATTTTCCTCCATGTTTATAATTTTTATTTTATTTTTTCAGTTTTATCAAAAGTAACAAATAAATTATTTTCAGGAAAACTTTTACAGAAAAAATATTAATATCTATTTTCTTTACAGCTAACTTCTGCCCTCTATCTTAAATTCTTTTCAATTTAACTCCTTTACAACTTTCGGTGATAATATAATCCTTTAATAAGATATATATTTTTCATATAAAATATGTATACGAAAAAAATTGATAATTGATTCATAAATAAGGTAATGAAAATAATCGGAAAAGATAAAAAATTAAGCAGATAAATGAAACATAAATATCCTGGTACTGAGATAATTGCTTAAAATGAATCCATAATCCTTCTATTATTCCATCATATCAATACTTTTTTCTATTTCACCGATACTCTACTGACAAGATACCGTAATGTTTCATCTTTGTTGGTGTTAGCAAATAGCAGTCCCGGTTTGTCAGTTTGGGGATCATGCACAGCCAGCTTCACATTATATTCACCTGTGGAAATATTCTCCGGAACAAAAATTGAAACAGTTTCTATCCAGGTGCCAGGAAGCCATTCCCGAATATCAATTCCTGTTTCCTGTTCTACAACAGTACTTCCCTGCTCATCAACAAAATAAATTACTACCGGCCACTGAAAGTAAAAAGGAGCTACCCCTTTATTTTCAATCTGAATATCAAACTCAAA
This sequence comes from uncultured bacterium, assembly GCA_964442615.1. Classification (GTDB taxonomy): domain Bacteria; phylum Zhuqueibacterota; class QNDG01; order QNDG01; family CAYUAG01; genus CAYUAG01. The sequence goes on from CAYUAG010000004.1 coordinate 5,563, forward strand.
ATCATCTCCCTGGTTCACATCACCATCATGTTCAAAGCTCTGAATTACAAACCTATATCCTAGAGTTTTATGCAGTAATTCAAGATTCTCCCTGTGTTCTTCACTCTGGGGTTGAATTGCTCCTCCGGCTGTTCCCATAAAAGACCAGTGAGTCTGCTGTATAAAACTAAAATTAAGATCAAAACGTTGGGTGGTACCAGCTATGGCACCCTGCTCACTACCGCAAAACTCTCCGGTTATGATTGCTGTTTTCCAGATCCGGTCATTAAGAGTAGGATCGATTCTATTCAAACTTTCCAGATACCAGTTATTTGATTCAGCAGTACCCAAACAATCATTGCGAATACCGCCACTCAGATCAGTAACATATTTAGTGGCAAAATCATCATCAAAGGCAATTACTTTTGGTTTAGTGGGAAAGGCCTGAAAATAATCCTCAAGAATGCTTTGCTTTGTCCCCTGAGTAGCAGCCAGACTATCATTGAGCCAGACATGCCATTCCCCCCAGAAACCGTAGGATCCAATATCTATCCAGGCTACTCGGGGATCTTGATCATACCGACTGCCAAGAGCCATGATAAAATCATGATGGGCAGCAAGAAAGGTTGAATCATCCCAGTCAGGAGCCAGACCCTGATGTCCGTCAATAGAATATGGTCGCATTGCCACTCCCTGGTCAATCAGCCACTGGGGTGTGTCATCCTGTCCTGATCCAGGTATACAGGCAGCAATACGGAATCCGACTTTTTTTCCGGTCTTTTGGACATTACCCCAGTTCTGTTCCAGTCTTGCCCAATTATATACATATTGCTGAGGCTGAAGATCTCTCCAGGCAAAGGTAGCATATTGCAGTTTTTCATTGAATATGGGATTAGTATCCCCTATCCAGGGAGCAAAACCTTTAAAAGGATTTTCCAGGGGATCATCAATTTCAACCAGTTCTATCTCTGCTAATTCTGCCGCAGTTGGGTTGTCTTTACAGGAAAAAAATCCTTTTAAAAATATACTAATTAGTAAAATCATAATTATAAAATAAATATTTTTTTTGTAATAAAATTTCATGACACTACTTTCTTTTTTTATTTTAATGAAATGAGAGCTAATCCATAAATACTTTTCAAATCAAGAGAAAATGAAATCAGAGTTTTTCCATTCAGTTTGATTTTTTTAAAAGGAATTGATTCCATCTGGAAAAGAGAACCACTGAAGCGAACAGTAGTAATCTCTTTATTTTCAGGAATAAGAATCTGAAGATTCAATTCCCCTGGCGGTGTAATAGTACCATCTACAGTTACATTATAATTAACCAGATGAACCAATAGCAGATTTTGAGCCTCATTATTCATTACAGTCATTTCAACAAAGGGTGAGCCCTTTATTTGTGAATATCTTCTTTTCAGCACTGACACGACTCTATTGGTGGTTAAATCCAATATATTCCGTAATGCTGGATGAATGTTACCACGAGTATAGGCCTCAGGAATGTCCGGAAACACATCAAACATAGCAGGACCAAAGGTTGTTACTTTTCCCTTTTTATTTGCTCTGGTTAAAAAACCTGATTCAGGAATGGTAAGAGGAATATAATGGATAAATCCCTTTCCCCAGGATTTATGTACAGATGATTCTGGATAGGTCTCAGTTTCCAAAAGTGCAAGTAAAGGAACTTTGTCATACGGTACATTATACTGATTCTTGACTCCTGAAGATCCAAGTATCAATAATTCACCGCCTGATTTGACATATGAAATTAGAGTATTCTGTAATTCCCTGCTGAGAAGCGGCAGATAGGGAAGGATAATCATATCCATTTTCTGCAGCTTCTTAGATTGAAAAAGATCACTCTCAACCAGCATTATATGCCCGATTCCCCGGTCAGCAAATATCCTGGAAAGACTGAAGGAAAAGCTAAGTTCATCAGCCAGATACTGGTTCAAGGAAGCTAAAATTCCAATATTACTCTCTAAATGAGCACCGCTCAAATAAATTTCATTTTCAGCTAAAAACCGATGAATTTGAGTGGCACCTTTCGGGGTTTGCCGTTTTTCCCGGAATACACAATGATTTGCTGCCGCCTCAGCTATATTGATTTGGGCCATTGCACTGAGAGCTTTTTCTGTGGGTTCGGGAAATATTGGTGGTGTAATTTCTATGGCATATTCTATAACTGGCTTACTGTTGCAGGCTGCAGCTAAAAATTTCAGGGCAGGACTATTGGTAATTTTTACTCCTCTTATATCTTTTCTGGGAGCTGAATCTAAATATTCCTGTATTTCTGAGTAGATAAAATCATCAACTTTGCCTAACATTTCCATATTACCGGCTGCATCATAGGCAATAGGACCATATCCGAATCCACCAAATACATTACCTGAGATCATAAATTGGGGATTAACTTCCCTGGCAGCTGTACGCAATTTTTGATGAAATTGAGCTACTGAATTACTCCTGAACTGCCGGAATTCCATCCAGAAGTTATCTCCTTTTTCTTGCGGTAGTTCCACAGCACTGTAATCAGATGAGGCATATTTTTTTTCAGCCATTTTCTTTGGTAAGTGTTTTTGTAAATAATCCCTGAATGCCTGAACACAGTATTTACAGTAACAGGTACTGCCTGCAATATGTGTCCAGTCAACATAGGATCCGTCTATACCGGTCTCAGCCTGCGCTCTGATCCGTCCTTCCATCATCCGTACATAATAGGGATTATTGGGACACCCCCAGGTTTCGAATCCCTGGTCTGTTTCCCGACCATAGGGGGCGTAACGATAATAGGGAAAGCTACTATCCGCATGAATAGTAATCCAGGTACTAGGATCCTCTGGGGGTTTGGGGCCGATATAATCTTCAAAATCATTCCAGCGGTTATGATAAAAATCTAGCAGGTGGATCTGATCCTTTTGCGGTTCCGAGGTTCGGGTCTCACTCTCACCGTTAAGAGAGGTGGAAAGATACCGCAGTACAATATACCCGCTGTCGTGATAAGTTTTATTGAAATCCTTAGCCTTTTCCATCTCCAGTTCAAATTCTTTTCTATCCACGTATTCAAAATTCGGCGCTCCGCTTCCAAAGGTGACGGTAAATCCGTTTTTCTCCAGAAACTGAAAATCAGACCGATGACCCAGCCTCCAGTGACCCCAATCAGTATTGGGTTCCCAGGAGGTATCAGATAATTTCCCGCATGAAAGTATTAAAATTAATATGCCTGCAGCACACAAAGAAAATGTCGAGCTTATGATACCTTTCATAAAAACCTCCCTTCTAAAGCTTTAAAAATTATATTAAAGAATGAATATCTTTACTAAACATGCTATTTTACTCCCATTTCCGGCAGCACATCCAACGCCTTTTGGGCTAATTCCTTGGCTTTGACAGCGGCTGTGGCTACAAAAATTTTGCGGGAGGAATGAGGCATGAATCCTCGACCGTCGCTGTTCTCTGACAGCATTAATTGATGTCGGGCTTCCTCTAAAATTATCCGTGATTTGGACACATTAACTCCCATCTTTTCTGCAAAATCAACCAGGTGGGTTGCCATGGCAATCTCATCATTGGCCTGTTCCATAAGAATATTGAGTCGTTCCCGCCCTTCTCCCCGGAGCCAGGTATCAAAATCGGCATGTCCTGAAATATTTTCAGCATAAATCATCTTTTGGGGAGGATGTGTCTCAATATATTCCCCCATGGTCATAAATTTGGCATAGGGAAGACTCTCCAGCATGGTCAGTTTCTCATCCATCCACTGGATTGCCGGGAGACTGGGAAGAGAATCTCCCCAGGAATAGGCGATATCCTCAGGAAGATGTTCACCCCAGGTGAGTTTGGATCCCGCACGTTCATTCAGAACATCAAAGGAGTGCAGGTAGATGACCTCAGCATCATCCTTAAAGGCCACCAAAAATTCATCAATGTTTTCCTGTTTCAACTTCTGGTACAAAGCGTCCAGACGCTCTTTTAATTCTTCCACACTTCCCTGATCCAGAGAATTGGTACAGAGCACAACCTTAGCCTTGGTATTATTTATTCCCTCAATATAAGCAGTAGGAGGATATAAAAGTTTATCTTGGTATTCAGGAACAATTTCTTTATAAATTGAGACCCATTCTATACCTACTTCTTTCATGATCTGGGGTAAGCATACATCCCAGGATACCTCAGGTAGGAACAGACCCTTAGGACGGATGTCCCACACCTTCTGATCGGATTCCAGACCCCTCCGAAGCTGCTGGATAACATTATCATATGGAATCAGGGAAAGCACAGGATGGGTATAGGTGTAGGTACCGATGTTATACTTACCCCTTTCATAGGACTTTTTTACCCTCTCTACAAAAGTTGGAAAATGTTCCTGCAGATATTCACTTGTATATCCGCTGAAGAAAAAATCTGCCTTAACCCGTTTATGTTTATCAAAAATATCAAGAAGCGGAATATGTCCTTGGGTAACCATAATATCGGTTTTGTCTACCGGAAACTCAGCAAAATTTAAATTGAAATTAAAATTATAGGTAAAATAAATTACCGGCTCACCGCTGTAAACCAGGGAAATACCTCCAGTCATAATACATATTAAACCTTTAATAATACTATATTTATACATTTTCATAAAATTTCTCCTTGTAATGAATTTATAAATGCCAAAATTTTTAGGTTTATTTTTATTGACCTTATTTATTATTGATCATTTTCTTGCTTATCTTCATTATTGGAATGAGTATTGTTATCAATATCGGTTTAATCATTAACTAAAGAGTACATGATTTCAAATTCCAGGTATCCATTTTTCAATATTATATCTGAAAATCTTTGCAACTACATTTTTGTGCAATTTTAGACCTTGAAATTCACCTTCCAGTTCTGGTGCAGTCATAGTATCTTCAGTAACAAAATATCTCCATGCCGCCACCCATCTTTCATGCATGTGTTCCATTAACACATCAATATCACTGACTCCGCTGACACTCAATCCGGAACCAAAATCTGAGCCATATAGAATTCTGTCCTGATATTTAATGATAAAATCCCGTACTCTGTCCCTATCCTGCTGACTTTGTACTTGCAGATGACAAATTCGTTCAGCAAGATCAACCGCCAGATTAGGAAATGCATCAAATCTTTCAGCCAACTCATCCACACTCCATTCCAGACTGGCAAGATGACAGCCAATGAATTTTAAATCCGGATTTTTACGCAGCATTGCATCTCTGGCATCAATTATTTCCTGATAGGAAGAATATTCCGGATGTTTGTACATATGATATTCAGGATGCATTTTAAAATAAGCCTGATCGCTCTTAACAGTCATCTGTTCAATCGGGAGCCAGCAGTTTTTAGGCTCTCCGATATGCCCGAATAAAGGTATGTTGTGTTCTGCAAGATAGGAGAATATGGGATTAAATTTCGGATCATCTAGCATCACAAAATTACCTTCTTCATCCTTTGCAGTCATGCCGATATTCTTCCAGACTTTAACTGCAAGCGCACCTTTTTCAAATGAATCCTTTAAATAATCCAAAGTCTTCTCCTGCCAACGAGGATCATTAAATCCCTTCATACTGAATGATGTCGCATAGTTTATTCTGTCTTTATATTTCTTCTTTAATTTGAGTACAATTTCCTGTTGTTCCGGAAGACTTACAAAATTTGGTACATCCGTATTAAGTGAAAATAGCCGGAAATTATCCTGCTTGGCTTGTTCCAGCCAGGCCGGATCATCTGTTCTCAAATGCATATGCGCATCAATTTTTTCAAATATTTTGAAATCTTCCATAGTAAAGGTATTATTCGAATCCCTACAATAAGAAAAAAACCCTAACAAAATAGCCATGCTGCTTATCAAAAAAAGTTTTCTAAAATTATCTTTGCTCCATTTCATATATTACTTCCTTTCACATATATTTAAATAACAAATATTGAGAGTAATCATCTCAATAATCACTGTACATCATATCCCAATTCTAAAAGCTGCTCTTTTACATGAGGATATATTCTTGCAGCATTCTGATAATAAATTTTTTCCAATACATCACGGGGAAGCAAAAGTCCCTGAGTTGGATTCATACTAAAAAAACCGCCTTCAACTCTTTCATCGGTTTCCAGTATTTTAAAAGTCCGGATATATTGTTCAGTACGGGATTCTGCTTCTTCAGGATTTTTAAAAGCACTGATATCTGTCCCGTATAGGATCCTGTCCACCCATTCAATCATAAATGCCCGGAGATTCTCACGATCCAGTAAATAATAATACTGAAAGGTAGCAGCGAGATCAACATTGAAATTGGGAAATGTTGCAAGCATGTTACGTAAATAATCAAGCTGTGCATCCTGACACACCAGCCAGTCACCATGTGCAGCAACTGCAATTAAATCAGGATGCCTTTCTAATACATGCCTCCAGGCAGTAATTTCTCTCCAGTATTCTATAGGATCTGAAAGCCATTTTGTACGGTTACCATATGGTCCATTGGGATCTGCAATATGTATCGATGCTGCAACCATGCCGATTCTTTCCATTTCTGCAAATGTAGGTTCATGCACCAAATTGTCTATGTACCGGAATCCCTCCTCTCCTTCTTCAAGTTTCCGAAAATATGGACCTGCCCAAATCTTATATCCGATATAGCCCTTTTCAAGCCAGGTATGCAAATCTTTAGGCGGATTATCAAGACCATCATGTGCAGAAAAATCTGATATACAGGGGAGCACCCGGCCTTTACTGACCTGCCGGGATTTATGTAAATCTGGAATCTGATTTTCACTTGTTCCAAGATCAATCCACATAGCAAGATCTGTATCATACGTATCCTGTAATATCTCTCGCATTTTTAAGAAATTCACCATACCGACACTATCACCACCGATATGAGTGTGGACATCAATTCTGGGTATTTCCGGATATTTAGAATATTTCTGTGCATATATATTTGTAGATTTAATTGCTATCATAGATAATAAATAGATAGCAATAATCAGTATGATGATAAAATTTTTCTTCTTTCGCATTTTCGTACTCCTTATTTTTTAAGTTTTTTATGTGTAAAATATTTCTTTTTTTCAAAAAAATTATTTACCAAATTTCAATAACCCAAATTTTCTAGGGACATGAAAATTGGATACAGTAGGAGACCAAGCATACCAGCTGGATTGATCATTCCGGTCTCTGTTTATGCGGTAATAATTGATTTTCCATTGAGTCTCTTCAAAGTTCAACTTTTCTGAATTACCCATTAGTTCTCTAAAAGGCACAGCAATCTCAACTGTCCATTTTTTATCTATATCGGCTTTATTGTTAAGCGTCCCCTCAATCTGTACAGCAGTCTGAATACCTGAGAGATTAAATTCTGCTGTCTGTGCTATATCAATATTTGCAGGCTTTTCAATATAGCTGTCAAACAGTACATTATAAGGGGAAACTTCGATTTCAATATATGTATCAGGATTATTATCTGTGTCAATGAAAACCTCCACCACCTCCTGCTTCCAGAGACTTTCATCCCGTTCTGTGTAGTTGCTCCATATATCAGGATCATTACATTCGAACGCGATGTACAGATTTTGCCCGTCATGGCACGATTTGGTCCATGTTTTTATCGCTTCATCTTCAACTGACTTACCCGTTTTATTAGTTTTAAGCGTTAACGTTTCTGCGCGTTCCCAGACAGATTCGTCCAGCACGCCATCGATGATAATGCTTTTATCGCATCGAGTTGCGATATACGTATAGTCTAAGTGAGTGTCCTTCCGCACACACTCAACAAAGAGAAGGCTAAGTAAAAAACAAATAACTACGATACAATTTATCCGCATAGTGGTACTCCTTCATACACCCTTTAAAAAGAGAATAAGCACTAATTACGCTTCGGTCGAAATATCTATTTGAACTTCTTTTTTAGCAGGCATCCTTTCAAGTTGAATCGTATACTCATAATCCGATTCTCGCTGCATTTTACTCTTTTTGAGAATTTTAATAGAGTCCGATTTAAATGATACCTGCACAGGACTTTTTATTTTGAGTGTTAGTGCACCACGTCCCAATATTCCAGGCAGTGTATCGACCATCTTAAAATCGAGTTTAACCGCTTTACCAGTCACATTTACTTTTACACATACATGCTGCACAAGTTGATGCCGAAAAGATAAAGAATTCGGCGCCAGCATTGTATCAAATCCATCGTTATACGGCTTCAGGAGTTTCACCCATCCATCAACGATTTCAGAATTTCGTTCCGGATTTGGGTGCAAAAGATTAGGCCAGTGCATACCGCATGTGGGCCCGTGCACCACGCCTTCCGGCACTTTCCCAATTGATTTCCAGGAAAGCAAATCGCACCCGCGATCCACGGTAATCACCCCGGCGTCAAATCCAAATACACCGTGCTGCACACCTTCAGCATTATACATATCATCAAACGGCGTGTTAATGTACTCCACGCCTCGCTTTGCGAGTACAGCTGCCATGCTGAGTTCATAGTCGCCAGTGGGACCGAATCCGTGCAGGAATGCAGTAGGTACAAATGATTTTGGGAATTGTCCTAAATCGTGCTGCTGCAACAACGCCTCGTAAAAATCCAGATGTTTCTCAACTTGATCGAGAGGCCGCATTGTGCCGCTTCTGTCGGCCCACTCAGCGCGGGTAAACGTGCCATCCGTCCAATACTCGTGGCCTATGCCATGCAGCGTCAGTTCGTAATGATATCGATTTTGTCGAATAATGTCGGCAGCCTCTTCCATCCAGGGACCAATCCATTTTTTATTGTCCCACTTTTGGCCCATCCAGGTGCTGGTGGGCAGTTTGCGCAGAATATTCTCTTTATCCCATTCACACAAAATCGTCGCAGCTTGCGGGCGGATGCCTAACCTGCGGCCTAAACGAGCGATGGCTTCGTAATCTGCAGGCACATGCTTGCGGAGTATGCCGGTGCGATAAGGTTCCTGCCACTTACTCCCGTCCTGTCCGGACCACCAGCCGACATCGTCAATTACCACTTGAATCGGCATGGGTATCACGGCAGCAATTCCCAATTCATTTTTATTTGATGCACACCCCAAAATACCTGAGGCTGCGCCTCCCAGCGTTAATCCTGCGCTCAGCTGGGCGGACTTTTTAATAAATTCTCTCCTATTCATATTCAGCATTGTAACAATCCTTTGAAATAATCTGCTTAGGGCTTAGTTTCTTTGAATTCCATAACATTCGACGCCTCTTGACTGCTCACTACCTCAAAAACTCGTAGAAAAATATTCGTCCCTGTCTTCTCCTCCCACATATCCTTGTTTGCAAAGCGTATCGAATAACGTGTATCATCATGGAGAGTCGGTTCCGGGTCTGGCATACGAATTCCAAGCGAGTATGTACCTGCCAGAATCTGCGCAGGAACACTCAGCGCCGTTTTCACCGTTATCTGTTCACCGGCGCCCCAAAAACGCGGCTCTTCTGCAAGTACGGCAACGTGCTCCTCGGTAGGTTCCACTTCGCACAAACTTGTTTAGAAATTAATTTAACAACTTCTTTTCACTCAATATTGTCACACATTCAATTTAATTGATTGTGATAATGTCATAGATTTCTAAATAGGGTATCGTTAATTCTATTTGATTTTCATGCACGGATATCTTTTTCACTTCATTCAGGGCTGAATCCGGCGAATATAACTGAATTTTACTCGCATTAGTCTCCTTTACAATATCTTCCAGATGTAAGGTAACACGGACATTATTAACCGGTTTTGAATAATTAACCAAATGAACAAAAATACGATCTGAGTCATCCTTTTTAATAACATTCGCGATGACATACTCCGCATTATGAACTTCAATAATCGGCTGCGGACAAAGCTGTCGCAAATTCGCGAGGAATTCCATTCGCAATACATTCTCATGAGTATTGTGGCACACATATGCAGGAGAGTAAATTGATGCTAACTCGCGTAATTTTTCGCAACTGCCCAGTGTATACACTTTACCGCCCGCTGCAATATGTTTTCTGATGACATCAAGCTCCTTATCTGCAATCCAGGGGATGTCGGGAATGATAATCGCTTCATATTTGGATAACATTTTTTCTGTTATTCGAGGCAGCAACAACACATCATACATGACATTCATCTCGGCGAGTGCATGATAGAGTTGCACTCGTTTTACGGACACTTCAAAACTTGGAATGACCGGTAGCGCCAATAATCCAATTTTGCTTACGGTAGTAACATCTGTAAAAAGCTCCTCGTGCTCATCAAAGAATTTATTGTACTGACAGATGTCATCCCATACTTTCATGGCCGTTGCGTTATTTTTCATTACCCATCCATTGAAAAGATTGCGTCCGGCTTCGGCGATCACAAAATCGGATTGGAATGCTTTAGCCTCCGCCATGGGTCGTTTCCAACCGATTTTCATTCCATCCACTACATTGTGCGCTCCGGGATTTGGCACGCCCGGATCGGCGCCCTCATATTTGCTGCGATATGGTTTCCAGCCATCACCGGCTGCATAATAAAATCGAGCCTGCACGACATTATGCACCCAACGTTCGTCCCACACTCCAGCCTCTTCGGTGCCTTCTGACTTGCCGATATCGCAAATACCATCCGCGATGATATTGCCTTTGCAATTGCCAAACACGGTGATATTCATTCCGCGTTTGTCAATGAGATCCTGCGTATCTTTAAAGAATTGCACGATACCTTTTGTCCCGCCGATTGCCCAATCGTAGTATAATTCATCCACGCCCGCATCAATGGCGATATCCGCGGTTTTTAACACCCGATTACGATAATCTTTATTCGTCAAATCCGGCCAGTAACTGCTCCCTCTGCGGCGCTGGCGTGGATTGCCGTACTCATCACGACTGATCCATGCGTTCATCTCTGGATTCGCATCAACACTGTCCGCGCTTATTGAATTCAGCCGGATAGGCTGCCGCCCTGCGCCTCCATCAAATGTCACGCGTATACCATTCGCGTGACAACGATCGATGAAGGTCGTATATCGCTTGAACTCCTCGCTGGAAGTGTCCTCCGGTGTCGCAACTTGCAGCATAACAAGATTAAAATTACCTTCAATAAACATCTCAAACATGCGATCAAGGTGATCGAAATCAATGCCGGCCCGATAATAGCGTACCTTACCGCGTTGCGCCCATTCCGGTAAATCAGATTCCTTCCTCCTGCCTTCGCCTTTGTAATTTACGACATAATCAAAATCATCAATGCGCGGCGAACCTCCGCGAGTGACTGCACGATACGTAAGCTGCGCGACTTTTGCCTCTTGTACGGTGACGGATGTTATTCGCGCATCAGTTACCCTGAAACCGTCCGCATCGGTAGTTTTATGGAAAACAATCCTGTTCACGCCGTCATGAATATGTTCTAATGAAAGCGGCAGCACAATTTTGCCGAGCAGTTCATCACTGCCGTTGGACGTATACCAGCCTTCCTTGCCGGATTGCTGGGCGGTTACTTCTTTCTCTTGTGGTGCAGAACCTGGAAGCGCAGGAAGGTCATATCGGTTTCCGTTTACCAGCACATATCCTTCTTTTTCATCCAGACCTCTGGCCAGAAATACGAGTCCCGGATTTGTAAGGCTGCCCTCTTCTGGAATAGTGACAACATATACTTTTACGCCTTCTGCAGCATCCTGCTCACTAAGACACTGATAATATACTGTTCGTGCTTTCTCACAGCCCCCCACAACAAAAATCGCACGAACCATTGTAACGACTAATAAAACACTCATTAATTTATTTTTCATTTTATTTTCCTCGAAGTAACTACTATTAGTTATAGATAGTGTTTTTTTATTATTAAGCTGCAATATGCCAAAAAAATCTTTAGGCATCGAATTTCAGAATTATCATTTCCTCTTTGTCAAGGTCTCTTCCAAAGTGGCTAACTCAACGATATTTAAAGCAGTCCAGGAATACCAGTTTTGTGCATCACCGCCGCTTACCGCCAGTTTTATCACCGGATTCTTGGTATAGGGATCCAGCATAGCGAAGTAAACTATATAACGTCCCGGTTCTGCATTATCCGGAATAGTAATGGATGCTGTTAATTTATGCCGACCAGGAAGCCACTTCAGCACATCCCAGTCAATCTCTTTACGAGTCAGCATTGTTTTACTGCCTCTGCTGCCGGCTCTGCGAATTTCAAATACCGGAATATATGCTCGATACGGAGGTGCAACCCCAATGTTATCTATGGCCATTTCAACATCCAGATCGCTGCCGGGTTCCAGCCACTTCTGGTGACGGAATAATCGTACAACCAATCTATACCCCATGCGCTTAAGAAATTTTTCAGTAGCCGGCCACCATTCCGGAGGGATATTACTCGATTTGTTATTGAGAATGGATGTATGCAGCTCCAGACAAACGCTGTAAATATACTCAATGTCTCTGCCAGCTTTAAGCCAGCTTTCAAAAGTACCGCAGGTTTCAAAGGCTACCGGACGTGTTTTCCAGGCTTCTCCCACTGATGGATACTTTCTTGGAAGCTGTAAATAGCGGGTCATAAGATTCCAGTGATTCGGCGACCCGTAATCGCCCATACAATCCGCCCGCCAGCCGGTACCATTTTTTGTTGCATAGGTCAATCCGTCTTCCGCATCCTCCGGTATGACCAGGGGTGTCTTATTGAAACCTTCCAGATACCAGTCGATAATCATCTTTTTGATATCAAAAGAATACCGTTCTTTTTCCTCTACAAAACTTAAATGCCATTCTCCCCAGTGGCCGTATGAGCCAATATCAATATGATCGATATCCGGATGGCCGTCATAGCGTTTTGCAAATTCCCTGACCAATCTACCCATATATTTTGCATAAAGTGGATCCGCATGATCTGGCATCCAACTGGCAATATCCCTACCAGCGTGCTGAGTGCTCTCCGCAATAAATTCCCATCCTTTAGCTCCGGTTTTACGATACCAGTCAGGGATTCTGGGACGTCCGTTAGCAGGCATAATACGCGTTGCCAGTCGCTGTCCGCGGGCATGGACCTCCGACAGTACCGAATCCACCATATCCCAGTTAAATTTACCTTTTTTGGATTCCAGTTCATCCCAATACCAGCGATAGTAGGCAATTGAACATTCCGGATAACCGGGAACATCCCCGTCCAAAGCTCCATGGGTGGTAAATCCCATTCCTGGATTAACCAGCACTTTATCTAACTCCGGGGGAGAAACGACCACAACATTCGGTACTCCTTTAGCTTTAATTATCTCTACAAATGGTTTAACTTGTGCATTGCTGATGGATAACATCACTCCCCCAAGAAAAAATGAAAGGAAAACAATTAATTTTTTCATCTTTATCCTCATTATTTCATAGTTCATAGCTAACCACGCTACTCATAATACACAGTTACCAAACTGTATACTTCGAATGTCGGTATTTCAAATTCAATAAACTGTTCTTTTTTATTGAATGATATTTTTTTAGTGTCATAGAGGGGCGATCCAATTGTAAGTCGAGATACCTTCTTGCCTTCCGGAACCATAAGCCTCACTTTCACATTCTCTGCAGGTTTTACTTCACCGTCCAGATTCATGTTATAATTTACCAGATGAACAAACTGCAGGTCTTTCTCTTTCTGTTTCATGGTGGTGAATTCAACTGTATAAGGTGCGGACAACTTGCCGGACAATTTTCCTTCAGCTGCCCATTCTACTGCCTCAGGAATCGCCTCAAAGGAAGCTCTGATTCTTGCAGGAAATTTGCCCTGGCCGTACATCATATGATCATCAGGCAGCGGCGTGCGCCTGGTGTCGCCTTTTCCTACCGGCAACGGATTAAATGGAATGAAAACTACCTTCCCTTTTCCGACATCTTTTTTGGTGACTTCCACAGGCGTATCCTGTAAATCAAATCCTAATACATCGGACAAACCGAGATTTTTTCTTCGCAGACCATTTTCATCTTTAAAGGATGAAAGGCCGAGTACAACCAGGCCGCCGCCGTTATTCACATAGTCTTTTATGGTCTCTACCTCAAAATCACTCAGGAGTGGTACATACGGCAATACCAGTACTCTGTATTTTGCCAACTCCACTGGACTAAAATCCCGCTCCACGGTCATCACGTGCGCAATACCGTTATCCGCTAACACTCGCGAGGCGGGATTAAAATAACTGAACTCATCGCTGTAAAACTGATTAATTGAACAAAAAATCCCGACATTGGCGGCAAGCTTTGCGCCAATCAAATTCTTCTCATTTTTCTCAAAAAACGCATAAATCTGTTCCGCGCCGTTATGCACCATCGGAGAAATTGGTTCTCCAAATGTTTCTCGTACTACACTAAAGGTATTGTGATTGGCAAAAGCTTCACCGATATTGAGTTTAATCAGGTTAAACAGCGCATTTTCATTCGGGATTGGTTTGGGTGTTGATGGCTGGACACAGTACATCCAGACGGGTTTCTGCATAGCAGCGGCAGCCAAAAATTTCAGCGGTCCTGAATTACTGATTTTGATACCCTCTTCTGTACGGGGAACTGACTGTAAACCATGTTGAATTTCCGAATAGAAAAAATCCATAACAGTGCCCATTAACTCCATATCATCACCATTGGTATAAGCCATGTTGCCGTAGGCACCTCCGTTTATATTTCCGGATATGAGAAAATCCGGATTGATTTTACGGGCAGCTGTACGCAATTTTCTCTGAAACTCAGTTAATGACCAGCTTCTGAACTGCAGCCATTCCCGCCAAAGAGCCATAGTGTTATCGACCGGCGGCTCGATGTTGCTCACATCAGTGATCCCATAACGCTTCTTTAAATACTCAGCAGATACTTTTTCCTGCAAATATTTTCTGAATGCTTTCTTTGTGTGCGGACAAAAACAGGTACCGCCGTGTACTTTAGTCCAGTCAATGTACGCACCGTCAAATCCTCCCAGTGCGATCAGTTTCAGCACACCTTTCATATATTGTACATAAGAAGGATTATCCTGACAGCCGAACATTTCAAATCTGCCACCTGTACGCGGTGCATTAGGATGCCTGAAGCGATAATATGAGTATTTTATATTGTGTGTGTGCCGCGGCCATTTATCCGGACCCTCAGGCGGTTTGGGTCCAAAATATTCCTCGTACAATTCCCACAATCCGGGGGTTTGGTACACCTGGTTTAAACTCAATTCTTCGGATTTAGGAATATCTTCATATGTTTCACTACTGCCGCCCATGGCCATGGTAGTATAGGCGATAACATACATACCCTCTTCGTGAAATTTTTTCACTTTTTCTCTTGATTCTTTCAGCATTTTCTTAAACTCTGACAAATCAGTGATGTATTCACCCGTCTCTTTATCTTCTGGAAATATGATGGGACCGCCAGTTTGATTTACGGTTGCGTGTAATCGGTTCAACAATTCAAAATTGCCATGCAATCTTACAATTCGTATATGCCCCCAGTCCCAGGGCCCCAATTTCGATGTTTCATTGTCGCTTCTTGACTGAGACATAACCGGATTTGTACTTATTGACAGGATTAATAAACCCAGTAAAGCGAATATCAGATATGTAAATGTTTTTATTCTCATTACATTCTCCTCTTTTTAATGTAAGCAGCGTAATTTAATTTTTTTAAGTGCAAGACGATATAATTCTCATTTTAATTTTCAAATGACATTGTTCTCGTTTAGATCTTTATTCCGATACTATTTCCGGATTTCACCGGTTTCAATAAAATATCTGACGCTGCTGCAATCTAAATTGTTATAACACTTCAGAAGTATACTACAATTTATTGATCAGGGGATTTTTTCTTAATTAAATTCCTTTCCTCCAGCCCTTATCATCAAACTTTTTGAGTTCAATTGTCAAAGAACCATCAGGATTTGTGGGCTGTGCACACGCCCATTGCACTGGTCTACGCACACCTTTGGTTTCAATTTCAGCGTGTATTTTCATCTTCTGACCTTCCATCCCATTTGGTAGAACAAAATTGCACTGGCGTAATTTTCCACCATAGGGATGGCCTGCATCTAAACCGCCGCCAATTTTTACTTTTCCATCCATGCTTTCCACATATACATAAAGTATACCTGGAATACCTGCAACTCCATCGTTGGCAATCGCCAGGACGATTTCGCTGGTACCATAACGCTTCCGCTGCCAGATCCAAGACGGTCTTACTCTGTAGCCCATCCTCTGATGCAGCTGTTTAAATCCTTCAGGGTAGGTGTCATTATAATTGCGAAGATTATCAGCTTCTGTCCATAAAGACCAATAATTTCCACCAAGATCCAGTACATGAAGCATAGATTTTTCTTTATCATTTATGCTGGCCTCATCCAAGGGGATTTCATCAACATCGTAATGCCGATATCTTCCCTGTTCCATCACCACTGCCAGCCAGGGGGGTCTATTAGAGAGTCGTTCAATCTGAATTGGTTCTTCAATATGTACAATACTGTCAGAACGCAGCCAACAACCTGAACGTACTGCAAGATCAAGGCATTCTCTGTTTCCTGTATTACTGATATCCGGCTGGGTATTATTGGCCAGTGGTACTTTTGTCCAGGTATCTATCTGGTACTGGGTCATATTAACCATTGTTTTCTCAGCAGTCAGATAATCCGGGAAAGGATTTGGCAGTGCATTGGTATGGCCTTCCCCCCAGAATCCATACATCATCATGTCCATAAACTCAACTTGGGGATGACCGTTATATTCTGCGGCAAGAAGATCATTTAATTCCTGGAATGCTTTCATAAATTCTGGATGATCGTAGCGGGGTTCAATATACTCCCAGTCACCAGTTTTACGTTCATTTGTCTCTCCCCTGCGGCTGCCGATTTTTACAAGCGGTACTTTCTCCTGCAGGAAATCCGGCATTGCCAGTTTTTGAGGCTGAAAATTCGGACTGGAAAGCTGCACACGGAATCCTACTTTTAAATCATATTCCTTTGCCGCCTCGAAAGTCAACTTCCACACCGGATGTAACTCCAGTCTACCAGCACGTTTTTGAACATCCCGCCAGTCACAGCGAATATACAAAATATCAACAAAAGGAAGACTTGCTAATTTCTTTACACTTTTTTCCAATGATTCTTTTCCGTTTCGCACAGCCAGAGAAGGACCATTTTCTTCCCAGGTATAGGCTGCCAGTCCTAAACCGAAATTTCTGATATGCTTTTTTGAAGGAGATGTACTCCCTATATTCCGCCAGCCTCGATCCTGGTCAATGCTGAATGGCCCCTGATTTAATCGATTCTTAGGCACCGGTGGAGGTCCAAAATTATAATTATCCCATCGATGAGGCGGAACATCAGATTTCAATGCTGTCGGAACCATACCAGCAGCAACTGCTCCTGCAGCTGTGGTCTTTAAAAAAGTTCGTCTGGAGATCATAGTTTTTCCTTTCTCGTCAAATATATATATAGGATCTGTAATCCGTTACCATAATTTTATCAATCCTGAAATTGCATTTTTTAATATGTTACTATTATTTATTGACATTCAGTTACTTTCTTTAACCGGTTCTACACTCTGACAATGTCCTCCTACAGCCTGCATCGTTTCTCCATCTTCCTCCAGATACAACATTGCCACCCCTCCCACATTGTCCTTTGTAGTGGAAACATCATGTCCTCGTATTTTTAATTCATCTATTACATTTTGGCTTATACTTTCATGAACCCGGACACTGTTAATTCTTGGAGATCCCTGACCAAATGAACCGATAAAGTGCCGTGTAGAAAACCGCTTGGCAGTATAGGTATCCTTAACATTCATTTCAAAATCAATAAAATTCGAAATTAATTGAATGGCTGCCTGATCCTGCATATCCCCGCCGGCAACACTTATGGCCAGTACCGGATGTCCGTCTTTCAATACAAGTGTGGGGGTCAAAGTGGTACGCGGCCGCTTGCCTGGTTCGATACTGTTGGGATGACCTCTCCAGGTGTTGAAAATAACCAGCCGTGAACCATGGATCACTCCCGTGGAATCGCCAAATCCGGCAGTGCTTGATAAACCGCTTGGAGTAGCAGCAACTACATTTCCCCATTTATCGGAAACCACACAGATTGTGGTACCCCCCAGCACTCTGATTGCTCTTCCCCCGCCTTTCCGCAAAGCACACATTCTAAAGGGATCGCCGGGACGGATTTCACCAGAGGCCTTATTGTTATCAATTAAGGAGCGGCGAATTTTTGTATATTTATCGGAAAGCAGTGCATTCAAAGGCACATCCGTGTATTCAGGATCACCATAATATTCATCTCTGTCTGCAAGCGCAAGCTTCATGGCTTCAGTAACGGTATGTATATAATCAGCAGATGTACTGCCCATAGATTTAAGATCATATCCTTCCAATAAACGCATAGTTTGCAATAGATAAGGTCCCTGGGTCCAGGGTCCGCATTTACATATTCTAAACTCCCGATACATTGCAGTGACTGGTTCTTCGATACGGGTTTTATGAGCAGCAAGATCACATTTACGCAGGAACCCTCCTAATTTTTTGTACCAGCTCACCAGATCATCCGCGATATCACCCCGGTAAAACCGATCAGATACTGCCTGTAATTTCTCCTCACGAGTTCCTTTCGCAGTTTTTTCAGCTTCTACTAATTTACGGAAAGTTACTGCAAGATCAGCATACCAATTACGGTCAGTACGGATGGTATCACCGCTTCCTGTATCCCGGTACCATTTCGGACCTCCGGCATCCAATATCTCCAGGGATGGATTTACTACTTCCTCGAAACTCATGGTGCCGTACAGTTGCAGGGCTGTAACGCAGAGATCCACAACTGCAGGTACTGCAGCAGATTTAATATCGCTACCAGGTATACCATTCTCATAATACCATTCAATTGCTTCTTTATCGAGAGGAGCTCCACCCTGACCATTCAACACTGTTACCTTACCGATTTCTGCATCAAAAAACATAAAAGGCACTTCACCGCCGATACAGAATGCACCAACGGTCTTTATACTTAATGCTAATAAGGTTGCCACTGATGCATCGGCTGCAGTGCCTCCCTGTTTTAAAATCGTTATCCCTGCCCTGGTTGCCTGTTCATCACCAGAAGCAATTATTCCATCAGTTCCGGATGAATACCAGGATAAGGATTCTTCCTTTACACAACCAATAATCAATAGCATAACAAGAAATATGAAAATATATAGTCGATACTGCTTCATCCTGGACTCCTTTCTTGAAACACAATTATTAGATTTTCAGTACCTGATCAAAAGAGTTGCCTTATCAGTAAATGGTGGGATGTTAATTTGATAGTTATCTCTACTGTCTTTTTTTACAGTTTGTATTCTTTGTTCATTAAGCTTGATTAGTTTCGGAGGACGAACACAGGTAAAATATAATTTAGCAGGTACATCAGTTGCTGATATAACCAGCTCAACAGACGATGTTTTTTCCTTAACATCAAGAATTGGTAAATTTGCATAATTCAGAATCCAATCTTTTTTTGTCAAAATTCTTAATTCCAAACGTCTGTCTGAAATTACATAACTCCGTAAAATATTGTCACCCTTTCTGTTCCATTCCTGATAATCGGCGTTGATAAGCACTGCAGGGTCCTCAACATAGTATGCTGCCTTAGCCTTGCTTTTTGTTATCACTTTCATTATTATTGTATTCTCGTTTTTTTCAATTCTAGGCATCCGTTTCGATACATATATTAAACGGGGGGTAGAAGGCTGATTATCAGCAAGCTGAACAAGGATGGTATTTTTATTTTTCTTTAAATTTGGCAATATAATAAGATTGTCTGTAAATGCAGGATGGTCCTTACCGTTAATTCGAACCTTATCAATTGTTTTGCTTGTGTTCTCAATTCTTAATCCCATTCCTCCGGTATAATAAGGAATCGTATCTAATAATACCTCAGAAAGATCAAGTATTATCTCAATTTCATTCTCCCTGACTTTCCATTTATAATCCCACTGGGCTATAGCACGAAGTTTATGTCCCAGATCAACAGGGTCCGGACAATAAATATTATGTGTTGCGAATTTTTCCTTCATGGCATCATAAAACAGCCTGTTATTATTATTCACAATCCGCTCTTTTTCGCTCTGCGGTTGAGTTATAATGGAATAATCATGCCACATTTCATTGAAAATTACACCTCGCCCGATATTGTGATACATGTGGTCAAATATTGCTTCTTCATAGGCAGTAATCTGTTGGGTGGTATAACTCCAGGAAGGATCGTAAAACCACTGATAATCCGGGGATGGTGTATCTTCCAGTACCACTAAATTTTTATAGGTTCCGGTAAACCAGGTAAGATTGCCAAATCCCAACGGCATATCCTGTTCAAAGCCGTGGGTCATGTAAAATGTAAACCGCCGGGCGATCTGTTCATAATCATCCATATGAATTGTATTTCCGGGATTGATGAAATGCCCCACCTTACCAACTGGATATCCATAATCAGCCATATTAAATTCAATTTCCTGTATTGACTCGTCAAGCTCTTCAGCCCAGCGCTTTTCATTCATTTTTCTGTCAATATGATGATACTTGCTGTGTGTGCCTACTTGTCCGCCCACATCTTCTATCATTTTCCCCATTGGCGCTAAATCCTGCCAGCCTGCCTTGGCAGCCTGACTCGAGACAAATCCATATAATGGTACAACTCCGCTTTCTCTGGCAATATCCACCAGATAATTTATTGTTTTTATTTGCGCGTCAAGATTGCCGCTCGCATCACCGTCCAGCCGAATAATAGCAGTAAGATTGGCATTGCTCACTTGAGGTGCGGGAAATGGCACTTCAATGTCACCATAAACTGCCCACTGTAAAGCCCGGATCAATACATTGTAAATTTGATTTGCATAAAACACCTGCGGCTGCACATTGCGGAAAAATGATGCTGCACTCGCCCAGGTGCTGAAATCACTCACAATTACCACACGATTATTTGATTGTTCCTGGACAGATAAAAAGGGATAGGAATGACTTGCGTTTGTTGTTGTAAGTAATACATTTCCGCTATCTGTAAACTCAAGTATATTAAGACCATTTACCAGATGTTGAGTGATATATTCCCCCTTTTCAAAATGTTTTGTAATATAGTGCATATTATCAGCTGTTCTAAT
Organism: uncultured bacterium; assembly: GCA_964442615.1. GTDB lineage: Bacteria > Zhuqueibacterota > QNDG01 > QNDG01 > CAYUAG01 > CAYUAG01. The sequence goes on from CAYUAG010000004.1 coordinate 26,641, forward strand.
CCGATATTCTGAATTTCCCACAAAGCCATCATAATGAACTCCGAGTATTTTATCCAATTCGTCATGATCGCGATCATCTGTGTTTGTATCACTCACTGCAAAGGGGCCGTCAATTATTACATTACCACCTTTGCTAATATAATTTCTTAATGAAGAAATAAGATCAGAATAAATCGTCTCTTCCACGTAGGTACATTGTCCGATAATCAAGACATCATAATGTGATAAATCTGTCGATCTGGCAATATCAGATAAAAACAGACAGTCATAAGGAATACCGGCCAGATTGGCAACCGCGGCCCAACCATGCGCTGACATCTGGGTGACTCCCCACCGCTGCTTGAAACTCGCTTTACTTATCACAATTCCTATACGCGGATTATCAAAAGAAAATTCAGCAGAATGAACATTAAGTATTAATGTAAATAAACAGAACAAAAGTAAACTGATTATTTTTTTCATATTTGACTCCAATACTTTATTCAATCCAGATAACTGCACCTTTACCAATAGCAGGAAGCGTACAGGTAAGCTTTCCTTCTTTGAAATAAGCATCAATTTCTCGAGGCTCTTCCAGATACGGCAGCATATAAACATTCTTCTCTATATCAGTTTCAAAAGATACTTCCACACCTATTTCGGATAATTGCACTGCATTTTTTCTTCCTTGCAAACCTTTGAAATTTACTATAAAAATATGCGGTTTGTCATTTACTTGGGTAATCTGGGTTGAAATAAAAGGGGAAGCAGCAACAGCTATGGGCGTTCTGTAATCTAATTCTGACATAATCTCATGAACCAGAGACTGACGATATTCATTGAAATGGTCTTCCCTGCAGATACCTTTTCGGGCTGACTTATTAAATTCATTATTAAGTAGTTCATTATATTTTTTGCCTGGACACTGAGGATAGAATAGTGCGGATGCTTTTTCAGTCTGTACTGTCTGTTTCACAGCATTATTAATACCGATTATTTCCCAGAGGGGATTATTCTTACGTTTCTGGCGTGAATAATCATATACTCCTGTCTCTTCACTGATGATCAGTGACATACCGGAATCCACAAAATGACGCAACTGAGCTGCCTCATCCTTAGAGATGCATTTTACATCTGGTAGAATCAGTATTTCTCCCTGAAAATCATTCAGGGTACGGGGAGTGAGTATCTGAAATTCCAGATGAGACTGCAGTAATATATACATCCAGCCTTTATACGATTCCATAAATTCATCCACAAAATAGTTGCGCGTCTTTGGGGAAAAATAAATACCTATAGGGTGTAGTGGTTTACGAGGATGATAAAATTTCTTCTCATGTTCAGCTATCCAGGCATACACTTCTTTTCTGGTGGGATAATCATTCGATCCTGACATCACATGTCCCCGGGCATCCCAGCAATTAGTGCCTGCCATCAGCTGCGATACAAATAAATTTTTCATGGCATCTTCTGGATCCACCTCTTTTTCCTTATCCCAGGAGTAGCTCAACATCCAGGAAGCTTTGTCTTGAGCAAAGGCACGGAAAGTGTACATACCAGTCATATAAGAAAACCAATCCAGGGGATCTTTACGGGCCGCATTACCCCCGCCACCGCTGTATTCATGAGCAATAACATCAACCACCGGATACATATCATACACATCCGCACCAACCCGTACTGCAGGCTCCTCTATACCCGGATATATCTCCGGGATAGTCATGCAGTCCGGATTAACAGACTTCACATTTTCATCAACTTCTTTCATAAAATCGGTCAGGGTTGTAATTCTAAAATCCACCCATTTAATAAAATTGGGATCATTGAAATTACCCAGTTCCATGTCCTCTTGGGGATTGATCCCGGTCTCTTCTCGAAAGGTTTCAACTGTATACTTGTCAAAACTTGCCCAGGTATCACCCCATCCTCTGAAATGGGTCATCCAGTAAGGAATATCAATGTAAACACCGTCTATACCAGTAGCTGCAATCTGTTGGATACGTTTCATATAGATATCACGCCATTCCTGAGCATAAGGTGTGATCCAGACATCCTCATCACCTTCAGATATCCAGAAAGCAGCATCATGGCCGAATACGGCCGGATTTCCATCTATGTCTCTCTGCACCCAATCCGGATGATCCTTGAAAAAGGTATGCTCCTTCTGATCAGCCTGGGTGGTTATGGTTTCCAGACCCTCTGTATAAACATAAATTTTGTTTCCCATTTCATGAGCCCGATCAACATAGGCTTTGATGGTTTTTAATTTTTCCTCCGGTTGTAGAAAGCTCTCATAATAACCAGTAAGACTGTTATCTATCTCAATACCAAAAACATGAGTTTCTTTTACCTGTTCAAACACCTCATCAATATGATCCATACTGGCACCATGACCGGCAGTTCGTATAAAATGGGCCCAATTTTGCTGCCCATCTTTTTTGGAGTTTACAGTGCATCCAAAAATCAAACATAAAAACAAGCATACTGTAATTATCTGAAAAAATTTAAATTTATGCATACTATTCTCCTTTAATAACATTTTAATGGTAAAAGTAATTTTTTATCTGGAAAGATTGATCTGCAGTGATTGTTCCAACTGCACTATCACACTAAATTATTGGAGATAATGTAAGAGAACCGTTTTCATTAACCTTTTCCCGACAGGCCCATTCTACCGGATACAGTTTATGCTTGACTTCAATCTCAGCTTTAACTTTCAATCCTTTCCAGTCAACTCCTTTAGGTAAAATCAGCTGAGCCTGACGCACACCCCGGGGCTTTGGGTATCCCGGATCAAGACACCCACTTACCTGAACACTTCTGTCATCATTATACACAGTAAGACAAAGCACTCCCGGTACTGGTGCGATTCCATCATTTACCATTCCCAATACCAAACCCTGATGTCCTGCTTTATCGAACTTCCATATCCAGGATGGGCGAACCCGGTACCCGATCTTTCTGGCTAAAAGATCAATCATATCAGGATACTGTTTGTAGTAATTGAGGATGCGATCAGCTCTGATTCTATGCCAATTCCATAAGGAATAATAATTGGCTCCCAGATCCATAACATGGGAAATAATCCGGTCAATACCTGGAACACCTTCCATCAGATCAAGACTTTCCTTGCTTCCATCTGACATTCCTTTTTCAATAACTGCTGCTGCCCAGAGAGGACGATTACTCAACGCCTCGATTTGTCTGTTTTCAATATAAATGGTATCGGTACGGATCCAGTTATTGCTCCGAATAGTTCTGTCCAAAATCTCGGAGTTACCTACTCTGCTGTAGTCAGGCTGAGTATTGGTAACCAGGGGCGTTTTTGTCCAATTTTGTACCTGTTGCTGAAACATAGTGATAAACGTTTTTTCAGCAGTAACATAATCAGGAAAAGGATTACCCTGAAAGGGCCAGGTATGGCCTTCTCCCCAGAATCCATACATACAGGTGTCAACATATTCAACCAGAGAATGACCGTTATATAAATCAGCCAGCATGGTATCCAGATCTCTGAATGCATCCATAAAATATGGATCATCATAACGGGGAACATAATGGACTTTATTGGGATATCCTATTCTCCTGGTTTTCCCTAATTTAACGAAATCCACCTTTTCAGCTACAAAATCAGGAACTGCATGTCCGGGGATTACCGGATTCATCAGCTGAATTCGAAATCCCACCCGCTTATTATATCTTTCAGCTGCCTTAAATGCAGCCTTCCAATGAGGACAGAAAGCTAAGTCTCCAGGTTTGGATTGAATATCTTTCCAGTCCAGTCGGACATAAAGCTTTTGGGTCAAATCAAGGGCGGCCAGTTCCTCGATAAGTTGTTCTACTGCTATTCCTTCTTTTTGGGGAGGCCCAGCTTCATCACAAACATAGGTAACCAGTCCCATACCGAAATTATTCAAGACTTTTTGGGAAGATGTGGTTGCCATAACCACATGACTTCCGGGAACTACTTCTTCCGGAGGATACATAGGAAAAGGTCCCTGATTTAACCTGTCTTTAACTACCGGACCTTTTCCAAAATTATATCCTTCCCAGTTATGTGCAGGTACGAATCCATATATTGTTTTACCGGCAAATCCGGCTGCTGTCAAACCTGCAGTAAGATTAAGAAAATCTCTTCTGTTTAAATGCATAAAGTCCACCTATTCAATAATTATTAACTAATTTATTGAGGTATTGCTTCCAGGAGCAGATACTGTTTAAAAGAGACCTCAATATAGGGAGAACTACTTTCTACTATTCCATAGTTTTTCTGGTTCACATAATCATTGACTGTATAAACCATTCCTGGGGTAAGTCCCCGGAGCTCAATTTCCCCGTTAAAAGCTTTGGCATAAAATGCATAAAACATTTTTTTATCTTTTTTAATGGCATGTGTTTCTGGTTTGTCAAATCCAATATCATAAAGATGACCGAGATAATTACCTTTTGGTAACATTTTATCCTCATATATTCTCAGCCACTTCCGCCACTTTTCTTCTCTTTCTACAGTAAGATCAATCTTGGAATCCTTTTCAGATCCAACCGGCCAGGTAAATTTAGTACCTATAACTCCACCCACTCCCACGGTGGAAGCAAAATCATCTCCCCCGTCACTGAGTTCAACATGATCTCCATAGTAGGCTGTCCTTGGTCCCATTAATGCTTTAAACGTTTTTCCCTTCAGCCGAATCTGCCAGGAACTGGTGGGATCGGAAGCAACCGGCTGATTCATAAAGGGCATAGTATGAAAATTATAAGCAGTACCGCAGGGACAAATCTCTACGACTGCATCAGAATTGAGGGATAGAGCTGTTTCGTAAATCATTTTGAAAAAATCAGGAGTAGCTTCTACTGATTCTTCGGCTCGACTATGATGATGTTTGGGATTATAACACCTGGGAGCCAGATTCAGGTGCTGTCCGTCAATTTTCAAACCATCAAAATCCCACTCTCCCATTATTTTTTCTACCAGTTTTTTAGTATATTGTTGAACCTCAGGATATTGGGGACACAGATAATAGGCATTCCACCAACTGATTTTCCGTTTTGAACCATCTTCATTGAGAAGCAAATAATCAGGATGATTTTTTATCAGGTCAGTTCCAGGATCAACCGCCAGAGGAGCCCACCACAATTTTGCTTTCAATCCATATGAATGGATTTTGTCAACCAAAGCTTTCATGTCAGCATCACCCCGAGGAAATTTATCTTTCACTAGATACCAGTCTCCCTCAGCAGTTTGCCACCCATCATCCAGTACAGCCCATTTATATCCCATGTCAGCCACTTTGGGAAGGGCGTTGTATATCTGCTCAATGGTGAAATTCCGTCTAAATCCCCAGGCACACCAGATAGGCTCATACGCAGTCTCAGAGGGTTGGGGAAAGCTAATACCATTTTTTCCCATAAAGCGACGGTACTCGGTCAGAGTATTGAAATAATCCCCTGTATGTAAAAGAACAAATGTCTTCAAGGTGTTTAAGCTCATTCCAGGTGATAAGGTTTCATCAACTTTAAAAGTTACAGCTACCTGTGCTTGATTTTTATGAGGCATAGTAACTGGAAGAGAAACTAATTTAGGTTCTGTTTCCATATGGCCAATCCCAAGGCCAATATCCTTTGTCCATACATCACTGACTGGTGTTCCTCCACCATAGTCAGTCGCATTCATACCCAAATAATTCTCTTGTTTAAATCCCTTTTTAAGTGGTAAAATCCAATCCGGGCGTGACTCATAGGATCCACTCTGATAAGACCAGAATATAGGTTCATCATTATCCTTTTTCTCAGATCGGATCATATAATTGTTGTTTGTCCAGGAATCTATTTGTAGATCCTGATTCCACATATTACTGTATCGTACCTGAAATAATGCCATAAAGGGAAAATCATCATAAAGAGTAATTAAAACTTCTTTTTTTAAATGTGAATTAGTACCTACAATTATATGTCTGCTTCCCTTTCCTATAGCATCAGTGAAAGATTCTACTTTATGATCAATAAAAATAAAATTCTGTACTTTTTTCCCCTTAACCGTAATTGTTTCTGAAACAGTAAAATCACCAAGTTCAACAGTTTGATCTCCTGTTGTTACTATTCTGCTGAATAAATTATTATCGAAATCAATCTGTATCCCTTTATGTTGTACCTGCAGGACAATTTTATTTTTCTTTGTACAGTTAGTGAATAAGAAAACAATACCGATAACTACTATGACAACTATTGATTTTATAATTCTTGAATAAATCATATATTCCTCCTTTTGTCAATAAATTTTACTTTATTAATATTCCAAGAGCATTAGTACGATAGACTTTTTTCAGAATATTTTTTGAAAGACCAAAACCATTAAGAGCCCAATGATAGCCGAACTGATCTGTTTCATAGAAATGTTCATCTTCAGTTTCAAGAATATGAAAAGTAATTCTGTACATATCCAGATCAAAACCCATATCAGTACCGTACAATAACCGATCCTGATATTTTTTATAAAAAGAACGTGTAAACCTGGGAATTGGAGCTGTCTCCGCATATCTGGCAGATATATCTGCATAGAGATTAGGATATTTATCCAGTAATTCCCCTAACTTGGACAGATTGTAGGAACAGTTTGCAAAATGACAAGCAATAAAAGTTGTACGAGGATGTCGCTTAACTGCATTTTCCAGAATATCAATCATTCCAGCGTGTCTTACAATATCGGGTTGATTATCCAATCGCCATTCATAGGCATTCATAAGACCATCATTAGTCTCATCCATAGGTTCATACATCCACCTTGGATCTGCAACATGAATACTGATGGGAAGATGTAAATCTGCACACTTTTCAAGCAATGTATTCATACGTGGATCATTAAGATGCATACCCTGGGCTTTGGTTTTACAATAAAATAAACCTTTCCCTTTATCACCTAGTTCACCCACACCTTTCGCACCTCTTTTAACACATCGTTCAAGTTCAGCAACTGCTGCCGGTCCGAAATCTGACTTATCATATCCTGAATAATCAAATCCGCACCATAGTTCAAATCGATCCGGATACCTGGCATACATGGTATAAATCGAATCAAATTTAGCACCAACAGCCATGGTAAGTATTATTGTCTTTTCAATATTGGCAGCATCCATATTTTTCACCCATTGATCAATTTGGTCCGGTCCCTGAGCATAGGGGTGGGAATGCATGTCAATAATCGGAAAACTGGCCTTCATAATCTCTGTTCGTGGGATTTTATATAGTGACTGGGGATGATAATCTTTTAATAACAGCCTTTCAGGTCTGCTTGCCTTTTCTTTATCAGAACACTGTATAGAAAAGAAAAATACACTTACAATTATCCCAAATAACCAACCTCGATTAAAAAAATTCATCTTTTACTCCTTAACCTAATTAATTAAACCATTCTGAAGATGGATATTTCTCTTTAAAATAAACTGGAGGTTTAGGCATAGTATAAATCTTATTTTCCAGAAATAGTTTATTTTCTTTTAATGCCTTAAACTGCTGATGGAATATCCGTCCTGCATTATCAAGTTTAAAATAGTGTATACCCATATCAATTACTTTTTTATCTACTTCTTCAGACCAGTAGCGCACATTAAAATCCACCATCAGGCCCTCATTAATAAATAACTGCCTTTTCCCTTCCCATCGAGATGATATTAACCTTCTATTTGCATACCCTATATCCACTTCAATTCCTTTTAAAACATAGGCACCTGGAAGAACATTTTGAACAGCAAAGTATCCATTCTCATCTGTTTTTAAACGATATCCTTTTGCCTCTTCTACCCCTCCTTCTGTTGACTTTCCCACAATAATTACATTAATATTTTTTCGTTTTGATTCGTATAGATCATCAATACCGGTATTCTCTACCAGTATACCTCCCACAACAACTGACTTACCAGGCAGTGGTTTCTGGGGGAAAAAACGGGGATGTGTAGAGGCACAGCCAAAGATCAAAAAGATTATGAAATAAATTAAAATAAGACGAGCTATTGATTTCATTATATCCTCCTGTTTACATTTTTAACTTTTTATAGTTCTCTCTCAATTGTTCTGCATCTGGATGTCTTTTCAGGCCTTTATTAAGAATCTTACGCGCTTCATTAATGTTCCCCATTTCTCTATAACTCAATGCCAGATTATTGAAATAATCCGGATTGTTTGTATCGATGGAAAGTGCCTGGCTAAAGGCTTTGACTGCTTGTTGAAACTGTCCCTGCATCACATAACTATTTCCCAAATTATAGAGAATCTCAGCATTAGAGGAATCAAAACCCAGTGCTTTAAAAAAATATTTTTGGCTTTCTATAAAATTTTTCTGTAAATAATAGGCATTACCCAATTTAAATAATACCCGGGAATTCCCAGGTTCCATACTCAAGGCTTTTCTGTAATATTTAATTGACTGATCAATTTCTCCGGAGACTAACAAACAATCCCCAATATCTGCCGTAGTAGTGGGCTGATATTCCATTATTGATATGGATTGCTTATAGTTTGATAATGCAGCTCTATAGTTCTGCTGAACTTTATAAACTGTTCCTTTTCCATTCATTGCTTCATACATTCTGGGATCATAAGAAATGGCCTTTGTATAGGCGTTGAGAGCATTATCATATTCTTTATTTCTTCTACTAAGTTCACCCTGTAAATACCAGCCGCCGGCAAAATCTGTTTTATATTGTAGAGCATTATTTATCATAATTTTAGCTGAATCTGCCTGGTCAAGACCGAGGTAACATCTGGCCAATTCATATTGGATCAGATAGTTACTGTCAAAATCTTCTCTTAAACTGTTGAGATAATGCTTTGCCACCTTATATTTTTCCAATCCAAGTAGATAACGAACATACTGGATTACAGCAGTCCTGTTTTTATGTACTAAGTTATGTTCTAATTGACGTCCAATAATATCTGTTTTCTCAAAAAAATGAGTTCCCAGTTTACTTTTGGGGATAGATTTGGAAGCACTCATAACCATCTTCAGAGAAGTTGAGGTTCTGCCCTGATATGCTGCTAAAATTCCTTCGAAAAGCAGACGCGAAGCTGCATAATGATTCTCTACATCTTTAATAATTTTTTGCCTTTCCCTTTTTTGTTCTGGAAGTCCAGTTAGAATTTGCAATGGATCCGGTCGACGGTAAATAATTTTTCCTAAATTCCGATAAGCACAATAATCTCTGGAACGTATAGCATGAGAGGAAAATTCAAGCACCGGATTATCATCACTGTTTATTTCCGCCTTACCTGCTATAGCTTCTATACCCTTTTCATCCAGTAAAATACAGTCAATAAGATCATTCCAATTATTAATATTGACTGCAGCCAAATCTGCTTTAATAGAGGGATTATTAAATTGCTGTTCAATTTTTTTAATATTAAACTTTAATGGTTGCTCAGATCCCATAAGAACAATTTGTTTATTAATACAGTTTGGCGCCATCCAGAGAAGACAATGTGGAAATACGAAATGAAAGGTTTTAAGAACAATGGCAAAATCCTCTGGATCTAAATCAATAGTCATCCAGGTTGAAAGTACCCCTCCCGGATTTAACTTTCTTTTACAATAGTTAAAATGTTCCAGGGTAAATAAACTGGCACTGGGAGTAGCCACCGCATAATTGGCATCATTCATAATAATATCAAAGGATTTATTGGTATATTGAACATAATTTCTCCCGTCCATAATATATACAGATAAGACAGGATTATCTAACACATTATGATTCAGATGGCTGAAGTGCTTTTGAGCCAATTTGAGAACATCATCAGATATTTCTATTAATTCAAACTTCATAACCGGGTGAAGAAGCGCAGAATAACTGGTCTGGCCAGTTCCAAAACCAATCTGCAGAACATCTCCTGAGTCAGCATGCATAAAAGTAGGCAGATGGCCCTGAAGGATCTGCAGGGTACGCAGCATAAAGCTTGTGCCTGCTACATTTAATCCGTTAACATCGATCCGCTTAATTTGTTCACCAGCTTTCTGTTTCTCATGAACAGTTACTGTCCCCTCTACCCCCTCCTGATAGTCTATGAGAGGATATACCTGCCTTTCAACATGGCTGTAGGCATTGATAAAAAGGCGGGGAGGTGTGAATATAATTACTGCTCCTAACAATACAATTACTAAAGGAGAAAAAACAACTCCCCTCTTGGGAAAATCTTGTAGCCTGGGCCAGAAAAAAAGTATGCTTCCCAGAATTAGATTAATAACAACCATACCCAGCATCACTGCTGAAGTTCCCAATAATTCGATAAAAATAAAACCAGTTAAAAATGAACCAAAAACACCTCCCAAGGTATTATAAAAGTAAAGGGTGCCAATCCCAGAACCAACCTTTTTAAGGTTCGGTACCATAACTTTAGATACAATTGGAAAAAGAGCTCCCATAAAAAATGTGGGAACAAACATAATCAGAAAGACTTCTACAAATCGAACAAAATTCAATTCCCACCAAGATGACTGCGGTCCTGGAGTAAAAAAAGAATAATGAATTTGAGAAAGATGTATCAGAGCAATTCCAGTCAATAGTGCTCCCAATCCTATACCCCATTCAATAATTCCTGCTATTTTTAAGAGATTTTTTATTTTATCCGCTATTTGTCCTCCAACTGCAGATCCGAGGGCAATACCTGCCAAGAATGTTGTTAACATAATAGAAAAAGCATAAACTGAATTTGTAAGTACAAAAACAAGGATCCGGTTCCACAATACTTCATAGGAAAGAGCAGTAAAACCTGATATTACTACAACTATAATCAGTAATCTTATCTTGTGAGTAGCAGCTGACCTAAAGAATTGTGCCTGTTTAATTTTATCAACTGTGGTTTGGAATTTTTTAATTGGAAATGCCAGCATGTAAGCTGAAACTGCAACTATAACATTAATTATTACAGCCAGCATCAAGGTATGGGTAACTCCCATTTGTGGAATCAAGATAAATCCTGTAATCAAAGTTCCTGTCATAGCACCAAAGGTATTAATGCTATAGAGTCTGCCTACACTAACTCCCAGTGTCTCTTTTTCTCGGATTATCTTTCTACTCAGTACCGGTAATGTCCCCCCCATCATAAAGGTTGCAGGCAGAAGTAGTACAAAACAAATAAAAAACTGAATTATATAAAGGGCGGGACTACTTGGATGCAAAACATTAAAGAACAAAGCAAATAGTGATTGCAAAACAGGATGGATCAATAATAGTATAAGGGCAATAATACCTATTCCCAATTCCAGACCAGCATACAGTTTAAGTGGACGAGAGTACCGATCTGCATGTTTTCCAATAATAATACTACCCAAAGCAAGGCCAAGCATAAAAGCTGATAAAACAGTACTGACTGCTAAGGTTGTATTACCGAATACAAGTCCAAATATACGAGTCCATACAACTTCATAAATTAATCCAGTAAAACCCGATAGAAAAAAAAGAATAAATAAAATAATAATCCACATATTAGTAAAAATGTTAAAAAAAAACTCCTGGAATAATAATTTTTTTAAGATGTTTAGTACATATGACCATAGGAATTTATAATTTTTTATGACAGGATAACAAGATGAATGAGATATTAAAATCTTGCTAATCACTTATTGTTATCTGGTTATTGAAGAACTTTACGCTGCTCTTCTACTTTTGTTATAATAACCATTTTTTATTTATCTCGTGTAATATTGATATAAGCCTATTTCATGTAAATGGTTAATCTATATAGTATTCTTTGACCAAAGCTAAAAGGGCTTTTCTGTAAAACGGAGTAAACTGTTTCTAAAAACCATATCCACTTGCGCTATAAACTTAATAAGCACATAAATTTTTATTAATAATTTTATCCAGTTTTTATCCTGTTATCTTGTCAATAAATTATTATTTTGATTTACTGATAATGTTATCCTTCTTTGACCATATGTTACTATTTTAAAATAATAAATTTTTTTATTTGTGAATAATTTTGATAATTAATACAAAAAAAATAAATACCACTCGAAAACTCTGATACATCTATATTAACTTCATGTAAGCCAGAAGAAATAACATTTAATTCTATCTTTTTTTCCACTTGTCCGATAATATTAAAAATTGTTAAAACAACTATCCCCTCACTTGATATTGAGAATGGAATAGTTGTATATGAATTACAGGGATTAGGGACACTCTGGTAAACATTGAAAAATTCACCTTTTTGAGCAATATACTGACCATCAACCGAGCTATAATCATCAAAAATATGAGAGATTTCTGTACCGATACGAACATCATCAATTCTTCCTTGAAAATCCTTAATGGATGGTTGAGATACATCACTTCTAAACCAGGAACCAATTACTAAGGGATCATTATTGGAAAAATAATCCTGTTGGAAATTAACAGTATCAACAGCAGCTATCTGTGGTTGATCCCAAAAATAGACCATTCCGGCCTCATAATTATAAAACATACAAACAAAATTCCACTGATCAATAGTTATTGTAAAACTTGAACTCACTTTTTGTGCCTGGTTCTGATCATCACGAATTAGAAACTCAATTGTCTTATTTTTTGAAATACGAAGTGCATAATTTGTGGTCTTCGTATCTGGAAATTGATCTCCCTTATTAAGAATATAGTACACATCATCTCCCACCTTCAATGGATAGATCCAGGCAGAGATTGCGATATTCTCATTATCAAAATCGAGATCATCACTATCATCAACTTTGAAAAAATCGTGTACCCAGGTAGTATCCAGCATTAAATACGCTGATCCTTGCTGAAGTGGAGATAATTCCTGAAACACAGCTTCTCCCTGCAACTGACCACTATTATTGGTTAGATCCCACCAGGCAGTATCATCTCCATTGTTTTCAAACTGCCATCTCCCCCCTTTTTGTTGGGCAATGCCAATGTGAGTAGTAAAAAAAAATATACCGATTATCATAGAACACAATTTGATTCTATACATTATTATTTCCTCAACTACATTAAATTTTTAGAGCTTGTGCAGGAAAAATTAAAAAATTTTCCTGCACAATTCTCTAATCAAAGAAAAAGGACTACTGTAATCCGTAATTAGGTGCTTGCTCAACTCCGATGTAAATACTCATTACCTCACCAACATCACCCCAGCCAGGATAGACAACGTAGAGCATTTTATTATGAAAAGTCAGATATCTCATGGGTGTCATAAGTTGATCTTCAAAAAGTGTCTCGCTGGAACCATTCTCTGCTAGAGTGTATAGAGTTGTTTCCCAGGCTTCTGAATAGTAAAGGGTTCCTTCCTCATCAATCTCAAGTCCAACTGGTGAATCTCCCTCATAGACGAGCTCAGCTGTACCTACTCCTCCATCTGTTATAGGGAATTTCATTATTTGACCATCCCAGATATTGGTAAGATAAACAGCATCCTCATAAACACGACAACTTTTTGAACCTCCCCCAATATCAGAAAGATGTGTAATACTTGCACCATCGTACATTTTAAAACCTTCATCATTAGCACAAATATACATAGTACCATTACTATCCCAATCAAAATCAACAGGTGTGTCAATATCAGTGAGATAATCTTCAATAGTTTGACCATCTGAAGATACTCGTACAATCTTGTTTTCCCAAGATTGGGCAACATATAAGTAACCTCCTGGTCCCCATCCAATAGATCCACTCACAGGGACTTCAGCAAAAACTGACTTATTACCATCAGAATCAAATTTATAAATAACCTCATCCGTAGCAGATCCGACATAGACATTTCCCTGATCATCAGCCTCTACTCCCATAGGCCAGTTTATTTCCTCTGAAATTACCTGCAATACACTCTTAAAAGTAAAATCAAGAAAATTACTCCAATACTCCGAACCTTTCACTGCAGCCTTTACTTTAATGGTTGTATCAGCAATATTGGGTGTTTTCACCTCAAGTTCTGTTGCTGTAGCACTTAATACTGTGGCTTCTTTCTTATCGAAAGCAACAAAATTGTATTCAGGAACTGTATTAAATCCGCTTCCTTTTATGGTTACCGTCTGTTTTAAATAACCCTCTTGGGGATCTATTTCACTAAGAGTAGGAGCCGGTTGACCAGTAGGATTTGGGTCTGGATTATCTGTTCCATAGGTAGGTTGATCTGGCGCTTTGCAAGCAATAAACACCAATCCAATAAAGAAAAGCAGTCCTAGAGCAGACTTTAAAAATATTTTATTCATTGCTTATACCTCCAATCAGATAAATTTCCGTATTTTATTAGAAGGAGCAATCAATACTCCTTTTATACATTAAAACTCAAAATCAAATGAAAACATATGAACAGAATCAAAATGCTTAAAATTCAAAAATGAATAGTTCAATCCAACCTTCATATTATTAACAATCAATTTCAAGCCGCCTCCGAAAGAAAAATCTTGTTCATCATGATTTGTTTTATACCCCCCTCGGAGGAATAACATATCCCGGAAATTGTATTCACCTCCAAAATGAAGCCGTTCAGTATAATCCCTGGGATGGATAGCATCAATACACAGAGTAAATCCATGTTGATCACTCTCCTGGATCAGAGGCATTACATCCATTGCCATACCAAATTTAAAAGTCAGTGGTAAAGGATAGGATTCTACCCGATATGCTTTCTCTTGTGAAAAATTCTGTAAAGACATTCCAATTCTCAGATCTTTATAACCCGTGTAATAAAGTGTACCAAAATCAAAAACAATTATATCCATTTCAGCAGTATATTTTTTGGGATTATCCATAGTACCTTCCAAAGTTGATCCAAGATTTTCATGAGCATATTTGAGATGCCCTCCAAAGGAAAACTGCTCACTTACTTGAATGGCATAGGCTATACCTGCAGCCCAGTTTGTTGGAGAAAACGTACCTGTTTCTACATAACCAGCTGAGGTAGATGCTCTCCGTGTACCGTGCAAATCTCCCCATTGTACTGCAGCCATACTTACTCCTATTACTCCCCAGGTACCCATACTGTATGAAATAGCACCACCATTAACCTTAATATCTGCAATCCATTGGGTTTGACTCAAAAAGACTGAGCTACCCTTAACCATACCCAGTGCTCCCGGATTCCAAAACAGAGCACTTGGATCTCCACCAAGAGCTGTGAATGCTCCCCCCATAGCACTGGCACGAGCTCCTATGGGAATTGACATCCATTTCATCCCGGTTTGGGCAATTTTCTTAACACCATCCCCGTAAACCATTGGAGCCGTCAAAAGGGCCACCATAAGTATTGGGATGATATATTTTATTCGTTTCATTTTATCCTCCCTAGACAATTCGTTTAGGTTTTCTAAGTTTGTAATCTCCATTTATACAGTTAACGGACAATTACAAACTTTTCTATGGCTCCTTTTACGGGTTTTTTATTAATATCCTGAGCCTTATCAACCTGCAAAATATATACTCCACTAGCGACAATCTGATTCGTTTCAGTTACCTGATCCCAACTCTCATCGGCACTTCCACTTTCATGATGGATAGTTTTAATTAAATCGCCTGTAACTGTATAAATTCTTACATCACAGTAAGGTGGCAAATTCACAAAAAGAAGCCGATCATCATCTCCAGTAAAATTAAACTCATTAGCTCTGGCAATATAGGGATTAGGAACAATACGGACCTGGGATGCATCATCCCGCCCTGGTTCAAAAGCATATGCAGCAACTTCAGACCGATTAGCATATCTTGAGCTTTCTAATTTCTGTCCACTGATGAGGCCGGAAGTATTCTGGCTTCCATCATCAACAGCTGTGACTGCATAGTGATAGGGCTCACCCCGGATTACATCTGTATCAGAGTAACTGGTTGAATCTTTAGAAACCGTAGCAAGAAGCTCCCAGGCTAGATGTTGACCATCTACTCGAAGTTCATTGTATTTATCACTTAAAAATTCACCGCGTTTTCTGTATATTCTGTAATGATCAAGATCTGACACATCTGTATCAGGATCTCCGACATCTGATAAATCTTCCCATGTCAGTTCAATCCTGTTTGGTCCTGATGTAACCGTTAAATCAGGTGCTGGAAGTGGATCCGGGATGTCTAAATTTTGATTCCAAGCCCATAAAGCCCGATCCATAGACTGAAATAGAGAATCCTTACCTGTAGCAAGAAGTGCATTTTTCTGGGTATCATCAAAAGTAGCACCATCCTCTCCTCTGTACCAGTCACGCCATTCAAGACCTTTTTCAACTGCCATAGCTCTGGAAATACCATTAGCTCCTACAGCATAGACAATAACCACAGAATCACCTTCCTGCAGATCAAAGGGTCCAAAAGCCTGAAAAGGAAACTCAGCCTCTTGTGCCATGGCATCATCAGGCCAGCCTGACTGATCTTCTACTGTTTGTTTGGTTTTAGATGCTGCCCAATCCCAAACTGTTGCAAATCCGGGAAAATCAGTATCCCAAACATTATAGATATTCATATTTCCTATTATTGATGTAGGTTGATCCACATCATCTGTGGGATCAGTTGGGGAAGTATCAACGTGCAGAGCTGCAAATCCAGAATAAGCTGTGGAAATAAATTCTCCAGATGGTAGTGGGGTTGCACCTCCTGATCCGGTTGCAAAACGCGGGTCACCAGTATCATCAAATTCTATTCCACCGGATTCAAACTCTGTGATTTCCGGATGATCTCCATCCCAACCATATGAAATTTGTAGATCCCTTCCATCCTGATTTAATTGTGAAGAGTAGGTCTCATAGGTAGCCCAATCATCTTTAGCTTCTTCATACCACCGACTATAAGTAATATAAGTTCCCTCTGCAGTCTGAAAACTATAACCCACCATAAAATAAACATCTTTTAGGGTCTGGGTAGGATCTGTATCAGTCTCATCATCCTGATCCCAATCAAAGGTTACCTTATACCGGCAATAATTAATTACATAATCATCATGATTGGGATTAGAGTAAGAATAGGAGCGTTTTAAAACATCAAATCCTGGGTAGGATTTGTACCGGAGTTCTATCATTACATCTGAAGGGATGGTGGGATCAACAACACCGTTAAAAGTTCGGGAAGAACGAATTGTTTTCCCCTCTGAATAAACCCATACTAAAGGGGGTTCATATTTTCTGTATTCTTTTATTCCATAGGGTTCAGTTTCATTATAACTTACAGGCCAAAGCTCGTCTTCTTTCAAATGTTCCACCCCTGCTGAATCAATCCAACTCCCGATAGTATGACCTGAATTATAAAATACAATAGTACCATACCTAAAATAATCCTGAGGCCACTCACCAGTAGGATCAGCATCATTTGTGTTTAATTCATCATTGGCATCTATCCGCAAACGATAATCCCCCAGATCATGAGTCCGGGATTGTGCTTTTAAAGGCACTTCTCCCCAAAAACTCAATACTACCAGGAGACTTAAAACGAAAGGGATGAAACCTTTTTTTATTAATTTATCCATAGAATATTACCTCCCTGATAATTCAAATATAAAAACTAAAATTGCACTCTGAGTCCAAAGAAGATATCTCTGGGATTAACAAAATGCTGCCAGGTATTCCAACCTAACTCAATGTAATCTTTATCCCATTCTCCAATTTTATCATTTCCCTTCTGCTCCCCTGTTTCATGGGGAAAATGGAGTGAATCTATATATTTGTTCCAGTAAAGCGGTGAGGGGTATCCTCTATAATTAAAGAGGTTTCTGACTTGCATGAAAAAACCCAGTCTGATTCTGTCGAAATGGAACCGTTTTTCTAATAGTAAATCAGTATTCCACCAGTCAATAGATTCAACATAGTGCCGTTCACTTAAAAGGGCATCTGGATTTAACAATTCCTCTCCTCCATCAGACCACGCCTGAAGCACATTTAACCGCCAGTTCCCTAAGATGTTCATTCCTAATAAAGAGGGACCAAAATCTCTTGGTGTTCTGAATGTAAGATTAGCAGTAAAAGAGGGAACCGGAGTATTTTTGATCGTATTTGTGGTTGATGCCTCCTCATCTGCCTTTTGTCGATTCTCATAAACATAGCGTAGGCCTGTAAATCCTTCACTCCTTGCCATATATTCCAAAGACATCCAGCCATACCACCATTTTCCAGAACGTTTTTCCAGCTTCAATTCCAGACCCCGAATGTCTTCATAACTATTGTTGGCCCAGGTTGTTACCTGATTTTCAGCATCTATAGCAACAATATCCTGTTGAGTGATTTGATTAGAAACATCTTTATAGTAGCCCAGAAAATGTATAAGTATATTCTGTCCAACACTTTGTTCAAAACCAATTTCATAGGCGACTGTTCTCGGCCATTCAATTCCTATGTTAGGAATCTGAGCACTTCTTGAATATGGTTTTAGTGTATACATTCTTTCATAGATTGGTGGTTGATAAAAATGGCCATAATTAAAAAAGATTTTACTGGTTACAGTAATGGGATGAGAAATACCAAGACGGGGACTGAAATAGAGTTTATAATCATCACCAGAAGTTTCAAGTTCTGAAAAGCTATTGTCTTGGTCACGAAAATTTGTTAATGTATAGGGTAGGTTTGAAAAAATAAATTCCGAATTCAAATTGTAAGGAGAGACCCCCAACTTCATATAATCAAGTCGGAAACCAACATTTGCAATCATTCCACCATACTCCATTTTATCCTGTATATAAACTCCTGCTATAATTGGTGATTCATTATAATACCACCATAACCAGGGAGCTTCTTCATAAGGCTGGGTGGTATAACCATGATTTATTTCTCTCCGTTCTTTCAGCTCAGTATAACTAAAAGTAAAACCAGCTTTTACTTCATGGTTATGATGGACCTGAGATACAATATCTCCACTTAGACTCATACCCCAATATTTAGAATGATCTTGCCCTCTTCCGCCTCCAGACATCAAAAAATCACCCAGAATATCATACTGCTCGATAATTGAACCATATTCACTACCTATATAACCAAAGGGAGCTTCATCATACATGGTATTACCAATTTGTTTAATACCGGTTGTATCACGCAGACCAATTGGTTCTTGAACTGTTTTATAGGTTGTAAATTCCATACTGAGATCATAAAATGTTTTAGAGCTGAGAACATGACTTAAACTTAATCCACCCCGGTACTGTTGAGTCTTTACAGGATTAAAATTAGCATCATGCCATATATAACGCCAATAAAAAATATCCCGTGCATATTCTGTTCCTTCCCGACTTCCATCAATCATGCCATAGGTATCATCATAAATAGAACCACTTACCCCATGTTTTATCATAAAAGTATTATTAAAACTTAGTTTCATATTTGGGGCAAGGTAGGTTGTTAATTTGAGTAATGTAGTACTTGCTAAGGAATTATTTCTGCTCATTGGATATACTAATTGTAGATTCTCATATCGCTCAGATAGCATAAAAGTTACTGGAAGAAAGGGGACTTTTCCACTGAATGAACCATCAATGATATAATCGGGTATATCAGCATACTTATGAAGACGATGTTGCCATTTCCATACCTCCAGCAGTTCCTGTGGAGTCTTATCATTATTAGGATCCGGATCAGCTAAAAACTGTCGTGCAACCTCATTCCATCCAATAAAGGTAAAGGGATATTTGCCACTCTCTACCATACTCTCGGTAACACCTGTATAAGCATCAGAGCCTGTATAAACCTGCCAGAAAGGTCCATCAATACTATAAGGGCTGGAACCAAAGTGTTTCCTTGCGGGTGGACTAGTCCTTACATCAAGGTTTAAGGAATATTGGTCCATACTTCCTTCTTTAGTTACCACCGAAACCATACCGGATCTGACATTCCCATATTCAGCATTAAATCCACCGGTAAGGATTTCCACCTCTTTAATGGCAGTTAAACTTAAATTTGTGGCTGGCTGCTGAGTACGCAAATCCCTGGTGGAAAGCCCGTCCACAATAATATCTGTTTCGTTGAGTCCTCCACCTCGGATAACCAGCCCACTCCCATCAGCTGAAGCTGAAAGATCAATTCCGGCCTCTGTTGAAAGGACCTCTTCCAGATTACTCATAGGACGAGACTCAATTGCTTCTGCAGTAATAACTTTCTGACTGGAAGAAACATCAAGTTGAACAGCTGGGCGTTCTGCTACAACCGTAACAGTTTTGCCTGCTACTGCTTGTTGCTGCATAGCAAATCCAAGCTGGGTAGTCCTATTTATACCAACCTTTACATCTGTAATAATATATTCAGCGTAGCCCATCATTCGTGCAATA
The DNA here is from genome assembly GCA_964442615.1 of uncultured bacterium. GTDB lineage: Bacteria > Zhuqueibacterota > QNDG01 > QNDG01 > CAYUAG01 > CAYUAG01. The sequence continues at coordinate 46,825 of CAYUAG010000004.1, forward strand.
ACTGTATACTCTCCAGGAGCAATACTGACAATAGTAAAACGACCTTCACTATCAGCTGCAGCTCCTCTTTCTGTTCCCTGTACAATAATGTTCGCACCTATGAGAGGTGCATCTGTCTCCTTATCAAATACACGACCTGTAATTTTCCCACTCTGCGCTAAGAGGTTAATAGAAGAGACCAGGACAAGCAAGATCCCAAATATTAACCAGGAAAATATATTTTTTTTCTCCATCATTTTTCACCTCCTCTAAGTTATCAAACAAAGATCTAATCTTTGATTTTTCGATTACCTAATTACCGACTTTTATTTTTTACTCTCCATAAGCACTCCTTCCTTTCATATTACATTAATTATTAAAAATTTTATTAATTATTTTCCATGATACGGTTCTTCCAATCCGGATCACTATACTCATCCTGTTTTGTTGAGTGAACAAGTGTATAGATCCCATCACCTGTGCGGTCAACAAATACAAATTTTACACTTCCCTCCATGGCATAGTACCAAGTAATGATTGGTTTAGAATTTTTCATTTGGGAAAAATCTCTATCAATATCCTGGGGAGGACCATAGATTATGTAAATACGTCCTATATCTGAATCAATACCCCCTCTAAAATGAGCCTCTGTATACGCTATCCGCTTAAAATGTTCATGCATAAATTCATTTTCTGTAGTAGATGGATCTGGATCTTTTGACTGCCAGAAGTCTAACAAAAATTTTTGTTTGGATTCATTGTTAAGCTGCTTAAATATACTGATCTCTTTATCTGATGCAATATACCGTATTTGTTTCAGATAGTTTGCAATATCCGCCTCTGTCATTGGAAGAATAGTATTATACTGTTGTAAAGGAGCAGTTATTTGAAAATAGGCAGCATTAGAAGTAAATCTATCACCTTTTACATCTATTGTTTCAACCTTAATCTTGTAAATTCCAGGCTGTAAATTTGAAACAGAAATACCTTCAATCTGCGCTACACCGGATGCTGATGCTAAATGCCATTCTTTTAAACCGGATGTGATCTCCTTTTCCGCTAAATCCATAATAGAATAATAGGTGTGATAGTAAGTTTGGCTTTCTGAATCAAACTCTAGGTTATTAATCTCATAGTAAATGTACAATTTCTCCTTGTCTGTATTAAAATAACTACGCTGAATATTCGGAATAAGAAGATACCCATTCTTTTCAAAATTGCTCTTTTTATTTGTTTTTTGTATATCAGCGATAAAATAGATATCACTGAGACAAAACTTCTTTGAGAAATCTCTGACCTTCAATAAGTGTTCGGTTATACCTTTAGCTCCACTTACAGAATCTCTCATTGTTATTTCAATCTTATAATGATCCGGAACCAGACTGTATTGCATTAAATCAATATATGTTGCCGCCTGATTTGTAGGTTCCGAATTTGGAGTAAATCTCTTTTTTCTAACTGATTCGGAGAGCAGTACACTCTCATGATCAAAAAGTCGGCATCTAATGTTTAATAAAAGTAAAGAATCAGAAGATTGTGAATTTTGCCAGAACTTTGATAAATTCACTGTATAAAGGATATCTAAACGAGTACGTTTTCCCTGACCCTGGTACTGAAGCACATCACTGGAAAAAAATAAATTTCCTCTACTCTGTACAGGAAAAGTGTCGCTCTCTTTCTGGAGTAATCGTGGTGAGGTTATACACATTGAGAATGCAGTACAACTCAGAACAAGGAAAGTGATAATTAAAATTACTCTATGTATAAATGCTTTATCCACTTATTTCAATCTTCCTTCTTATTTGAATTCCTTACTATGGTTTTACTTCTAGATCCCGAGATTCCTCTGCCACAGACATAAGGAACGCTGCAGTAATAGCCAGTACCATTCCTAATGCATTTATTGAATTGGGCAATGTCTGATATAAAATTAGTGAAATGATGATTGTTATTACTGGAGCCCCTGCATTTGTAAGAGGACTGACAATCATTGCCTTACCATATCGGAAAGCATAAACCAGGAACAAGGCCCCAAAAGCATTAAGGATTTGAATGAGAGCAGCCAGATATGGTCCACGAAATCCCCAGTTAATCGGTTTACTGTAATCGGTCATGATTAAAGCAACTGGTACAAGAAGAATACCTGTAAGCATCATATAAAAGAAAATACTCTCCGCTTTCATGGTTTTATTGGCATAGGAAATAATAAATCCCTGAATACCCCAGGCAGCAAAAACCAAAAATGCCAAAACTACCCACACACCTATTCCACCTGAATATCCTTTAGAATATGAAAGCAATACACCAGCAATCAAGGCAAAAATAATTCCTATCCATCCTTTCACTCTGGTCTTTTCTTTTGAAATAATAATGGCTAATAAAATAGTTACCACCGGTGACAGGGCAATGAATGGAAAGACCAGATAAGGTGGTGCTATTCTGAGAGTTTTAAAAAGGATGAGTTGTCCACCTGCTCCCAAAAAACCAACTGCGCATCCAAGTACAATAGAACGAAAATCATACTCAAGTTTCCATTTAATCTTTTTTAAAGCTATACAAGCAGGAATTATCATAGTTAATGACCAAACACAGTACCCCAAAGTTTCAGGAAATCCGGCCTCAGCTGTCACATCAATCAATGCACCCCACAGTCCCCAGGCACAAGTTGTAAAAATTGCATAAAATAACCACAGTTTATTAGATTTCATTAGAATACTCCTTTTTCAAATCATGATTTCCTATATTGACCAGTTGCTTTACTGTAACCTCTAATTACCTCTCTAATCTTGTCATACAATATATCAATTGGTTTATTTATCAAATTATTATTTCTAATCTTTTCATACTGAACTGGGAAATATTGACTTACAAGTGGCAATGGTGGCGGATACTTCTCCAGATTCTGAAAAAGCTGAGATAATTCTTTTTTCACCTTCTTCTGTGACCAATAATAACGAATTCTATCACTATAACTGTACTGACGGGAAAAAGCCTGTTCTTTTGAATCTCCCTGGTAATATTTTTCCCAGTATTGGGGAGTATCTCTCATTGCTTCATCTACAATTTGTTTAATTTTTGAGACTGAATAATTCTTTTTAACTGCTAACCATTCCTCTTCTATAAGAGAAAGTGCATTAACTGCCTCACGAAAGGCAAATGTAAGTGCAGGTCCAACTTTTAATATAACAAAATGATCTTCTACCAGTTGCTGTAAAGAATGAGATTGCTGATAATCTGTTGAATGAACCTCATATACCATATTCGGTACTTTTTCAATATATTTTGACAGTTGTAAAGCCTTTGGTCGATTGTAATCAACAATCTCTTTATTGCTGAATTCCACACCTGGTTGCACTACAACTGCAATTACCCTTTCCCAAGCTTCATCTAATTTCTCTTTTTTAAAAGCATGATTAAAAATTTCAATGCTTTCCTTCACATCTCTGACAGCAGTAACTTTCAATTTAAAAAGTGATTCCTGTGATCCACCTGGTACAGGAACTTCTGTACCTATTACATAAACAGGTGGAACATCGTTACTTGACTCTTTCCATGTATGTTCAGCAATCGAGCAGAGTTTTGCTGTTCGTGCTCCAACAATTTCACTATCGAGCAATTTTGTTCTGTCACCAACATCATCCTTGCAATACATACTTGTATCCAGATGTATTTTTGTATAGCCTGCAGCAGTATAAGCTCTGACAAGCTCTCCCGCTTTCTTCATTGCAGCATCAGCGTCTTGGTTCTGCCAGGGATTGGGACCTAAATGATCACCACCAAGGATAACTTTCTCTTTTGGAAAAGCACAGGAATGGATAATTTGATCAACTGATTTTTTGAATTCCTTTGGAGTCTGACCAGTATACCCCCCATATTGATTAACCTGATTTGAAGTGGATTCGATTAACAGATAACTTCCATCCGACTTTGCCTGAAGCACTGCTGCATTCAGTACAAACGGATTTGCCGAACATACAGAATAGATACCCACAGGCTTACCTTGATTATGGATTTCAATTATTTCAAGAAGCGGATTATGCATTCTGAATTATATTCTCCTGATGTCTTCTTCTAAGAAATTCTTGAAGTTCTTCAATACTGGGAGAAGCTGTTGAACCTCCCATCTTCGTTGTAGCAATAGCGCCACATGCACTTGCATAAATCAAACATTTTTCCAAATCACCATCTTGGAGCCACTGATATAAAAAACCTGTATTAAAACTATCCCCAGCCCCAGTCGTATCAAGTGACTCAACAGAATAAGCCCTGGTTTGTATAAGGGTTTCTTCTGTTTTACATACTGAACCTTTACTACCCTGAGTTACCACAACAATTGAAGCAAGATGATTCAATTGTTCCAAAGCTTGATTTAAATCAGATTTACCGCTAATATAAAGGGCTTCCTGTTCATTGGGTAAAAATATATCCACGTATTGAAGGACATCAAATATATCCTGTTCCCAGGTTTCTTCTGGATCCCAACCTGGATCTAAAGATGTGGTCATACCAGCTTCTTTACATTTCTTAAACAGTTCTGTAAAACCGGATCTTAACCTCGGTTGCAGATAATAGGAAGATAAATGTAGATGTTTTCCTTGAAAGAGGTATTCAAAATCTATATCACCTATACTGAACCGTTCCATAGCTCCCATATAAGTCAACATAGCATAGTCTTCAGGATAACTCATCACCACTGTAATACCTGTTTTGACATCATCACTAACAAAAATACCAGATGTATCTACTCCACTGTTTAACAATTTATCCAATACCAGATCGCCTAAACTGTCACTACCTATCATACCAACAAAACCAACTTTCATTCCCAGCCGTGCAATATTGGTTGCAAAGATTGCAGAAGCACTACCCATAGTAAGCGTCATATGTTTAGCGATAGTTTCTTTTCCTATTTCTGGAAAAGATCCTATATCGTTCAAAATCAGATCTGCATTCAACTCACCAACAACAACCACATCAAAAATTTTCATTACCTAAACCTCTCAATTTTTATTTCTGTTCATTTATTATCTTTCTTAATTGATCTGTACCACCTGGGATAAATTTTTGGGATTATCAGGATCTAATCCTTTGTATTTTGCCTGATAGTATCCCAGTAATTGCGTAATTGGCATATACAATATAAGCCTGGCATAATCTGAAACACCTGATTTTAATTCTACTACAAAATCACTGTTCTTTTTAATCTCCTTGTCAGCATTATCGCAAATAACTAATATTTTCGCCCCGAGTTTTTTCATTTCCAAAAGAAGTTTCTTTTCTTCTGATTTACATTGTTCAGATAATAAAAAAGTTAAAAGCACATTAGACCCTGCCATTGACATGGGACCATGCCGGTATTCAAGAGTCTGATATGCATCAGATATTGATAATGACATCTCTTTGATTTTAAGCATAGATTCAGCAGCTAAACCATAAAACGGACCTTGTCCTAAAAAAACAAATTGAGAAATCTCTAAATGGTTTACCAATTTCTTTATTGAATCATTATAATTATCTATAAGGGCTTTTCCCAGGGTTGGTAGTTTTGTTAATTCCTGAAGAAATTTTTTATTTCCACTATAAAATCCACTTATATATTTTATTAAAAGTAACATGCTTGTAAATGAACGTGTCATTACTACACTTTTTTCATCTGCATCTTGGATAACAAAGGAATGATCAGCTTTTCTGACAAGATCACTCTCGGCTCGACAACTGATTGCACAGGTTGAAAACTCTTTTTTTTGTTGTAATGCTTCTACTACCCAGATCCCCTCTGTTGTTGTTCCTGACCGAGAAATAATAAATATTGCAGCAGAATTTGGATTTTTTAAATTACTGAAGGTTTCAGGGAAAAAATATACATCTGAAGCAGTTAAACCTGATGCTCTTTTTTGAAAAAATTTCTGTAAAATCCACGCACCTGTCAAAGATAAATAATATGAAGTTCCGCATCCGACAAAATAAAAATTATCAACCGGAAAATTTTTTTTCAATTTAATTACTTTTGTTTCTATTTGATCTGATTTATTAATGACAAACTTCCAGATATCGGGCTGTGATAAAATTTCTTTTAACGTGATATCTCCCATTTTAAAAACCTCCGCAGTTTATAGATTAAACAATAACTAATTCTATATCCATCTCCTCAATTTTTCTCTTATACTCTTCAGAAATTTTATTATCAGTGATAACTACAGCAATATCGACTGGTTTAACAATCTGAGAAAGACTTCGGCGAGCGAATTTACTCGAATCCACAACTACAATTGTTTCTCTAGCCCTATTAACCATTAAACGGTTAAGCTGAGCTTCTAGAATATTAGGAGTTGTAAGGCCATATTCCATATCAAAACCATCAACACCAAGAAATACCTTATCAAAATAGAATTCCTTTAAGACTTCTTCTGCTTGAGGGCCTACAAGAGAAAATGAAGTCTCTCTAAGTGTTCCACCTGTGAGCATTAATTTAATACCGGCAACACTGGCTAATTCAATTGCTATATTGATTGCATTTGTCATTACTGTTAGATCTTTTTTCCCTTGAATATTTTTGGCAATCTCCATGGTTGTAGTACCTGAATCAATAATAATTGAATCACCATTATTAATAAGCTTAGAAGCTGCTTTGCCAATCCTTGCTTTCTCTTCCGCATTTAATTTTTCTTTTTCTCGAATAGCTGTGTCAAATGAGACTGTATCCCATCTTAAGGCACCCCCATATGCCCGATGTACTAATCCCTTTTTTTCAAGAAAATTCAAATCATTTCGAATTGTGACAGCAGAAACATCAAACATTTCACTTGAATCCTTAACTGTAACCCGACCTTTCTCTATTACAAGACGAACAATTTCATCTCTTCTTTCAGTTGTATCCATCATTTACTTTCTTTTTAATGTTGTTTTATTTCGAATATTAATAAAAGGCTTTCATTGTCTTTCGTCTTAATATAAAAAGAAAAACCACCCATGTCAAGTTTTTTTTAAAAATTTTTGGAAAAAAGGACCAATATGATCCTCTTGTATGATTTAAAAATGTTTAAAAATACAAAACTGGAAATAATCAAAAAAAATAGAGCGGGAAAAAACAAAATTTATAAAACAGCAAAAAAATCTTTGAAATTTTTTAAAATTTAGGGTAATTTAAAAAAATTATTATAAAAATAATTAAGGATTCATAAAAAAAGTAATGAAAAAATAAATTGCAACAAAAAAACCTGACAGGTTAGTAATCACTATTAAAAATTGAAACTAACCTGTCAGGTATGTATTAACGAATTCTAGAAATGTTAAAATTTTTATTGATTAGTAGGAAGTTCAATACCATACCCCTGCCTTTTATCAGATTTTTTAAGTAAAAAGGCTAAATATACAGAAATAATACCTAAACCAACCAACATTAAAATAGGTATAGTATAGTCATAAGGAGATATCTCTCCTATCTCCCGTAACTGATTAATTCTTTCAGTAATCTCTACCCGGGTTAATCCCTGAGCTAATAGTTGTTCTCGTATTGATTGAACCTTCTCTACAACACTTGGATTGCAGAGATCAAGTACTGTACCAATACCCCAATAGAAAAGACCAAGACCATAATTCTGAATAGTGAACATAGTCGCATAGGCTGTACCAAGACGTTTTTCAGCAACTATCTTTGCTACGGCAGGCCACATAGCAGCAGGAACTAAAGAAAAAGCTATACCTAAGGCAAATATTCCTGAATATCCCAGAATAACACTGTTGAAGACTGAAAGAGTTAAATGTGCATATATAAGAAGAACAGCGCCAAAAATCATAAGAGAAGCGGCTTTACCTTTTTTATCAATAAAACGACCAAAAATTGGGGTAAAAATGATAGTTGCAAAAGGTAACAATCCAGTCACCTTTGGTCCGTTATGAAAAATTGCTCCAATCTTTTCCCATAATGACATTCCGGAAAGATCGGGCATAGCGGAGGTAAAACCAAATTTATTTATTAAAAGATCAGGTGCATATTGAACAAAAGGGAATACCGCAGAATAAAAGGCTACACAGAGAAGAGCAATATAAATAAAAGAATGATTAGTTATAAGCTCAATTACATCCTTGAAATGGAAATCCTCCTTCTCTTTATCAAGTATTTCATTTGCTTGTTTGTCCAGTTTAACATCAAAAATTAAATAGGCTATAAACATCAAAAAACCAAGACCAATTAAAGAGGCAGCAGTAATCAATGCTACACTTAGCTCACCACCAGAGATATCAACCCCAAAAGAGACTGCCCCAAAAGTACCAAGCCGGCCTATCACCACATTAACTCCCATGGCAAGGGCAAGCTCATACCCTTTAAACCATTTTACTACTATCCTTTGTATAAGAACACAGGTAGTCTCAAGCCCAACTCCAAAAAGAATTCGTCCACCCATCATAACCAGCAGTTTATTATCTCCCAAAATTCCTCTACTTCCCAGAGCAACAATTACAGCACCAATGGTAGCAATACTTCCAAATACCAGACCAGTTTTGCGAATACCCCACTTATCCAAAGCCATACCACCCAGTATAATCATCAAAGCCCAATTCGCCCAGGTAGTTGAACTAATAAGCCTTCCAAATTGTTCAGTAGTAAATCCAAGCTGGGTTTCAAACATCTGTCTTAAAGGACCAAGTCCATCCTGAAACCAGTAGGTTCCAAACATCAATCCACTAACAAGAAGCAAAACAAACCAGCGCATTGTGGGATATTCTTTTAACAATTTTTTTGTCTTTTCCATAAATCCTCTCCTCAATTTAATATGAATAAAAAAGAAAAATTAATTTTATTCACTGAAATAAAAGAAACTGAACTTAAAACAAAAATTATTAACTATTTCTGCTTATAAATACAACATTCATAAATAAACATAAATATAAAAAATGGATGGTAAAATTGCAAGAAAAGTATTAAATATTTTTTGGCAAGATATTTGCACTTTTTTAATAATACTAAATTAGTAAATAATGAGCCTTTCTCTTTAATGGCTTATTTTTTAAACGATTAGAAAGATAGGAGGTATTAAATAATGTTAAGAATAAAGAAAATATTACCGCTATTGTTGCTTAATGTTCTATTTCTTCTCACCTTGCTAATGTTAACAACTAACTGTGAAGAGATGATCAACGAAGCTCTTACAAAAGATATTACTTTTGAAGAAGAAATTATTAGTGAAGGAAATGCAAATACAACCAACCAGAAAGTTGTCTACCTCCTCACTTCCAATTCCAGCTTAACCAAAAACCTTGCTAAAATCAGTGAAGTTACCTGTAATCATTATTCTGTAAACCCGGACAATATTGAGTTATTTATAAAAATACTATCCGGCGGCCATGGTATTTTTGATGCGTCTTTTACCAATAATCTTTCAGTAGAGCAGACCTTGAAGATTTATTTCAGTACCTTTGGATCACTGAGTGATAGTGATTTAACCTCCCAAGCAACACTGTATGGTAGTTTTATTGTTCCTGGTAAGGGAACCAAAATTCTTGATGGTATTGAAGATTTCAATGAATCCCTAGGTGATATTATCTCCAATCTTGTTTTATTTTTCTTGAATAATCTTGATATGGAGAAACTTTACATTTATGTAGCAGCCTCTTCAAATCCTGTTGATATTTCTATAGATTATATAAATTTAGTTCTGGATCATGGTTATTTGATTACTAAAACTATCCATCCTTCTGACAATTATACTCAGTATCAGGAAAATGTGGATGAAATAAAAGAAATAGCTGTAAATGGAACTATACGGAACAATGGAACAGAATCAGTTACCATGAAATTGTATACTTATGCTCAAGGTCAATCTCCCAAATTGATAAAGGAGACAATCATCCATGCTGGAGAAGAACTGGTCATTGAAAATGTTGATGACTTTTTCTCTGAAGGAGAAATTAATAATCTTAAAAATATATTTGACCACCTTTTTGATCCTGGAGAGGCAATTGTAGTTGAAGTTTTATTTATTAGTAGTAATATTATTAAACTGGCTATAGAAGGTATATCATTTACAAGTACGGTAACAGTATCTTTTTAAAAAATACCCTTTTCTGATTAAACTTTAAAGCCTTTTGAAAAAAATTTCAAAAGGCTTTTTAATATATGACAAACCTGAGGCAATCTCAAAAGTCCCTACAATCAGCATATCATTCCGAACCATGATCCGGAATCTCTTTTATAAACAACGATTTATAAAAATTGTATATTTTTAATCACTACACAAATATAGACTTTTGAGACAGCTCCAGGTTGATGGTATGTCAGGATAAAAAAAGTGAGCAGTATCGCTAAAGAGGTTAGGGTGCTGCGGAAATCCGCATTACTGCATTGATGCAAGATCTGACACCTCGGAATATGAACCTTGAACCGATGGTCTTCTACGTAAACTGTTCACCCAAAATTCAAGCTAATTAGCTACTTTTTTTATTCATCTGGATGATATTACCCTTTTTACCTGAACTCTTCTTTTCTTCTGCAACCTTGGATAATAAAAATGGTGATACATTCCAGCGCTGCCCATGATCAGTAACTACAGTAACAGTTTTTTTATTATACTTCACTAATATCCCTAGCAGTTTGTCATGACCAGGTGGTTTAAAACTCACCTTCTCACCTATTTTAAATTCCATCATTTCTTTATGATCATGAACTGCATGTAAAAATTTCAGTCTTTCAACAATACGATGATTTAACTCAATTAATTCATCTTCTGTTAATGTATCAATGTCAATCTTCATAAGATATCATTCTCTATTGTTTTTAATGTTTAATTCATAGGCTCTCAAGTTATTATTGGAGAAAGTTAGGTTATACTGTACTATATTTTCCTTAAAGCCTCAGTTGCTTTCATCCTGCTCTTTTTTCTCTTCCTTTTCTTCTATTAACATTACAGATTGAATGACAACCGGTTCTACCGGAACATTCTGCATTCCATTTGATAAAGTATGAACTTTAACCTGGGCAATGTTATCAACAACATCCATACCATCTATTACTTTACCAAATACCGCATACCCAAATTCTCTTGGAGTCTTTGACTTATGATCTAAAAAGGGATTATCAACATGGTTAATAAAAAATTGTGAAGTAGCACTATTGATCACAGAAGTCCGAGCATAGGCCATAGTTCCTCTTTTATTTTTCAAACCATTTGTTGCCTCATTCTTTATGGGATCCTTTGTTTCTTTCTTCTGCATCTCCTTATTATAACCTCCCCCCTGGATCATAAAATCTTTTATTACTCTGTGAAAAATTACTCCATCATAAAAACCATCTTTCACATAAGAAAGAAAATTTTCAACTGAAACAGGAGCTTTTTCCTGAAAAAGTTCAAGGGTAATATCACCCATACTGGTTTTCAGCAAAACTTTCGGATTCTCTTGAGCAATAAGTGAAAAAGGTAGTATGAGTAAAAATAAAACTATAGGTAATGATAATCTAAAACGCATCATTTCTTTCTCCTTTTTTTATTAAATTCATTGAATAATTTCTCCCAGGTATTATCCAACGATTCTGATATTACCTTGGTTCCAGCTATCACAGGCATACAATTAGTATCACCTGCCCATCTGGGTACTAAATGAAAATGGATATGAGTATCAATACCAGCTCCAGCAATGTTACCTAAATTCGCTCCAATATTAAATCCCTGGGGAGCCATAATCCTTATCAAAACTTGTTGAGAATATTGTATAATATTAAAAAGTCCAAGTTTTTCCTGATTAGAAAGTTCTGACATTTCAGAAGTATGTTTATAGGGAACTACCATAAGATGACCATTATTATAGGGAAATCTATTCATTATGACAAAAACATGCTTGTCTCTGTATAAAATTAAATTCTCCCTGTCATTTGAACTCTTGGGAAGTATACAAAAAATACATTCATCATTTTTATGCGAGTTGGTAATATATTCGATCCTCCATGGAGCCCATAGTATATCATGACCTCTTGGTTTAATTTTATCCTTATCAGTATCAGACACAATTATACCTTTTATTATGATAATATGGTAATTTTGAACTAAGTTTCAAAACAAAATTATAGCTAAAAATTCTAGATCTCTGTATTTCTCGCAACTGGTAACTAATTCAAACTATTGGTTACTGGCTCCTGACAACCTGTGATAAGCAGACAGTAATCAGTCACCTTAAACGATTTAAAACCAAGTTTTAATTATCTTTCGATCAATTTTCTTCGCTTTCTTCTCCAGATTTTGACCTTTGAATAATCCCCCTTTCCAGTTCTTTTGGAATTGGTTCATAATGAGAAAAGGAACGTGAAAACAACCCACGTCCTGAAGTTATTGATCGCAATGATATAGCATATTTATCTAATTCAGCAAGAGGTACTTTTGCATTAACAACCTGAAAATTACCTTCTGTATCCATTCCACCAATTTTTCCACGTCTACCAGAAAGATCTCCCATTATATCACCCATATATTCCTCAGGAACCTTAACTTTAATATCATAAATTGGTTCCAGTAGTATTGGTTTCGCCTGAAGAAAACATTTTTTAAAAACTTCCCGTCCTGCTGTTTGAAAAGCAATTTCTTTTGAGTCGACTGGATGTTCTTTTCCATCATACACTATAGCTTTAACATCAACAACTTTATAACCAGCCAGGGGGCCTTCTTGTAGAACATCTTTTACTCCCTTTGCAACTGCAGGGATAAAAACTTGAGAAATTGCTCCACCTTTTACTTTATTCTCAAATTCAAAACCCTCTCCTGGTTTCATTGGTTCAATCCGCATCCATACTTCAGCAAATTGTCCAGCCCCGCCACTCTGCTTTTTATGACGATACTTATCATCTGCCAGGGCTGTTATAGTTTCCCTATAGGGAATTTTAGGTCGCTTTTGATTTACCTTAACTCCAAATCTATCTTCCAATCTGTTTAGTATTACTTTTAGATGTAATTCTCCCTGACCGGAAAGAATGGTTTGCTTAAGTTCCGGATTATATACAATAGTAAAACTCGGATCTTCATCATGGAGAATATGCAATCCTTTTGATAATTTATCTTCATCACCTCTGCTTTGCGGACTAATAGCAACACTAACCAGTGGATCAATAAATTCTAGAGGTTTATATTGAATTTTCGATTTTGAATCACAAAGAGTATCACCAGTGGATGTCTCTTTAAGTTTAACCAAAGCACCGATATCACCTGTAGTTAATTTTCCAATCTCTTTTCTTTGTTTTCCATTCAGTAAATAAATCTGTCCAATCTTCTCACTTGTACCTTGAGAAGAGTTCGTTACTTCTAATCCACTACTCAAGCTTCCGGATATAACCTTTATTAAAGACATCTCTCCTACATGTGCCTCAGAAATGGTTTTAAAAACCAGAGCACTAAATGGTTCATCTGGAGAAATTTTGCGTTCAATCTCTTCTTGAGTTCCAGGTTTAAAACCAGTAAGGTTCTTAAAATCATATGGAATCACTCCATAATCAGTAATAAAATCTAATAGAGACTCAACTCCAAAAACTTTATCTGCAACTCCACACAAAACCGGAAGTACAGTTTTATTGAATATTCCTTTCTTTAAACCCTCTTTTATTTGCTCATCTTTTAAAGTTCCTTCTTCAAAAAATAATTCAAGGAGTTCATCATCACTTTCTGCAACAGCTTCAACTATTTTCTCCCTAAGTTCATCTGCTTTTGATTTTATATTATCAGGAATTTCAGAACTACTCATTTTCCCATCTCCACCCTCATCATAGGTTAGTAATTTCATAGATAAAAGATCAATTATCTGATTAAATCCTTCTCCTTGAGCCACAGGAAACTGAAATGCCACAACTCCATTTCCATATCGTTTATTCATTACACTCAAGGTTTTATCAAAATCAGCATGTTCATTATCCAACCTGTTAATAAAAAATATTCTTGGAATGTCATAATCATCAGAAAACCCAATAACCTGTTCAGTACCAACCTCTATTCCTTCAACACTGCTTATTAAACAAACTATCATATCCACTACTCGTAAACAACTTTTAGTATCTCCCAAAAAATCCGAATAACCAGGAGTATCAAGAATGTTAATTTTACAGCCTTTCCATTCACCATGTAATAGAGAAGTACTTATTGAAATTTTTCGTTCAGTTTCATCAGGGTGATAATCAGACACTGTAGTACCAGCGTCAATTCTACCAACTCTATTGATTTCACCCATCTTATACAACATCGATTCTGCTAGAGATGTTTTACCCACACCTCCATGTCCAACCAAGCCAACATTACGAATATCATCACAGATATATTCCTTCACGTAAGGCCTCCATTATTATTGAAATTAATTGTTTAATTTATTCAAAATTTTCTCTTTAACCTTATCTTTTAATATTCTTCCTGTAGGTCCTTTCGGAAATTCATCCATAAAAGTGACTCTCTGAGGACATTTATAAGCGGCAATTCTCTGCTTCAGGTAATCTATAAATTCTTTTTCATCTCCCTTTTGGTTATCCTTTAATATAATACAAGCAGTAACCTCTTCTCCAACATTAGGATCAGGAATGCCAAAAACAACAACCTCTTTTACCTTAGAATGACCTGCTAAAAATTTCTCAACCTCCCGTGGGTAGATATTAAATCCACCTTTTACAATCATATTCTTTCCTCTTGCTACAACTTTTTTATATCCACTTTCATGCAAAATTATAAAATCCCCTGTTCTTAACCACTCCTGATTCATAACTTCTTTTGTAGCTTCGGGTTTGTTTAAATATCCTTTCATAACATTCTCTCCCTTTACCAAAATCTCTCCTATCTCCCCAGGTTTAATAGGTTCATTATTATCATCAACGAACTTCATCTCAACTCCAGGTAAAGGAAAGCCAATGGATCCAGGAATTCTTTCATGTAAAGGATTATTCAAAGATACTAACGGTGATGCCTCAGTCAATCCATAACCTTCTAATATAATAACTTTGTATTTATTTTCAAACTTTTTAAAAACATCCGGATCTATCGCATCTCCACTTGATATACAATATTTTAATGACTTCACTTCTTTTTTGGTACAATCTTTATTTTCTACAATCTCTTTAATCATTGAAGGTACAGCCATTAAACAGGTCACTTTCTCTTTTTCAATAGATTCGAAAGCTCTGGTAGTATCAATTTTGGAAATAAGGACTATACTCCCATAACTAAAAATAAAAGCCCCTATTACTAAAGTAAATCCTAAAGGATGAGATAATGGTATCAAACTAACAACTTTATCATTATGATCAAATTTAATATATGAAACAAAAGCATCAATATCAAACAGAATGTTTCCATGGGTTAATTGGGCACCTTTTGGATATCCTGTCACTCCAGCAGTATAACTTATAACTGCTGTTTCATCAGAATCCACATGTTCAGTTTCTTGAAGAGGCTCCATTACTTCCATCAAATGATTAAGTCTAACTTCTCCTTGATTGACATGTTCAGCAAGAACAATTAAGAATTTACATCTATCAAGTCCTCTTACAGCTTGAAAAACTGTTTCACGAAATTTATCCAGATATATAATGCCTTTAACTTCTGCATCGGCAAGACGATGATAAACTTCTTCAGTCTTATAATAAATAGATATTGGTAAAATTGTCAATCCCAATTTTAAACCAGCAAAAAAACAAATAACAAAATGCGGGATATTAGGAAGCATTAAAGCAATACGATCACCTTTTTTAAAACCAAGTTCTTTTAATCCGTTTGCTAATCTATCCACACTTAATTTTAACTTTTCATAATTAATACGATAATCATTGAAAATAAGAGCTTCTTTCTGAGGAAATTTTTCTGAAGATTTTTGTAAAATTGAATAAACATTACTCAATGTTAACCTCTCAATCTAATATTGGGATAATTTAAATTTTTTCATTAAAGACTCAGCATTATATGAACTTCTTACCAAAGGTCCGGAAAAAACCCATTTTATTCCAGCCTTTTCAGCATTTCTTTTATATATATTAAATTTTTCTGGTTTAACATACTCCCTGACAGGATAAGCTGATATAGAAGGTCTAAGATACTGACCTATGGTAAGTGCATCACAATCAACTGAATTAAGCTCATTAAAAACATTATTTAATTGAACTTCAGTTTCACCAAGACCTACCATTATTCCTGATTTCACAATAACATCAGGATCAATTTCTTTAACTCTTTTTAAAAGCTTTAATGATCGTTGAAAATCAGCTTCTGGTTTTATTTCTAAATAAAATTCAGGAACAGTTTCCACATTATGATTTAATACCTGTACTCCACTTTCTAAAACAATCTCCAAACTTTCTTTTAAACCCAAAAAATCAGGAATTAATACTTCTATTGTTGATTCTGGTAGTAATTCCTTAATTGCTTTTACAGTTTGAGCAAAATGTTTTGCACCTCCATCCGGTAAGTCATCTCTGGTCACAGAGGTTACAACCACATGTTTCAGTCCTAAACTTTTTGCAGCTATAGCAACATTTAATGGTTCATGAGGATCAAGTTTATCAGGTTTTCCTTTTAATACCCCACAATAACGACAATTTCTTGTACAATGACTACCTAAAATCATGAATGTTGCTGTTGGTTTTTTAAAACATTCAACAATATTTGGACATCCGGCAGACTCACAGACTGTACAAAGATTTTTTCTTCGTAACATTTTTTTTATCTCTAATATCTCCTTGGTCTGTTCTTTATTCTTTCTCAACCAATGAGGAAGACGAAGAGTATCAATTCCATTTTTT
Organism: uncultured bacterium; assembly: GCA_964442615.1. GTDB lineage: Bacteria > Zhuqueibacterota > QNDG01 > QNDG01 > CAYUAG01 > CAYUAG01. Next base: position 63,551 of record CAYUAG010000004.1, read on the forward strand.
TTATTTTCGCTCTTGTTCATAATAAATAATAAATTTTTTTATTTAAATAGTAATTTTTCACTTAACACTAACTCTTTTTCATGAAAAACAATCATATTCTTCTCACCTCTATTTCTTGTTATACCTCCAGATCAAACTCATTAATGTTAAGAAATCTTTTAATTTAAATCAAGAAATTTTTAATATTTCCCTTTAAAAATTTAAAATATATGTTTTATTTCTCATATTTTTTTTTTAAATTGTATTTTTTTAACATAACTTCTCAATAATCAAAAAAGGAGATGTGTATGAGTGAGAACTTTAAACCTTATGTACCTAGTGATAGTTCAATGAGGGAATTTTCTTTTAAAGCTATCTTTTTAGGTATATTTTTAACCGTAATCTTAGGAGCAGCTAATACCTATCTTGGTATGACAGCTGGTATGACAGTGGCTGCTACCTTTCCAGCTGCTGTTATTGCTATGGCTTTTATGCGCCTTTTTAAGGGTACAATTTTAGAAGAAAATATGGCACGTACTACGGGTGCGGTAGGTGAAGCCCTTGCAGCCGGAGCAGTTTTTGTTATACCTGCATTTGTAATGACAGGTGTATGGAGTAATTTTAAATATCTTGAAACCACAATTTTAATGTTACTTGGTGGTATTCTGGGAGTACTTTTTGTCATTCTTCTAAGAAAAACACTTGTTGAAGATCAAACTCTGCCCTATCCAGAAAGTAAAGCCTGCTCTGAAATTGTTAAAGCTGGCCAACATGGTGCTACAGGAGCTGGTCTAGTTTTTGGTACTATGGGTCTGGCTGCCTTAATCGAGCTTCTTAAAAACTCAAAGGGAATAACCATAATTAAGGATGTTTTTAGAGGATTTATTAATCTGGGAACATCTAAAGTTTCTCTGCTTAACTCCGACTCACAAATCATTGTTATTAAAGATAAAATAGCATCATTTACTCAAAAAGGCAGTATGGTAGTTCAAAGTCCACGATCTTCACCAGCCTTTCTTGGAGTTGGGTATATTATTGGATTTCGTTTAGCTGCAATAACATTTTCCGGAGGTGTGTTTGGATGGCTCTTTTTAATGCCAATTGCCCTTTTTCTTATGAGTAGTAATCTATCTTTCTTTGCTGAAAACTCTGATTGGATCACCATAGCTAGTTCTGCTTATAATGCAGCTGTAAAACCCATAGCGGTTGGTGGTATGCTGGTTGGTTCTTTTTATACACTCTTTTCTATGAGAAAGAGTCTTATAAATGGTCTTTCCAGAGGTTTCAAAGACATTAAAAAAGCCGGAGCTTCCGATCAAAAAGTTGATCGCATAAACAAAGATACTCCCTTTGGAATGGTCATTATGTCAATTCTTGTTTTAGTAATAGCTATGATAATTATTTTTCAGCAACTTATTAAAACACCTATGAATCCTGCTTGGGGTGGTGCAATTGGTTCAGCTATTGTAATGGCAATTGCAGGATTTATTTTTGCCGCAGTTGCAGGATATCTGGTTGGAATTATCGGCTCATCCTCCAATCCTATCTCAGGTCTTGCCTTATCTACTTTGATAATCTCTGCTCTCCTCATGGTTATTATAGGTTTAAGGGGCAATGCAGGTATTGCTGCTACCCTGGCAGTTGCTGCTGTAGTTGCTTGTAGTACAGCAGTAGCAGGAGATATGATGCAAGACTGGAAAGTGGGGCATATACTCGGTGGTACTCCCTGGAAAATGCAGATTGGAGGGATCATTGGTGTTATTGGTGCTGCACTTGTACTAGTTCTTCCCATAATGCTGTTAGATAAGGTTCCTGGTGATCCATATGCACATGCAATTGGTACAGAAAATCTTCCTGCCCCTCAGGCTGGACTTATGTCAATGATGGCAAGAGGAATTGTTGGTGGAGAAATGGCCTGGCCTTTGGTAATTGCAGGTATGTTCTTTGCTGTAGCATTGATTCTTCTTAAATCTCCCTCTCCTATGCTTATCTCAGTTGGTATGTACCTTCCTTTCAGTACAACCTTTGCTATTTTTATCGGTGGTATTGTTAAATTCTTTATGGATAAAAGTGCTGAAAAATTTGGAGAAAAAAAAGCTAAGGAAAAGAAACTGGATGGCAAGGAAAAGACAAATTTTATTGATAAAATCGTCTCTAAAGCTGAAAATCACGGTTTACTGCTTGCTTCCGGACTGGTGGCTGGTGAAGCCTTAACCGGCATACTTCTGGCCCTTCTGGTAACTGTTAGAGTAGATCTTAATGAATTGATTGGAAACATACCCTCACTCTCTGATACACTGCTTGGAGTGATTCTTTACTTTGTAGTTTTTATTGTATTAATTTGGGTATTGATTACAATTCCCCTTAAAAAATTGAGAAAATTAACTAGCTAATGAAGGAAAAAAAGAAAAACAAAAATCTTCTTGATATGATTCCTGAAACTCAATGCAACTGGGAAAATAACCACGATGAAACAGTTTCTCTAATTGTTCCACGCTTTAAAAACCGGTTCATGAAAAAAATTACCATAAAATTAGGAAAAAGTGAAGAAGTAAAAATTCATTTGGATGAAAAGGGAAGTAATACCTGGGTACTAATTGATGGTATAAGAACTGTGGAAACTATTGGAGAAAAACTGGAAAAAGAAGAGAATGAATCCCTTGAACAGTTTTACCAGCGATTAGGCGAATTTCTTATCATACTGGCAAAAAATCGATTTATTCGTTTTAAGAAAGTAACCTAATATTAAGCAGACCAACAGGTCTTTCAGGAGAAAATTCTCTCAATAACTTAACCCTGACAGGGATTCAAACTCTGTCAGGGTTTTTGATTTCACCCTCTTTTTTTCAAAAGAAAAAAAGAAACTAACCTTCTTTGAGAAGGTTAGCTTTGAAAATTAAATTTATCCTTCTCTTTTTCAAAAGAGAGGAGAACCAAGGGAGTGAGTTTGTAAAATTTCCTCAATTTTTTTATTGACATTTTAAAATTAAATTATTATAATATCATTATTAAAACTTATTCATCCATTAATTTTTATATGGCTATAAATTCAACAACTGAAATATTGATGTAGACTTTGTTTTTTTTTATAGATAAATCATCTGACTGCAATTACCATATCAACCATGAAAAGAGGTTATTATGAAAAAGATACTTTTAAGAGTTGTACTACTTGTAATGTTTATTCATTTTTCCGGACTTGTGTACAGTGCCATACCTTCATCCGAAAGGGCGGCATTGATTGACCTCGACAACAGCACTAACGGTGATAGTTGGACCAACAATAATGGTTGGAAGACCCCGCCCTTGGATGTTGACGGTTTTGCCATGTCGGGAACGAAAAACACCTGGTTTGGAATTATAGTATCAGCTGACCGGGTAACAGAAATAAATTTATATTCTAACCAGCTTTTCGGCTCCATCCCGACTGAATTAGAAAATCTGGCTAATCTGCAATCCCTTTATCTTTTTAACAACCAACTTTCCGGCCCCATTCCGATTGCATTAGGAAAACTGACGAATCTGAAAAACCTTTATCTTTATAACAATCAGCTTTCCGGCTCTATCCCGGCTGCATTAGGAAATCTGGCTAATCTGGAAATCCTTTGGCTTCATAACAATCAGCTTTCCGGCTCTATCCCGGCTGAATTAGGAAATCTGACGAATCTGAAAAATCTTTATCTTTATAACAATCAGCTTTCCGGTCCCATCCCAACTGAACTGGAAAATCTGGTGAATCTGCGATACCTCTGGCTTAATAATAATCTGCTTACCGGCCCCATCCCGGCTGAACTGGAAAACCTGACGAATCTGTGGGGCCTTAATCTTCATAACAATCAGCTTTCCGGCTCCATCCCGGCTCAACTGGAAAATCTGGCCAATCTGCTCTACCTTGATCTTGGTTACAACCGGCTCTCCGGTTCCATTCCGACCGCATTAGGGAATTTGTCGATTTTGGAAGGCCTTTATCTCGATTGGAATCAGCTTACCGGCCCCATCCCGGCTGCATTAGGAAATCTGACAAATCTGCAATTCCTTTATCTTTCTGACAATCAGCTTTCCGGTTCCATACCGGCTGCACTGGGAAATCTGAAGTATTTGAGAGAACTTCGGCTTAATGGCAACCAGCTTACCGGCTCTATCCCCGCATCACTGAATACTTTATCCGATCTTGATGATGGAGGGAGTGATTTCCGCTGGAACGGCCTATATACTGATAATGACGCACTTCGCACCTTTCTTAATAATAAACAACTTGGTGTTTACTGGGAAACCACCCAGACAGTTGCTCCGGAAAACCTTAGCTGTGGTTCTCCAACTAATACTTCCCTAACCGTCTCCTGGACACCCATCATCTATACTGCTAATACCGGCGGCTACCGGGTTTTTTACAGTACAACCTCAGGTGGACCCTATACTGCGTTCGGCATGACTGCTGATAAAACCGAAAAATCTCTCAAGGTAACAGGATTAACTACAGGAACAACTTATTACTTTGTAGTGGAAACCCAGACCAATCCCCATGCCCAAAACAACAACACGGTTGTCAGTGAGCAGTCAGAAGAAATCTCTTGTTTAACCGGCTCACCTGAAATTTATGTCTGCCCCTGGAAAAAAGATTTCGGTATGGTAAACAGTAATTGCTCTGAAACCTTTACCTTCACTGTATTTAATTACGGAAATCTTGATCTGGAAGTAAAAAAAACCTTACTCTACGGTCCTGATGCTGAAGAATTCAGCAAAGTAAGCGGGGATGGTTCTTATACATTAGCTCCTGGTAACCAAAGAAATCTCATTGTCAGTTTTCACCCAACCTCAGCAGGTAAAAAATCTGCAACTATTGGAATTGAAAGCAATGATCCAGATAAGTGGACAACTTATATTCCATTAGAAGGCACCGGAATAGAATTGGATGTAGTACCTCCAATCATAGTTTATTGCTTGCCACCTCCAGGTTCAGTAGCAATTCATAAGAATTCAGACCTACAATTTACCATCACTGATTCTTCCGGTACCGGGGTGGACAGCGCTTCAATTACGGTAGTAATAAATGACTCAATTATAGTTTCTCAGGGAGCTGACCAGACCGGAGGGCGGGCAGACATAATCTCTCACAGTCCCTGTTATACAATACACTATGATCCTGCCGCAGACTTTGCTTCAGATTCTGTAATTACAGTTAAGGTTGAAGCAACAGACTTAGCCGGAACTCCCAATTCCCTGGATACTACCTATACCTTTACTGCCGGATCTTCACGTGTAACTGCTATTGCCGCTGATTCAGTTGACCAAAGCGGTGGTAGTGTCTGCTGTGACACCTCAGAGGTTTCGGTGACTATTCCTGCAGGAGCACTGGATATGGAAGCAGAAATCGAAATAGGTATGATTGATAATCCACCTCCTCTTCCAGATAGTGTCTCCAGCATTGGCCTTACCTATCACTTCGGACCTGCAGGGCTTCACTTTGCTGATTCGGTTACCCTTACTATTCCCTATACCCAGCACATGCTGGATGCTGCCGGGGTCACCGATCCGGAGGATTTACCAGTGTATTACTTTGTAACTTCCACTGGTGAATGGATACGTTTAATTATTGTGGGTCATGATAATACCTGTATTCAGGTCAAAGTAAAAGAATTCTGTTATCTGCTAACAGGTAAGACTAGAACAGAAACAGAAGTAAAAGAGACCGAGGAGAAAATACCGCATGGATTTGCCTTACACCAAAACCATCCTAATCCTTTTAATCCGGAAACCAAGATTACCTATACTTTACCTACATCCGCTCAGGTAACTATTACTGTGTACAATATGATTGGCCAGCCTGTCCGTACCCTGGTTGACACTCATATGCCAGCTGGTTCCCATCAGGTTATCTGGAACGCTCGGAACGATAGAGGCAAAATTGTACCGAGTGGAATCTACATGTATATTCTCAAGAGTGGTTCATACACAGAGATGCGGAAAGCGCTGTTAATGAAATAAATCTTTTGGCGTTCAGGGACTGCCTATAACTAGTAAGCATTGAAGACAATCCTTTCCAAAAACAAAGGTGACCCGCAGTCCCTGACTGCGGCCTATTTCTCTTCGATAAAGACTTTAAACCTGACAGGATTTAAAATCCTATCAGGTTTTTTTTGTATCTAGAACAGACTCTTATTATTTTATTTTTGATTAAGTTTTAAAATATTTGACTAAAATTACTCTAAAGGTAAATATAAAGAAGCATCAAACTTATTATTTTCAATAATAAATTCAGTAACTCCTCCTATATCTGTTATAAGCATATCTATTGCGGATAAAGCAAATCCAATATTTTTTTCAACTTTTGTTTCTAAAAAAAATTCCTTTTCTCTTGTAATTTCTTCCTTTTCATCCCACAAGTTACTGCAATTAACATTAATTTTGACATATTTCTCTTTTACTTCATTGCTAATTTTTTCTTTAAGATTTCCAGGTAAAGATCCCGATGATATCTTAATAGTAATATCAACATTATCATCATAAGCTAAGGCAATATTATATAAAAGATTAATCAGTGATAAAGAGATTACATCTTTTCTACTTTTAAAAGTTATTTTTGAATTATCATCTTCAAATTTAATATTTACAAATTCATAAATATCTAAAGATAAAATACTAATTATATCTGAAATAATTTTAGATAAAAGAATAACATCCTTACTATTTTTTTCTTCATAATATTTAATTTTATTTTCTGTAAATAATCTCATACGATTCAACATTTCAAAACTAGCAATAATTTTCTTTTGTAAGCTATCAGGTACACCTTTTAATTCTATAATTTTTTCAATATATTTTTCTAAAGAATTTAAATACTTATTATTGTATTTATAAATAACCTCACTTCCTGCAGACTTAATAAATTCACTTAAGTTACTAAAAAGACTATTTTTTAACAATCTATTTTGCTTGTCTAAAACCGTTAATTTTAAATGATGTTTTACTCGTGTTGAAACTTCAATTAGATTAAAAGGTTTAACAATATAATCAACAGCTCCCATTTCAAAACCTTTTATTTTATCTTCTGCTTCAGCTTTGGCCGTAAGAAACACTACAGGGATATCCCGGGTTTCCTCCTCAGTCTTTAATAATTCACATACCTCATAACCGTCAGTACCCGGCATCATTACATCTAATAATATTAAATCCGGATGAAATTGAATTGCAGCTTTAAAACCTTCAAAGCCATCCTCAGCAGTAATGACTTTATACCCCTCCTTTTCCATATAATGAGTTAATAGTCTGATATTTGATGGATTATCATCAACAGTTAATATGGTAATATCTTCAGGTTTCACTTATTATTCTCCATGAGACAATCATATTCAGTAATAATTTCTTTTCTTAATTCTTCCAGTTTATTCCAATCACCATTTCTCCCAGTATCTTCAATCTTCTTCCCTATCCTTTAAAACTGATGATACCCATAA